>JANLOP010000135.1:0-25750 GCA_031366635.1 Betaproteobacteria bacterium | reverse complement strand
GCACCACAGCGGGTTGCTCAGCATGATGTTGCCGGGGCAGCGCGGGTAGCCGAAGTCGATCAGCGCGGCGCTGAAGCGCTCGGTGACTTGCTGCACGCCGTCGACCGAAAAGCCGTCGCGCAGCAGCAGCGCATTGTCCTGGTCGGTCTTCAGAATCTGCTCGCCGCGGCCTTCGCTGCCCATCACGATCAGGCAACTGTTGGCCACCAGTTCGGCCGGCGCGATCAGCGACCAGGCGCGCGCGAACAGCCGTGCGTTCAGCTCGCTCACCAGGCCGGCGATCAGATCGACCTTCACGCCACCCCGTTGCAGCAGCACGATCAAGGTGTCGATGCGCTCGGCAAAGCGTTGCAGCTCGACCAGCGACGCAGCTTCGTCGATCTGCGCCGCATTGAGCCCCGAATGCTTGGAGACGATGCCCATCAGGTCGAGCGGTGGGTTGGGCGTGGCGGGCAACATCGTGTGCAACATCGCGTGCAAACAGTGAATGCGAACGTTGAAACGGGACTGCCGGCGTCAAGCCTGCAGTCCCGTCGATCAGCGTTGCCGCAACGATCCGGAATCAGTCTCTCAGTGCCCAGATGCCCCGGAAGCACCGATGCCGGTCTCGGACCGCACTTGCTGCGCCAGGAAACCGTCGCGGTCGAGCTTGGCCTGCGGGCTCTTGTCGAGGATCGAGAACAACCAGATGCTGACGAAGGCGATGCTCATCGAGAACAGCGCCGGCGAGGTGTACGGGAACAGTGCCGAGCCCTTCGGGTTGCCCAAGGTCGCTTCCCAAACCGACGGCGAGACGATGGTCAACCCCACCGACGAGATCAGGCCCAGAAAGCCGCCGATGACCGCACCCCGCGTCGTGCAGTCTTTCCACAGCACGCTCATGAACAGCACCGGGAAGTTGGCCGAGGCCGCGATGGCGAACGCCAACGACACCATGAAGGCGATGTTCTGCTTCTCGAAGACGATGCCCAGCAGCACCGCCAGGATGCCCAGCGCAACGGTGGTCATGCGTGACACCTTCAACTCCGAGGCGCTGTCGGCCTTGCCGTTCTTGATTACCGTGGCATACAGGTCGTGCGACACGGCCGAGGCACCCGACAAGGTCAGCCCCGCCACCACCGCGAGGATGGTCGCGAACGCCACCGCCGAGATGAAGCCGAGAAAGATGTTGCCGCCAACCGCATTGGCCAGGTGGATGGCCGCCATGTTGCCGCCGCCGCGCAATGCGCCCTTGGCATCGAGGAAGTCGGGGTTCGTCAGCACGAAGGTGATCGCACCGAAGCCGATGATGAAGGTCAGCAGGTAGAAGTAGCCGATCCAGCCGGTCGCCCACATCACCGAGGTGCGTGCGGCCTTGGCGCTGGGCACGGTGAAGAAGCGCATCAGGATGTGCGGCAGCCCGGCGGTGCCGAACATCAGCGCCATGCCGAAGCTGATGGCCGAGATCGGGTCTTTGACGAAGTTGCCCGGCCCCATGATCGACTGGCCGAGCTTGGCCGCCACCTCGGCGGTCTTGCCGTCTTTGAGCGCCAGGTCGGTCTTGATCTTGACTGCGCCGGCAAACATCGCCTCGGGGCTGAAACCAAAGTACCACAGCACCGACGCCGCCATGTAGGTCGCGCCACCCAGCAGCAGGCAGGCCTTGATGATCTGCACCCAGGTGGTGGCCGTCATGCCGCCGAACAGCACGTAGACCATCATCAGCGAGCCGACGATGACCACCGCGATCCAGTACTCCAGTCCGAACAGCAGCTTGATGAGTTGCCCGGCGCCGACCATCTGCGCGATCAGGTAGAAGGCCACCACGACCAGCGTGCCCGAGGCCGCGAAGATGCGCACCGGGGCCTGCTTGAAGCGGAACGCCGCCACGTCGGCGAAGGTGAACTTGCCCAGGTTGCGCAAGCGCTCGGCCATCAGGAAGGTGATGACCGGCCAGCCAACCAAAAAGCCGATCGAGTAGATCAGCCCGTCAAAGCCGCTCGCCATCACCGCCGCCGAGATGCCGAGAAAGGACGCCGCCGACATGTAGTCGCCGGCAATCGCCAGCCCGTTCTGAAAGCCGGTGATGCCACCGCCCGCAGTGTAGAAATCGGCGGCCGATTTGGTCTTGGACGCCGCCCATTTGGTGATGAACAACGTGAACACCACGAAGATCGCGAACATGCTGATCGCGGTCCAGTTGGTGGCCTGTTTTTGCGCCTGGCCCAGATCGGCACCCGCTGCACAAACTGCGGCGGACACACCGAACAGCGCGGCCAAGGTGAGCAGGCGGCGTGAGTTTTCGCTGGCTTGCATGCTGGGGCGGCTCATTTCAGCACCGCCTTGGCAATGTCGGCGGTCAGGTCGTCGAACTCGCTGTTGGCGCGCCTGACGTAAATCGCTGTGATCACGATCGTGAACACGATGACGCCAAAGCCGATGGGAATGCCCAGCGTCATGACGCCGTCGCCGAGCCGTTTCGAGAGGAACTCCTTGTCGAACGCCACCAGCAGGATGAAGCCGTAGTACACGGCCATCATCGCCAAGGTCAGCCACCAGCCGAAGCGGGTGCGCTTGGCCTTCAGCTCCTGGTATTTCGGATGGCTCGCAATGCGGCTCGCCAAATTCATTTCCATGATGTCTCCTTGATGTCTTTGGTCTGGGTTTCAGGAACTGCTGCGAACATCATGCACTCGTCAACTGACGCCAACCTGCCCCAGGCTTGTGCCACGTGGTGTGAGCCAAAACGGGGCAACGGTTTGCAATGAGGAATGAGCTTGAGCGGGCTGTTGTGGGTGGGGCGGATTGTGGGCGAATTGCTTAAGTTTTTGTGGGCTTCGTGTCAGACAGCGGTCAGTGACTTCACGAACAGTCGGGCGCACCCGGCATGTCCGGGCCAATCGACAGGTTCAGGAGAAAACCATGGCCACAGCTTCGGCAACCATGAAGCCGACCGGCAGTGCGCCGCCGATGACCGGCGAGGAGAAAAAAGTCATCTTCGCGTCGTCGCTCGGCACCGTGTTCGAGTGGTACGACTTCTACCTTTACGGCGCACTGGCGCCGATCATCGCCAAGCAGTTTTTCACCGCACTTGATCCGTCAGCGGCCTTTATCGCGTCGCTGCTGGCCTTTGCCGCCGGCTTTTTCGTGCGGCCGTTTGGCGCGCTGGTGTTTGGCCCGTTAGGCGACATGATCGGCCGCAAATACACCTTTTTGGTCACCATCCTGATCATGGGTTTGTCCACCTTCATCGTCGGCGTGCTGCCCGGCTATGCGTCGATCGGCGTGGCCGCGCCGGTGATCTTGATCGGCCTGCGCATGCTGCAAGGCCTGGCCCTGGGGGGTGAATACGGCGGTGCCGCCACCTACGTGGCCGAGCACGCGCCGCACGGCCGGCGGGGTGCGTACACCTCGTGGATCCAGACGACCGCCACCCTGGGCTTGATGCTGTCGCTGATGATCATCCTGGGCGTGCGCAGCTACATGGGTGAAAAAGACTTTGGTGATTGGGGCTGGCGCATTCCGTTCCTGGTCTCGATCTTGCTGCTGGCCGTCAGCGTGTGGATCCGCCTGTCGATGAACGAGTCACCCGCCTTCAAGAAGATGAAGGAAGAGGGCAAGATCTCCAAGGCCCCGCTGACCGAATCCTTCGGCCAGTGGAAGAACGCCAAGGTCGTCATCCTGGCGCTGTTTGGCCTGGTGATGGGCCAGGGCGTCGTGTGGTACACGGGCCAGTTCTACGCGCTGTTCTTTTTGACCAGCGCACTGAAGGTGGACGCCGCCACGGCCAACATCCTGATCGCGGTGTCGCTGATCATCGGCACGCCGTTCTTCGTGATCTTCGGCACCTTGTCCGACAAGATCGGCCGCAAGCCGATCATCATGCTGGGCCTGGCGCTGGCGGTGTTGACGTACTTCCCGCTGTTCAAGGCGCTCACGGCGGCGGCCAACCCCGAGCTGGCCCGGGCCCAGGCCACGGCGCAGATCGTCGTCAAGGCCGACCCGTCCACCTGCTCGTTCCAGGGCAGCCCGGTGGCGCGCGAGGTTGATTTCACCTCGGGCTGCGACATCGCCAAACGCGCGCTGACGCAAAACTCGGCCAGCTACTCGAACGAGAGCGTGGCGGCGGGCTCGGGCACCACCATCAAGATCGGCGAGCAAGAGCTGACCCCACCCACCGGCACCGTGATGGCCGGCGGCTTCAAGTTTGACGAGGCATCGGCCAAGTCGATTGCGGCCTTCAAAAAAGACGTGGCTGACACCCTCAAGGCGGCCGGCTACCCGCCGAAGGCCGCGCCGATCCCGTTCATGGGCGGCAACTGGTGGACCATCGTCGGCATCCTGACCATCCTGGTGCTCTACGTCACGATGGTCTACGGCCCGATTGCCGCGATGCTGGTCGAGTTGTTCCCGACCCGGATTCGCTACACCTCGATGAGCCTGCCGTACCACATCGGCAACGGCTGGTTTGGCGGCCTGCTGCCGTCCATCACCTTTGCGATGGTGGCGTCCAACGGCAATATGTATTACGGCCTGTGGTACCCGATCACCGTGGCGGCGGTGTGCTTTGTGATCGGCATGATTTTTGTGCGTGAGACCAAGGACGTGGACATCTACGCCCGCGACTGACCGCGCCCAGCCGGGCGGCACGACACCGGGCGCTGCGAGGCGCCCGGTTTTGTTTCAGCGGCTGATGGGATGCGCTGCGCTGACGGGGTGATGCGCGGTTGGCGGGTTTGGCCGTGCAGGGGATGCGCCGTTGACGTGATGCGTCATTGCGGCGCCGCCACTGGCGCCAGCAACGCCAGGCGGTCCAGCCGGGCCTCGATGTCGTGCAGCATCTGGCGGTAGGCGGCGCCGCCCACGCCGCCAAAGCGGCGTTCAAATTCGCGTGCGTCCATCGACTCGGGCAGATCGGCCACCGCCGGCAGCAGGTCGGCCTCTTGCACGCCGGACGCCAGCCGGGCCTGCAGGGCCTGCGGGTGGTGCACGGCCTGCAGGCCGAAGCGGGTGCCAGCGCGGTCGGCCGCCAGGTCATTGAAGCTGAAACCACTGCCGCCGCGTGAATCGGCCACCTCTTTGTACAGCCCGATGGCATCGGCCAGCGGCCCGCCGCCCTCGGCCGACAGCGCGGCCGAGACCAGAAAATGCTGCGGTGTGTCAGGCCGGCCGGCCAGCGTGATCTGCAGCGGCCGGGCGCGGGCCCAGAGTCGGGCATCGGGCACCAGCACCGCCACGCCCTGGCCGTTGACCAAAAAGGCCAGCGCCACCAGCGCGGCGCGGTTCTCCAGCACGGCCTGGGCCCGGTCGGCCGAGCGCTGGCGTGCCAGGGCAAACACCGGCGGCAGCAGGCGCGTGATCGACACCGGCCCGGCCGGCGCCAGCTCGGCGCTCAAGCGGGCCAAATGGTCGGCATAGATTTTCAACCGGGCCTGCTCGGCGGGCGCCAACAGGCTGTTCGCCAGGTCTTGCTGCGGGTTGTCGGGCCAGGCATAGGCCAGCACCATTTTTTGCGCGCCAAAGCCGACCTGGCTCACCAGCCGCTGGGCCAGCGCGCCTTGGGCGCGCAGGTTCAGCGCGTCCAGCAGCCAGGGCAAGGCCTGCGCGGCCAACCAGGCTGGCACCGGCAGGCGGCCCACGCGCAGCCGCGCCACCCGGGGCAGGCCGTCGGTTTCACGCAGCACGGCGTCCAGGTTCAGCCAGCCGCCCAGCGGGTTGCCGGGCAATGGCAGGCTGGCCTGCACCCGCGCCAGGCCGGGCTGCATTTGCACCCGGGCGCGCGGCTCGCCAAACTGCCGGCCGGCCTGGTTCATCAGCAGCTCCAGATCCCGTGGGCTGAGCACCAGCGCGCGGGTGATGCCGGGCAGCTTGCCGCGCGGATCGTTGCGCAGCAGCAACTGTTTGGCGCGGTCGATGTCGTTGAAATCGAGCGTCGGCGTTTCAGTGACCAGCGGCCTGGCCTCGAAGGCCAGCCACAGCACGGCGGCGCAGGCCAGCAAGGCGGCCAGCAGGGCGGCCGCCAGGGCCCGGATCATCATGTGCATGGGCGCAAGTCTGCCACCGCTGGCGCCGGGCCAAGGGCACAGCAAGGCCGGCACAGCCGGCCAGTCGTCGGCATCGCCGCGATCAGCCGGCCCGGCGCTACCAGGTATCGACGAATCGCTGGCCGCTGCCGGGCGCCGGGCCCGGCACACCCGCGGCGCTGCTGGCCAGCCCGCGCACCAGCCAGGCGCGGGTCTCGGCCGGGTCGATCACCGCGTCGATCTCCAGCGTGGTGGCCATGTTGATGGCCGAGCCGTTGGCGTACTGGCGCGCCACCAGCTCGGCGTACAGCGCGTCGCGCGCCGGCCCGTCCACGGCGGCCAGCTCTTTGCGGTAGCCCAGCTTGACAGCGCCTTCCAGCCCCATCGCGCCAAATTCGGCCGACGGCCAGGCGACGGTGAACACCGGCGCATCAAAGCCGCCCATCGCCATCGCCTGCGCGCCCAGCCCGTAGCCCTTGCGCACCACCACGGTAAAGCAGGGCACGCGCAGGTGGGCGGCCACCACAAACAGCCGGCAGGCGTGGCGCACCTGGGCCTGGCGCTCGACCTCGGGCCCGACCATGAAGCCGGGCGTGTCGCACAGGCTCAAGATCGGCAGGCCGTGGGCATTGCACAGTTGCATGAAACGGGCGGCCTTGTCGGCGCCGTCGGGGTCGATCGCGCCGCCCAGGTGGTGCGGGTTGTTGGCAAACAGGCCCAGCGGCCGGCCCTCGATGCGCACCAGCGCGGTCAGCATGCCGGCGCCAAAGCCGGCGCGCAGCTCCAGCACCGACGCGCTATCGGCCAGCGCATGGATCACCGCCCGCATGTCATACACCCGCTGCCGGTTCTCGGGCACCAGGTGGCGCAGCGTGCGCGCATCACCGGCCGTCCAGGTGCGGTGGCGGCCTTGAAAGTAGCCGAGGTACTGTTTGGTGCTTGCGACGGCTGCGGCTTCGTCAGCCACCAGGAGGTCGATCACGCCGTTGTGGTGCAGGTCGGCGGCCGGGCCGATCTCCTCGGGCCGGAACAGGCCCAGGCCACCGCCTTCGATCATCGCCGGCCCGCCCAGGCCGATGTTGGCGGCCTTTGTCGCGATGATCACGTCGGCACAGCCCAGCAGCGCGGCATTGCCGGCAAAACACCGGCCATGCACCACACCCACCACCGGCACCTTGCCCGAGAGCGCGGCGAACTGGGAGAACGTATGGTTGTTCAGCCCGGCCACGATGGGCATGTCGACATCGCCGGGCCGCCCGCCGCCGCCCTCGGCAAACAGCACGGTGGGCAGCGTCCACTGGTGGGCCAGGCCCAGCAGCCGGTCTTTTTTGTGGTGGTTGCGCCAGCCCTGGGTGCCGGCCAGCACGGTGTAGTCATAGGCCATCACCGCGCAGCGGCTGCGCTCGGGGCCGTGCTCGGCACCGTTGACCGCGCCGATGCCGCTGACCATGCCATCGGCCGGGGTGTTGTGGATCAGATCGTCGAGCGACCGGCGCCGCGTTTGCGCAGCGATGGCATAGCCGCCGTACTCAATAAAGCTGCCGGCGTCGCACAAATCGTTGACGTTCTGGCGCGCGGTGCGGCCGCCGGCGGCATGCCGCCGGGCCACGGCGGCGGGCCGGGCGGCATCTTGCAGCAGCGCGTCTCGGGCTCTGACCTTTTGCAAGTCGGGGCGGATGTGGTCAGGGTCGTGGGCCCGGGCCTCGGCGGCGGCGGCCAGCGCATCGTGCACCGGGGTCAGCAGCAGCAAGACCTGGCCTTCGGCGACAAAGTCACCGGGGGCCACCGCCAGCGCGGTGATGCGGGCGGCGCTGGCCAGCGTGATGCCGTGCTGCATCTTCATGGCCTCCAGCACCAGCACCTCGGTGCCGGCGGCCAGGCTGTCGCCCGGCGTCGCGTTGAACTGCACCAGCCGGCCGGCCATCGGCGCGCGCAGGGCGGTCTGGCCCGCCGGCACGCTGGCGTCAGCGGCGCTGGCCGCAGCCGCCGCCGTGGCGTGGGCGTGGGCGGTGGCGTGGGCCGCGGCAGCGGCAGCGGAGTGGGCGTCGGTATCGGTATCGGTATCGGTATCGGTATCGGTATCGGTAAACGCGGCCAGCCGGGTTTGCAAATGCGGCCAGTTTTCTTCCAGCCATCGGGTGTGCACGGTGTGGTGTTGCAGCGCCGCATCGGCCGCCAGGGCGCGCAGCAGCGGCAGGTTGCTGGCCAGGCCTTCCAGCCGGCATTCGGCCAGTGCGCGCTGTGATCGGCGCAGCACATCGCCAAACACCCCGCTGCGGTGGCTGACGATCAGCTTGATCAGCAGGCTGTCGTGGTGCGGCGACGGTGCCAGGCCGAGCCGGGCATGGCTATCCACCCGCACGCCTGGGCCGCTGGGCAGGTCGCAGCGGGTGATCCGGCCACTGGCCGGGCGCGCCTGGCCGGCCGCGTCCAGCGTCTCGGCATTGATTCGCCACTGCACCGCAAAACCCCGCGCCGGGGGCGGGTGCGCCGGGTCGAGCCCGAGCGCGGCCAAGCTGCGGCCAGCGGCAATGCCGATCTGGGCCTGCACCAGATCGACACCGGTCACCTCCTCGGTGACGGTGTGCTCGACCTGCAGGCGCGGATTGGCCTCGATGAAGACGAAGGGCTGATCGACTGATCGGTCATCGAGCAGAAACTCGAAGGTGCCCAGGCTCTGGTAGGCGGTGGCCCGGGCCAGCGTCAGCGCGGCTGTCAGCAGCCGCTCGCGCAGCGCCGGGTCAAGATTCGGGCTGGGCGCGATCTCCACCAGCTTTTGAAAACGCCGCTGCAGCGTGCATTCACGCTCACCCAGCACCATCACCTGGCGGCCGTCGCCGATCACCTGCACCTCCAGGTGGCGGGCGCGCGGGATCAGCTTTTCGGCGTACACCGCCGCCACGCCAAAGGCGGCCAGCGCCTCGGCGGCACAGCGGCGGTAGGCCTCTGGCAGCGCCGCCGGATCCGTCACCGCCCGCATGCCGCGCCCGCCACCGCCGGCCACCGCCTTGAGCATCACGCCGCCATGCGGGTCATGCCGGCGCTGGTCGGCAAAAAACGCCTCGATCTCGGCCAGGTTGGCGGCGGCCGTGCCGGGCAGCAGCGGCACGCCGTGCTCGGCCGCCAGTTGGCGGGCACTGGCCTTGTCGCCAAACAGCGCCAGTTGGGCGGGCGTGGGGCCGATGAAGACCAGGCCGGCGTCGGCGCAAGCCTGAGCAAAGTCGGCCCGCTCGCTCAAGAAGCCGTAGCCGGGGTGCACGGCGTCGCAGCCGTGCTGGCGGGCGACGGCGATCAGCGCCGCGCGGTCGAGGTAGGCGGCGGGGCCGGTGGCTTGCAGGGCCACGGCCTGGTCGGCCAGCATGCAGTGCAGCGCGCCGGCGTCATCGTGTGAAAACACCGCCACCGTGGCAAGACCAAGGTCTTGCGCAGCGCGCAGGATGCGCACCGCGATTTCGCCCCGGTTGGTGATCAACAGCTTTTTGAAGGGCATGCGCCCGATGCTAATTTGTGCGTCGGCGGGCGGGCGTCACCTTCGTGATCCCCGCCGCCAACGCCCCGCATCAGGCGATGGCCCGATCCTCGCCCTCGCCAAACAGATTGCTCGTGCAGCGTCCGCAAATCGTCGGATGCGCCACATCGCCGCCGATGTCGTCCCGGTAGTGCCAGCAGCGCTCGCATTTCTGCGCGGTGGCTGGGCTCACCGCCACCGCCAGCGCGTCGCCTTCCAGCAACGTGGCGGCCGAGGTGATCAACACATATTTCAGCGCATCGCCCAGTGAGGCCAGCAGCGCATGCGTCTCGGGCGGCGCCGTCACCACGACAGTGGCTTGCAGTGACGCGCCCACGCCACCGGCCCGGCGCACGTCTTCAATCGCCTTGTTCACCGCCTCGCGCACCTCGCGGATGGCGGCCCACTTGGCCAGCAGCGCCGCATCGGGCGTGACCAGCGGCCAATACGTCTGCTTGAAAATCGTGCCGTGGCCGGGCGCAAACAGCGCCCAGGCCTCCTCGGCGGTGAAGCTCAAAAACGGCGCCATCCAGCGCAGCATGGCCTGGGTGATGTGCCACAGCGCGGTTTGTGCGCTGCGCCGCGCCACGCTGCCGGGGGCGCTGGTGTAGAGCCGGTCTTTCAGCACATCGAGATAAAACGCGCCCAGGTCTTCTGAGCAGTAAATGCCCAGCTTGGAGACCACCGGATGAAATTCATAGACCTGGTAATGCGCCAGGATCTCGGCTTGCAACTGGCTGGCGCGGGCCAGCGCGTGCTGGTCGATCTCGGCCATCTGCCCGGGTGCGACGCTGTCGGTGGCCGGGTCGAAATCACTCACATTGGCCAGCAAAAAGCGCAGCGTGTTGCGGATGCGCCGGTAGACGTCCACCACCCGGGCCAGGATCTTGTCGTCGCCGGCAATGTCGCCCGAGTAATCACTGGCCGCCACCCACAGCCGGACGATCTCAGCGCCCAGCTTCTGGCTCACCTGCTGCGGCTCGATGCCGTTGCCCAGGCTTTTGCTCATCTTGCGGCCCTGGCTGTCCACGGTAAAGCCGTGTGTCAGCAGGCCCCGGTACGGCGACCGGCCGTAGATGGCATTGGCCAGCAGCAGCGAGCTTTGAAACCAGCCGCGGTGCTGGTCGTGGCCCTCCAGATACAGATCGGCCTCCGGGCCGTCGTCATGGTGGCCCAGGCTGGGCGCGTCGCCTTGCGCCGCGTCGTCATTCGCCAGCGCGTGCGTGCCGCGCAGCACATGCCAGAACGTGGTGCCCGAGTCGAACCACACCTCCAGGATGTCGCTGCTCTTGCTGTAGGCCGCTGCGTCGTCGGCGCCCAGGATGTCCTCGGTGCTGGCTCGGCTCCAGGCTTCGATGCCGCCCTGCTCGACGATCTCGGCCGCCTGGTCAAGAATGGCCATCGTGCGCGGGTGCAGCTCACCGGTTTCTTTGTGCAAGAAAAACGGCACCGGCACGCCCCAACTGCGCTGGCGGCTGATGCACCAGTCAGGCCGGTTGCTGATCATGTCGCGCAATCGAGCACGGCCATTTTCAGGATAAAAACCGGTGTGGCCGATCGCCTCCAACGCCATCTGGCGCAGGGTTTTGGGCGCTTTGTCTTTGCTGAACACGCCCCGGGTGGACGGCGTGGCTTCGTCCATGCGGATGAACCACTGCGCCGCCGCCCGGTAGATCACCGGCGTCTTGTGGCGCCAGCAATGCGGGTAGCTGTGGCTGATGGTCTCGGTGGCCAGCAGGCGGCCGGCATTGCGCAGCGCGTCGATGATCAGCGGCACCGCCTTCCAGATATTGAGGCCGCCAAACAGCGCAAAGTCGGCCGCGTAACTGCCGTAACCCTGCACCGGGTTCAGGATGTCGTCGGTGCTCAGGCCGTGCGCCCGGCACGAGTTGAAGTCTTCCACGCCGTAAGCCGGCGCGCTGTGCACCAGGCCGGTGCCGTCATCGGCGGTGGCGTAATCGGCAAGGTAGACGGGGCTCAAGCGGTTGAAGCCAGAATGCACTGCCGCCAGCGGATGGTGGAAGGGGATGCCGTCCAGCGCCTGGCCCAGCGCGGTGGCCCGCACCGTGCCGGTGAGGCCGTAGCGCGCCAGGCAGGTGGCTACCAGCGACGCCGCCAGGATCAACAGGCCACGCTCGGTATCGACCAACGAATAGTCAAGCGCCGGGTTCAGGTTCAGCGCCTGGTTGGCCGGGATGGTCCAGGCGGTGGTGGTCCAGACGACTGCAAAAGCCTCTTTATCGAGTGACGCCAGGCCAAACGCCGCCGCCAGCCGGGCCGGCTCAGCGCACAAAAACGCCACGTCCAGCGTCTCGCTTTTTTTATCGGCGTACTCAATCTCAAATTCGGCCAACGACGAGCCGCAATCAAAACACCAGTAAACCGGTTTCAAACCCCGGTAGACAAAACCGCGCTCGATCACCCGTTTGAAGGCACGGATCTCACCCGCCTCGTTGGCAAAGTCCATCGTGCGGTAAGGCCGGTCCCAATCCCCCAGGACGCCCAGGCGCTTGAAGTCGGCCATTTGCTGGCCGATTTGCTCGGTGGCATAAGCGCGGCTCTTCGCCTGCATATCGTCGCGGCTGAGTTTGCGGCCGTGTTTTTTCTCGATTGCGTTTTCGATCGGCAGACCGTGGCAATCCCAGCCCGGCACATATTGCGCATCAAAACCGGCCAGTTGGCGGGCCTTGACAATCATGTCTTTCAGCACCTTGTTGACGGCATGGCCCATGTGGATCTGGCCATTGGCATACGGCGGCCCGTCATGCAGGATGAATTTGGGCGCACCGCTGCGCGAAGCGCGCAACTGCTTGTAAATACCGTCGTCCTGCCACTGCTGCACCCAGCCCGGTTCACGTTTCGGCAAGTCGCCCCGCATCGGGAACGGCGTGTCGGGCAGGTTCAGGGTGGCGCGGTAGTCCACAGGTTTTTGGGGCGTGGGTATGTCGGTCATGGCAACTGGGCGCCGTGGCGGCGGCGCGCTCGTCAAAAAAGGGGGGCGATGCGATGGCCGGGGCTTGCCGGCAATGCGCTTGCCCGGCATGCCGCGTGGCCTTGGCCACGGTTCAGCCGCGTCGAAGATGCGTCCGGTCGCACAGGGTCTGCTGCTGCAGATCGGCACGCCGGCAGGCGTGTTAGACCGACACCCGGCATGACAACAGGGCTTGATTCTACCGAAACCGATGGCCCGGGCGGGCCCGGCGCAACGCCCGACAGCCGCCTGGCGGCCACGTCGCCCGGCCTCTCGACCGGCAGCGGCCGGCATGCGTGTTGGCAACGGCGTGCCGAAGCCGAATTTCGCAACCACATGTCGCAACCACATGTCGCAACCGCATGTTGCAACTGCATGTCGCAACCGCAAGTTGCAACCGCAAGTTGCAACCGCATGTCGCAACCGCATGTCGCAACCGCAACCGCATGTTGCAACCTCGCGTTGTAACAACTGCCGCCGCCCCGATGGCTTCTGCAGGCGGCGCAGCGGCAAACGCAGCGATTTCGTGAACTTGTTGGCAATGGTCGGCTTCCGGGTTCGACTTCCGCGAATTTGTACTCATCGTGGATAGAGCTGTAACATGTAATACTGATAAAAACGACGATCCAACGGCGGGAGAACATCGCAAACAGGGTGTGAAATTGTCGGGCTTTCTTACATATCCTTGACATCGCCGGACAGAAACATTTGCAAGTCATTGATACGTATTAAATTGGCGTCTGGGCACATAAATTGCTGAAAGTGACCGTTCTCATAACAATGGGAATAAGTGCATATTCGCAGTAAATGCGAAATTCGTTTTACCCTCTATTTTTTGATTGGAATGAATATGAAATCGATCTGCAAGTATCTGGCTTCGGTGGCCACGGGCCTTGTCGCCAGCACGGGTCTGGCGCTGGCAGCACCCGGGTTCAACGTGCCGGAGCCGGGCTCTTTGGCTTTGGTGGGCGTTGCCTTGGCGGTTTTGGTGGGCCTGTCGCGCGCTGGCAAGAAGTGATGTTTCAGCAGAATCGTTGAGATAGTTTAAATCTCGGCGATTCTGCTGCCCGCCGCGTCATTTTCCTCTCAATAAAAAAGTTTCGATAGTATTTTCGTATTTTTAATCTTGCAATTGTGAACAAGTTATTTTTTAAAGATTCCGCCCGGCATTGATTTTCGTCATGCCTCGTCGCGCCGTCGCCACGTCATGTGGTTGGCGGGGGCCAGAAATTTACCCAGCGGCTAGCGCCCAGCGCACGCCGCGCACATCCCAACCAACGCCAGAACTCAAGGTTGAAGACACATGAGCACTTTCACGATTCGCGTCACTCAATCAGCCACCAACGTCGCCGGAACAGCGTACGGGCAGCAGCCCGATCTGGGAGCGCCCAGTTTCTTCGACATGTACGTCACTGACAGTTCTGACCCCAACATCCCGAACGGACGTTATGACGCTTATTGCCTGAACCCGCTCGTCGATATCCTGATCTCACCGACCACGCACAGCGCTGAAAACTTTGCCGGCGATACCGCTGCGTCGTTTGTGCCGATCGGGCTGAACTCGGTTTCCCAAGTCCAGGTTGACCAGATCAATTGGTTGTTGTCGCAAAACTTCACGTCCGATGCAAAGTTTGGCGGGCAGTACAACTTTGGCGAAGTGCAGACCGCCATCTGGAAACTGGTTGGCTTTACCGATGCGCAGATTGCCGGTGCCGGCTTGGACCTGTTTGTCAATGACAACAACCGCAACGTCATCAGCACACCCGACATCAATTTTCTGGTTTCGTCCGCGCAATCGGCCGTGGCCAGCGGCCTTGGCGTGCTGCCGACCGACGCATTTTTCTCCACCATCATTGATCCGGCCGGCAATGCCCAGCCGCTGGTGGTGCAGTTGCAAAGTGCCAAGCTGGGCAATTTTGTGTGGAACGACAGCAATGGCGATGGTTTGCAAAGCGCTGGCGAAGCGGGTGTCGACAATGTCGTGGTCGAGTTGTACAACAGCAGCGGCGTGAAAATTGCCAGCACCTTGACCGGCGACGATTTCAGTACCGTCGCCGTTGAGCACGGGTATTACCAATTTGCTGGCCTGCAAGCTGGCGCCTACCAAGTCAAGTTTGTTGCGCCTACTTATTCTTTCACCGCGCACGATGCCAACGGCAATACCCAAGACACGGTCGACAGCGATGCCGATGTGTTGACCGGGTTCAGCCAGATCGTCAATTTAGCCGTCGGTGAATCCAACCAGACGATTGACGCCGGCCTGCTGGCCGTGCCGCCCGCCCCTGCCAAGCTGTCGGGTTATGTCTACGAAGACTTCGGCAACGACGGTGTGCGCGGCGCCGCTGAGCCGGTGATCGGCGGCGTCACCGTCAGCTTGACGGGTGTGGACAACCTGGGCCATGCGGTGACGGCCACCGCCGTGACCAACGCTCAGGGTTTTTATGAGTTCACCGGCCTGGCGGCAGGCACCTACAGCGTGGCCGAGACCCAGCCCGGCGCTTACCTGGACGGCAAGGACACGGCCGGCAGCAACGGCGGCAGCGTGGCGGTCAACGATGTGATCAGCGGCGTGGTGCTGGCTGCTGGCGACAACAGCGTGAGCAACAACTTCGGCGAGTTGGTGGGCGCGCAGATTCGCGGCTTTGTCTATTGCGACGACAACAACGACGGCATCAAGCAAGGCACGGACGTGGGCCTCGGCGGCGTGACGGTCAACCTGACCGGCACCAACGACCTGGGTGCGACGATGACAGCCAGCGCCGTCACCGACGCCGACGGCTCGTACGCCTTTCTCGGCCTGCGCCCGGGCAGCTACAGCGTCACCGAGCCGGTGCAACCGGCCGGCAAGCTGGACGGCATCGACACCGCAGGGTTGTACGGCAACGGCACCGCCGGCAACGACGTCATCAGCAACATCGTGCTGACGCAAGGCCTGATCAGCGACGACAACAATTTTGGCGAGATCAAGCCCGCCAGCATCACCGGCGTGGTGTTCAACGACAGCAACAACGACGGCATCCAGGGCGCGGGCGATGCCGGCATCCCCGGCACCACCGTCACCCTGACGGGCACCGATGATCGGGGTCAAGCGGTGAGCGTCAGCGCCACCACAGCCGCCGACGGCAGCTACGCCTTCAACGGCCTGCGCCCGGGCAACTACACGGTGACCGAAACCCAGCCCACGGGCTACCTTGACGGCCAGGACACGGTGGGCTCGGCCGGCGGCACGCTGAACAACGACCAGATCGCGTCCATCACGCTGCCGGCCGGCGTGGCCAGCGTGAACAACAACTTCGGTGAGATCAAGGCGGCCTGCATTCTGGGCACGGTGTTCGAGGACAAGAACAACGACGGCGTGCAGGGTGCTGGCGAGCCGGGCATCGTCGGCGCCACGGTCATCGTCACCGGTACCAACGACCTGGGCCTAGCAATCACGCAGACCCGGACCACCGATGCCAACGGCAACTACAAGTTCACCGACCTGCGCCCGGGCACTTACACGGTGACCGAAACCCAGCCGCCCGGTTATCTGGACGGCAAGGACAGCGCCGGCAACAGCGGCGGCGTGCTTACCGACGACAAGGTCAGCAGCATCGTGCTGAACCCGGGTGATGTGCCCAGCGGTGTGAACTTCGGTGAGATCAAGGCCGCCAGCATCCAGGGCAGTGTCTACAACGACGTCAACAACGACGGCCTCAAGGGGGCTGGTGAGGCGGGCATCCCCGGCGCCACCGTCACCCTGACGGGCACCGATGATCGGGGTCAAGCGGTGAGCATCGCGCTGTTGACTGGCCCCGACGGCAGTTACAACTTCAGCGGCCTGCGCCCCGGCAGCTACACGGTGACCGAGACCCAACCGGCCAACTACGCGGACGGCAAGGACACCGCTGGCACGGCCGGCGGCACGGTGACCAACGACAAGATCAGCGCCATCACGCTGATTGCCGGTGTGGACAGCGTCGGCAACAATTTCGGCGAGCTGGTACCGGCCAAGACCCACATCGGCGACTTTGTATTCGAGGACAAGAACGCCAACGGCGTGCAGGATGCGGGTGAGGCCGGCATCAACAACGTCACGGTCAATCTGTGCGATGCGGCCGGCAATGTGGTGGGCACCACCACCACCAACGCGGCTGGCAGCTATGGTTTCGACGTGGCGGCGGGCACTTACAGCGTGCGGGTAGTGGCCCCGGCAAACTATGTCATCACGGCCAAGGATGTGGGTGGCAATAGCGCTGCCAGCGATGCACTGGACAGCGACATCGACGCCACTGGCAAGACCGGCAACTACGTGCTCAACGCCGGCGATGCGAACAACACCGTCGACGGTGGCCTGTACCGCACGGCCAGCCTGGGCGACAGGGTGTGGCTGGACGCCAACCGCAACGGCATCCAAGACGTCGGCGAAGCGGGTGCAGCCGGTGTGACAGTCAATCTGTGCAATGCGGCGGGCGCGGTCGTGGCCACGCAGACCACCAGTGCCAACGGCAGCTACCTGTTCAGCAACCTGGTCCCCGGCAGCTACCGCGTGCAGTTCGTCGCGCCCAATGGCTACGACCTGACGGTCAAGGATGCCAACAACAACGGCAGTGACAGCGTTGACAGCGACGCGAGCCAGACCACCGGCAAGACCGACCTGGTGGTGCTGAACTCGGGCGACAGCAAACTGACGGTGGATGCCGGCCTGGTGAGCTGCCAGATCAAGCTGGGCGACCGGGTCTGGCTGGATGCCAACCACAACGGCGTGCAGGATGCCGGCGAAGCCGGCGTGGCCGGCGTCAAGGTCACGTTGGTCAGCGCCGGCAATGACGGCATTTTCGGCACTGCCGACGACACCAGCCGCATCACCACGACCAACGCCAGCGGAAACTACCTGTTTGACCAAGTCGAGTTCGGCAGCTACAAGGTGCGCATCGATGTGCCGGCCCACTACCTGCTGACCACCGCGAACGTGGGTGACGACACGCTGGACTCCGACACCATCAGCACCGTCATCGTCGGCACGACCAACCTGGTGAGCAACGGCAGTTTCGAAAACGGCAGCGCCGGCTGGACCGGCGATGGTGACGTGGTGGAGGTCAACACAGCCTCGTGCTACGGTGTCACCGGTGCCACCGGTGCCAATGTGGCCGAGCTGGACGCCAACCGCTCCGGCGCCGCCGGTTTCTACCAGGACATCCAAACCAGGGCCGGCCAGAGCTACCAGCTTTCGGTGGACCTGGCTGATCGCACCTGCACGGCGGTGGCTACCAACACGGTCGAGATCTGGTGGGCGGGCGCCAAAATCGCCACCATCGATCCCACGTCCACCGCGCTGACCACCTACAACTTCACGGTCACCGGCACCGGCGGGGCCAACCGGCTTGAGTTCCACGAGCAAACGGGCGACGACGACAGCAAGGGCGGCATCATCGACAACGTGCGCCTGGTCACTAGCACCACGGTGACTGAAACCGCACCGATCATCGTCAATGCCTGCACCAACAACCTGACGATAGACGCTGGCTTGGTGGCCGACTTCAAGCCCGCCATCGACGTCCAGAAATACGTCTCGAGCACGTTGTGCACCACGCGCAACAACGACGGTGGCGAGGGTGCCGATTCTGGCTACTGGCAGTCCAATTGCTCGGTCACCGAGTCGCAGAGCTGGGTTGCCACCGGCAAGCACAAAGGTTACTGGGACACCATCACCACGCCCAATGGCTGGACTGACGTGAGCGGCATCACGGGCAAGGAAAGCTTCAATTCGGTGTTTGGCGTCAACTTCAGCGGTGGCAGCAAGTCGATTTACGAGGTGTTGTGCTCCACCGGCACCGGCAGCCAGGACCGGCTGATGCGTGAAAGTGTGTCGGCCTACCTCAATGCCAGCGACGACAAGGTGAACTACGCCTACGGCAAAGACCAGGTGGTTGCCGAGACGAAGTACGCCGTCGAATCCGGCAGGTACGACGAGACCAGCGACGCTTTCGGCAAAGAAAACAAACTGGGCGGCACCTTCAGCCACAGCAAGACCACCTACGGCGCGGCCGTCGACACCCAGCTCTACGATGCCGATGCGCCTCCGGGGCTGGAAGTCATGACCGGCAGCACGGTGACCTTCACCTACATCGTGAAGAACACCGGCGACACCGCGCTGAAGAACGTGGTGCTGACCGATGACCGCATCACCAATGTCACTTACGTCTCAGGCGATACCAACCACGACGGCCTGCTCGACCGGACCGAGGCCTGGACTTACACCGCCAAAGAAGTGGCCGCTGCGGGCACGATCAAAAACACCGGCACCGTGACGGCGCTGGACGCGATCACCGGCAGCATGGCGGTCACCGCCAAAGACGATGCCTACTACACCGGCTTGGGCCCGGTGGCCACCAAGGGCTCGATCGGTGATCGGGTGTGGGAGGACAAGAACTTCAACGGCCTGCAGGATGCCAACGAGACCGGCATTGCCGGCGCCAAGGTCACGCTCAAGGGTGCGGGCGCCGATGGCAGCTTTGGCACGGCCGATGACATCAGCGCCGTCACCACCACCAGCGCCAGCGGCGCCTACGAGTTCAACAACCTGGCCGCCGGCAAGTACCAGTTGTTCTTTGAAGGCCCGGCCGGCGCCGGCTTCATCGCCACCCAGCAAACCCAGGGTGCCAACCGCGCGGTCGATTCCGACATCGACGGCAATGGCGCCACCGGCGTGATCACGCTGGCCGCCGGCGAGCACAACCTGACGGTGGACGCCGGTGTCTACCGCAAGGCCACGGTGGGCGACAAGGTGTGGGACGACATGAACCACAACAACATCCAGGACGTGGGCGAGCCCGGCATCGGCAACATCACCGTCAAGCTGATGGACGCCAGCGGCAGCAATGTGCTGGCCACCACCACCACCAACAGCGCCGGCAACTACCAGTTCTCCAACCTCGACCCGGGCAGCTATGTGCTGTTGTTCGACAAGAGCAACGTCCAGCACTACAACTACGGTCAGTGGAACAACATGTCCAACTGGAAGTGGGCGGTCAAAGACTACGGCAGCAACGACGCGGTGGATTCCGATGTGGCCGGCAACGCCAGGTCCACCACCAACGTCACCAAGACCGACGCCTTCACGCTCATGTCGGGCCAGTCTGACCAGACCCGCGACGCCGGCATCACCCCCATCGTCATCGATCTGGACGGCAACGGCATCCACACCATCAGCCGCGCCGCCGATACCAGCGCCGGGTTCGACTTGTTTGGCAACGGTAACGCGGTCAGATCGGGCTGGATTTCGGGCTCGGACGGTTTCCTGGCCGTGGACAAGAATGGCAACGGCAAGATCGACAGCATCAGTGAGCTTTTTGGCGGCAATGCCAAGGGCGCGGGTTTTGCCAACCTGGCCAGTTTTGATTCCAACGGTGACGGCCTGGTGAACAGCCTGGACGCCAACTTCGGCCAATTGATGATCTGGCGCGATACCAACAGCAACCACGTTACCGACGCCGGTGAGCTGATCAGCCTGGCGCAAGCGGGTGTGACCAGCCTGACGGTGGCCTACACCGAGCTGCCCTTCATCGATGCGCAGGACAACCTGCACCTCGAGCGCAGCACGGCCACGCTGGCCAGTGGCGCCGAGGTGGCAATGACCGACGTGTACTTCAACGTCGCGGCGGCCGACGCCAAGGCGGCCGGCGTCAAGCTGCCGACGATGGCCGATCTGCTGGGCGACGACCGGGCGCTGGACACCGTGCTGGGCGGCGCGGGCATGGCCAGCACCTGCCAGGTGCGGCTGGCCGATGAAACCAGCCATGCCAGCGGCGGCGACGCCGGTGAGGTGATGCGCCGGCTGGCCGCGCTGACCCGCGAGGACCACCACGCGGCCGTGGTTTGACTGGCACGGGGCGGTGGCACACGCCGCCGCCCTCGTCTGCAGGGCGGCATCGGCCGCGTCTGCCCTTCCCGGGTGCGCGCGGCCTGCCCACGTGCGTTTTTTTGCCGAAATCAGCGGGCACCAGCCCGCACGGCGCCACTGCGGGCACCAGTTTTCAGGCCACCTGCCGATCTGAGCGTCATGCGAACCCCGCCTGCCGCAACCGTGGCAGCGCGCTGACATGAGCCCCTCGATGACCGACTCCCCCGCCACGCCGCCCAACGACGACCTCGACTCCATCATGCCGGCCGGGCCGGTGCCGCTGCATGACTGCGTGGTGTTTCTCGCCCGCCTGCTGGGCGCGGCGGTGCAGACCGAGCGGCTGCGCGAGGCGATGGAGTCAAGCGCGCTGGCATTGGCGGCGCTGTCGTCGGCGCCCGGCATCGAATTGCAGCAAGAGCTGCTGTCGCATGCCGATCTGGTGGGCACCTTGCTGCCCGACGGCCCGCGCCGGCCCACCGAGCTGCCGGCGCTGGTGGTGGGCGCGCAGGGCCGGGCGCTGGTGGTGGTGGCGGCCAGGAGCGGTGGTTTTGATTGCCACATGCCCGGCATCGACGGCGTGAGCTGGCTCAACGCGGCGGCCATCGACGACGAAGTACCCAACAGCCGCTGGACGGCGGTGCGCGCCCGGATGTACTTTGACCAGCGCAGCCTGCTCTACACCCTGCCCGAGCCGGGCCAGTGGTTCTGGGGCGTGTTCCGGCGCAACCGCTGGCTCTTTGGCTGGGCCTTGCTGGGCACGATGGCGCTGAACATCTTTGGCGCGCTGCTGCCGTTTTATTCGATGGCGGTGTACGACCGCGTGATCCCGAACGGCGCGCTGGGCAGCCTGGGCGTGCTGACATCGGCCGCCGCGCTAGTGCTGGGCTTTGAGTTTGCGATGCGCCTGCTGCGCAGCAACTTGCTGGAGTCGGCCGCCCGGCGCATGGACGTGGCGCTGTCGGCGCGGGTGTTTGCCCAATGTCTAAAAATGCGGGCGAGCAGCCGGCCGGCCTCGGGCGGCGTGCTGGCCAACACGGTGCGTGATTTTGAGTCGGTGCGCGAGTTTTTTGCCTCCAGCTCGCTCACCGTGCTGGGCGATCTGCCGTTTGTATTTTTGTACCTGGCGGTGATCCTGCTGGTCGGCGGCTGGTTGGCGCTGATCCCGCTGATCGCCATCCCGCTGCTGCTGGGCATTGCCTGGCTGGCGCGCGGGCCGCTGGCCCGGCGTGTCAATGAAGGCACGCAAGAAAGCTCACAGCGCACGGCCCACCTGTTCGAGACGATGAACGGCCTGGACACCATCAAGGCCCTGGGCGCCGAGGCCTGGAGCCGGCGCAAATGGGAGGGCCTGACCCAGGCCATCTCGCACAACAGCCTGCACACCCGCGAGATCACCACCCGGGTGAGTTACAGCAACGCAGCGGTGCTGGCCGGCGTGGGCGTGGCGGTGGTGGGCCTGGGCGCCATGCTGGTGGCGCAAAACGCGATGACGCTGGGCCAGGTGATTGCGGTCAGCCTGCTCACCGGCCGGGCGCTGGCGCCGATCAGCCAACTGGCCACGATGATCGTGCGCTGGGAGCAGACCAAGCTCAGTTACAGCGCGCTCGACAAAATCATGAACGCGCCCACCGACCATGCCGAGTCCAGTCTCAAAGCGCCGCCGCTGGTGGGCGCGCTGGAGTTCCGCGAGGTCGATTTTGCCTACCCCAGACAGCCGCCGGTGATCCAGGGCCTGAACCTCAAACTGCGCGCCGGTGAGCGCGTGGGCATCATCGGCAAGCTGGGCTCGGGCAAAAGCACCTTGCTCAAACTGGTGCTGAACCAGTACGCGCCGTCGGCCGGCACGGTGCTGCTGGACGAGCTGGTCAACACCCAGCTTGAGCCGTTGTCGATGCGCCGCCAGATCGGCTATGTGCCGCAGGACGTGACGCTGTTCCACGGCAGCATTCGCGAGAACATCGAGCTCGGCCGGGTGCAGGCCAAAGACAGCACCCTGCTGGCGGCGGTGCGCGTCTCGGGCCTGGACGAGGTGATTGCCCAGTTGCCCGAGGGCCTGGCCACGCAAGTGGGTGAGCGCGGCGATCGGCTGTCGGGCGGCCAGCGCCAGTTGGTGGCCATCTCGCGCGCGCTGCTGCGCGGCCCGCGCCTGCTGCTGCTGGACGAGCCCAGCAGCATGGTCGATCCGGCCACCGAGCAAAAACTCATCGCCCGGCTGCGCGCGCTGGCCGGCACCACCATCGTGCTGGCCACCCACCGCATGGCCATGCTGGCGCTGGTGGACCGGCTGATCGTGATGGACCGGGGCCGCATCGTGGCCGATGGCCCGCGCGATGAGGTGCTCAAAGCGCTGATGAACCAGCGTGCGGCTGAAGACACGGTGCGGCCGGTGGGTGGCCAGTCCGGCACGGCCGCCAACAGCGCACCGCCGCGCCCCGGCGCGGCGGCGGTGTCCGTCGTCGTGCCGGTGGCATCGGCAGCGCCGACCACGGTGCAGAACCCGCCCCACAACCCGTCCCAAAACCCTGCGCTGGCCGATGACCAGCGCCAGCGCACCGCCTGGAGAGCCCGATGAGCAGCGCCTTGGCCGTGCGGCCGGTAGCCGCCCACCACCCCGACCCCGACCACGGCCCGCAGCGCGTGGTGCTGCTGATGGTGGGCGTGCTGGTGTTGTTCATCATCACGGCACTCGGCTGGGCCAGCGTGGCCCAGTTGGACGTGGCCGCGCAAGGCCGAGGCGCGGTGGTGCCGCCCAGCCGGCTGCAAGAGGTGCAAAGCCTGGAGGGCGGCATCGTGCAAGAGATGCTGGTGGCGGTGGGCCAGCGGGTGATGGCCGGCCAGGTGGTGGCGCGGCTGGACACCGCGCAAATCCAGGCCGATCTGGGTGAAAGCCGGCAATTGCAACTGGCCGCGCTGGCCAGCCGGGCCCGGGTGGACGCGCTGCTGACGGGCGGCGTGCCGCAGTTCAGCCAGGCGCTGCGCGACGAGGCACCCGAGCTGGTGGACAAAGAAACCCAGCTCTGGCGCGACGCCCAGCGCGAGTACCGGTCGAACCAGGCGTCGGTGCGTGAGGCGGTGCAACGCCGGCGCGGTGAGCTGGCCGAGGCCGAATCGCGCATCCTGTCGCTGCAAGGCTCGCTCAGAGTGACCGAGGAGGGTTTTGCCATCGAAGAGCGGCTGTTCAACGAGGGCGCCGGCTCGCGCAGCGATTACCTGGCCGCCCAGCAGCGCCTGCTGCAGCAGCGCACCGAGATCGACGGCACGCGCCAGTCGCTGCCCCGGCTGCGCGCCGGCCTGGCCGAGGCGCAGGCCCAGGCCGCCGAGGCCGACGCCAAGGCCCGCGCCCAGTGGGGCACGCAGCGCAGCGACTACCAGACCAAGACGGCCACGCTGGGCGCCACCATCGGCGGCCGGCAAGACAAGGCGGCGCGGCGCGAGGTGGTCTCACCGGTGGAGGGCGTGGTCAACCGCGTGCTGGTCAACACCCGGGGCGGTGTGGCCGCACCCGGCAAGGCCATCCTGGAGATCGTGCCCGACGAGGCCAACCTGCTGATGACGGTGCGCATCAAGCCGGCCGACATCGGTTTCATCCGCGCCGGCCAGCCAGCCCATGTGCGGGTGCTGCCGTATGACGCATCCACCTACGGCCAGTTGGATGCCGAGGTCAAGACCGTGGGCGCCGACGCCGTGGTGGACGAGAAAGGCGAGGCCTATTTTGAAGTGCAATTGATCGCCGCACGCGACCAGCTCAAGCTGCACGGCAAGGCGCTGCCCATCACCCCCGGCATGCCGGTGGACGTGGGCATCCTCACCGGCCAGCGCAGTGTCATGCAATACCTTCTCAAACCCGTGTTGCGCAGCTTTCAGGGCGCGCTGCAGGAGCGTTGATGCGCCGACCCTCATTTGCCGCCGTGCCCGCCAGCCGGCCATCCGTGCTGATACGCCGTGCTGGCCCGGTGCTTGCCGGCTTGCTGGCCGGCTTGCTGGCCTGTGCCGCTCCCAGCAACGCCGCCACCCCGGGGCCTGCCGACGCGGCTGGCGCCGAGCCCACCGGCGCCGAGGTGCTGGGCGCGCTGTTTGATACGCCGGCCGCCCCCGCCGTGGCCGTGCCGCTGCCGCCGCCGCCGGGCCAGGCCGAGAGCCTGCCCGCGCTGCTGGCCCGCGTGCTGGCCAGTGACCCGCAAGTGCGGGTGGCGCAGTCGCTGTGGCAGGCCATCGAGCAGCGCCGCCTGCAAGCGCGGTCGCGGCTCGGCCCCACCTTGGCGGTCAGCGCCAACCAGGGCAACAGCCAGGAGACCGAGTTTGGTCGGGCGGTGAACCGCAACACCAACCGGGCTGAGGCCTCGCTGCGCTGGAACCTGTACAACGGCGGCAACGACCTGGCCGAGCTGCGCGGTGCCGCCCGCGATGTCTCGGCCGCCGGGCAAGACGTGCGCCGTGCCCGCGAAGACACCAGCGAGCGCCTGATCGAGGTCTACGTCGATCTGCTGCGCCTGCAAAACCTGCTGCCGCATGCCGCGCAGCGGCTGGTGGCGGTGCAGCGCCTGGTCGATCAGGTGCGCCAGCAAAACCAGGCCGGCAAAGCCAGCGATGCCGACTCGGCCCAGGCCGCCGCGTCGCTGCTGGACGCCGAGATCGTGCACGAGCAACTGCTGGCCGACCACGACAGCGCCCGGCAAAAGCTGGTGGGCCTGGTGGGCGGTGAGGTGGGCGCGGTGCTGCCGGTGGATTTGCTGCCGGCAGCCCGGGCGGCACCGGCCAGCGCCGAGGCACTGCGCAGCACGGACGCCAATGGCCTGGTGGCGGCCGCGCAATTGCGCGCCGAGGCGGCGCGTGACCGGGTGCGGCCCGTCGGCAGCCTGCTGGCGCCGCGCATCGACCTGGAGTTCCGCCGCCAGTTGAGCGACCGCACCGTGCCCGCACTCACCACCGAGCAGCAGCAGGTGTGGTTGATCAGCGCGCGCTGGGAGTTCCCGCTGCTGGGTGAAAACAACGCCCGCCGCAGCGAGACGCAGCGCCGCGCCGAGGCCGCCGAGGCCGAAGCAGACCGCGTCGCGCGCGGCGCCCAAGCCGAGTTGCAATCGCTCGGCCCGCGCATCCTCAATGCCGAGCGGGCGGTGGCCCAGCTCGACCAGCAGATCGTGCAGTTCAACACCCTCGTGCGCGCTGGTGAACTGCAGTTCGAGGCCGGCCGCCGCACGCTGGCGCAACTGATCACGCTGCGCGAAAGCCGCTTCAATGCCGAGCAACGCCGGGTCGAGCAAGCCCACCGGCTGCTGGGCGCCCGGCTGCGGCTGCTGGCGCTGACAGGGCAGTTGCTGCCGGCGCTGGGCCTGGGCAGCGGGGTTGACGCCGGGTTGTGAGGCGGGTGGCGGAGCCCTGCGCACGGC
>JANLOP010000144.1:0-50260 GCA_031366635.1 Betaproteobacteria bacterium | reverse complement strand
GCCCAGGAGGCGCCCGACCGCACTTTTGTGGCCCGCCGCGACAAGGCCGGCGAGTGGCGCCCCATCAGCTATGCCCAGATGCTGCAGCGGGTGCAGGCGGTGGCGCAGTCGCTGGTCGACCTGAACCTGTCGGTGGACCGGCCGCTGGTCATCCTGTCGGACAACGACATCGAGCACCTCACGCTGGCGCTGGCGGCGATGTGGGCCGGTGTGCCGTCTGTGCCGGTGTCGTCGGCATATTCATTGATCTCGCAGGACTACGGCAAGCTGCGCCACATCCTGGCCACGGTCACGCCCGGGCTGGTGTTTGCCAGCGGCCCGGCCTATGCCAAGGCCATCGCCGCCGTGGTGCCGGCCGATGTCTGCGTGGTGCTGACCGACGGCCTGGATGACGCGGCCCCCCTGCTGGCCGGCCGTGATTTGCGGCGCTTCGATAGCCTGTTGCAGGCCCGGCCCGGCGCCACCCTGGCGGCGGCGCATGCCGCGATCACGCCCGACACCATCGCCAAGTTCCTGTTCACCTCGGGCTCGACCAAGGCGCCCAAGGGCGTGATCAACACCCACCGCATGCTGTGCGCCAACCAGCAGCAACTGCGCCAATGCATGGCATTTCTGGCCGATGAGCCGCCGGTGCTGGTCGATTGGCTGCCGTGGAACCACACCTTTGGTGGCAACCACAACATCGGCCTCACGCTGTACAACGGCGGCACGCTGTACATCGACGACGGCAAGCCGACGGCCAAAGGCATCGCCCAGACGCTGCGCAACCTGCGCGAGATATCGCCCACCATCTACTTCAACGTGCCGAAAGGTTTTGAAGAGATCGCGCTGGCGATGGACAGCGACCTGCTGCTGCGTGACAGCCTGTTCAAGCGCTGCAATGCCTTCATGTTTGCCGGCGCCAGCCTGAGCCAGCCGGTCTGGGACAAGCTCAACGCCCACGCCGAGGCGGCGCTGGGCGAGCGGGTGCGCATCATCACTGGCCTGGGCATGACCGAGACCGCACCGGCCTGCACCTTTGTGGTGGGCACGCATGCCCGCTCGGGCTGGATCGGCCTGCCGGTGCCGGGGGTGGAGGTCAAACTGGTGAAAGATGCGTCCACCGGCGGCAAGGCCGAAATCCGGTTTCGCGGCCCGAATGTGATGCCCGGCTACTGGCGCGCGCCTGAGCTCACCCGCGCGGCGTTTGACGACGAGGGCTTTTACCGCACCGGCGATGCGGCGCGCTGGGTGGACCCGGCCTTGCCCCATCTCGGCCTGCTGTTTGACGGCCGCACGGCAGAGGACTTCAAGCTGTCGTCCGGCACCTTTGTCAGCGTGGGCCCGCTGCGCGCCAAGATCGCCGCCGCCGGTGACCCATGTGTGCAAGACGCGGTGATCACCGGGCTGAACCGCGACGATGTGGGCGCGATGGTCTTCCCCCGGCCGGACGAATGCCGCAAGCTGGCCGGCATGCCCGACGGCACGCCGCTGCCCGCAGTGTTGCACCACCCTGCTGTTCGGGCGTTTTTCCAGGCCCTGGCCAACCGGCTGTGGCTTGACGCCACCGGCAGCGCCAGCCGGGTGGCGCGGCTGCATGTGCTGGCCGAGCCGCCGGCCATTGACCAGCGCGAGATCACCGACAAAGGCTCGATCAACCAGCGCGCGGTGTTGCAACACCGCGCGGCGCTGGTTGAGGCGATGTATGCCGGCGCGCTGGCCGACCCGTTCTTGATCCGGCCCGATGGCGCAGGCCCGGCGCTGGCGCGCTGACATGGCCGGCGACCCAGTGCCGCCCATGCAATGACCACCGGGCAAATGGTGACCGGGCAAATGACCATCGATCAAATGACCACCGAGCCAATGGCGACCGGCCGCTCGGCCACCGTGCACATCCACCGCGTGACGGTGCACTTTGGCGATTGCGACCCGGCCGGCATCGTGTTCTTCCCCAACTTCCTGCGCTGGATGGACCAATCGTCGCTGGCGTTTTTCATGGCCTGCGGCGTGCCGCCGTGGCGCGAGCTGGTCAAGACCCGGGGCATCGTGGGCACGCCACTGCTGGAAATCCACACCAAATTCTTGCAGGCGGTGACCTACGGCCAGACCCTCGACATCCACACCAGCATCGAGCACTGGGCGGCCAAGACCTTCCGCCACCGGCACCAAGTGATGCGCGACGGCGTGCTGATGTGCGAGGGCACCGAGGTGCGCGCCTTCATCACGCGCGACCCCGCCAACCCGGACCGGATCAAGGCGATCCCCATCCCCGAAGACATCAAGGCGCTGTGCCTTTGATCCCGCCAAGCCGCAGGAGACAAACCATGAAACCGATCAACAAGACCCTGGCGGTCGCGGCCACCGCGCTGCTGGCCACGCTGCCGGCCCTGGCTGACGTGACCGTGGGCATCTCGCTGCCGCTGACCGGCCCGGCCTCGGGCCTGGGCATCCCGATGCAGAACTACTTCAAGCTCTGGCCCACCAGCATTGCCGGCGAGAAGCTCACCCTGATCATCCTGGACGACGCCACCGACCCGACCAAAGGCGTGCAGAACGCGCGGCGCTTTGTCACCCAGGACAAAGTGGACCTCATCATCGGATCGGCCGCCACCCCGGTGGCCGCACCGATGGCCGATGTGGCGATGGAATCGGGCACGGTGCAATTGGCGGCCTCACCGGTGGGCCTGCCGCCGGGCAAAGACGGCTGGACCTTCCGGCTGCCGCAAAGCAACGACGTGATGGCCTACGCGGTGGTCGGCCTGATGAAAAAGCAGGGCGTCAAAACCATCGGCTTTCTCGGCTACACCGACGCCTACGGTGAGCTGTGGCTCAAATCGATCACCGCCGAGGGCGAGAAAAACGGCATCAAGGTGATTGCCACCGAGCGCTTTGCCCGCACCGACACCGGCGTCACCGCGCAGGCGCTCAAACTCGCCGCCGCCAACCCCGACGCGATGCTGATCGTGGCCTCGGGCTCGGGTGCGGCGATGCCCGAGAAAGCCATCGTCGAGCGCGGCTTCAAGGGCAGGATCTACCAGACCCACGCCGCCGCCGCCAAGGATCTGATGCGCATCGGCGGCAAAGATGTGGAGGGCACCTTCGTGGTCTCGGGCCCGGCGGTGGTGGGTGATTTGCTGCCCGACAACCACCCCAGCAAAAAGCTGGCGATGGACTTTGTCGCCAGGTACGACAAGGCCTACGGCGCCGGCAGCCACAACCAGTTTGCCGGCCATGCCTACGATGCCGGGATCGTGCTGGAGAAGATCGTGCCGGTGGCTTTGAAGAAGGCCAAGCCCGGCACCAAGGAGTTTCGGGCCGCGCTGAAAGACGCGATCAAGGGCATGGGCCGCACGATATTTGCGCACGGCGTGATGAACTGGAGTGCCACCGACCACTGGGGCTACAGCCCCGAAACCGGTGTGATGCGGGTGGTCAAAAACGGCGACTGGGCGCTGGCGAACTGAGTTTGCCCGCTCCCTGTCATGGGCTTCTCAATCGCCAGCATCCTGGCGCTGGACGGCGCCACCAACGGCGCGGTCTATGCGCTGCTGGCACTGGCCACGGTGCTGGTGTTTGCGGTCACCCGCATCATCTTCATTCCGCAGGGTGAGTTCGTCGCCTTTGGCGCACTCACACTGGCCTTGTTCCAGACCGGCAAGGTGCCAGGCACGGTGTGGTTTTTGCTGATCCTGGCCGGGGCAGCCGCCATCGCCGACGTGATCCAGGGTGTCAAGCACCGCCAATCGCCGGCCCGGCTGGCCCAGCGGCTGCTGCGCACGCTGGCCTACCCGGTGGCCATCGCGCTGCTGGCCATCTGGGCGGCGCCGCGCAACCTGCCGATGCCGCTGCAGGCGGCGCTCACGCTGGCGCTCGTCACGCCGTTTGGCGGGTTGATTTACCGGCTGGCTTATGAATCGCTGGCCGATTCCAGCCCGCTGGCGCTGCTGATCGTCTCGGTGGGCGTGCACTTCGCGCTCACCGGGCTGGGGCTGTTTTTCTTCGGCGCCGAGGGCTTTCGCAACCCAAGTTTCTGGGACACCCGCATGGCGGTGGGCCCGCTCACCTTTTCGGGCCAGACGATCTTCATCTTCGTGGCCTCGATCCTGTTGATCGTGCTGCTGTGGCTGTTTTTTGAGCGTTCATTGCACGGCAAGGCGCTGCGTGCCACCGCCATCAACCGGCTGGGCGCGCGGCTGATGGGCATTTCCAGCAACAACGCCGGCCGCAGCACGCTCACGATGGCGGCCTTCATTGGCGCGCTGTCGGGCCTGCTGATCGGCCCGACCACGACGATTTTTTACGACTCGGGCTTTTTGATCGGCCTCAAAGGCTTTGTCGCCGCCGTGTTTGCCGGTCTGTCCAGCTACCCGCTGGCGCTGCTGGGGGCGCTGGGCGTGGGGCTGCTGGAAAGCTTTGGCTCGTTTTACGCCAGCGCCTTCAAAGAGGTGATCGTCTTTGGCTCGATCATCCCGGTGCTGCTGTGGCGGTCGCTGCGCGACCCGCACCAGGAAGAACACTGAATGAGCCTGCACCGCTTCGGCTTCCCGCTGTTTGCACTGCTCATGCTGGCGCTGCCGCTGCCCGATTTCTGGATCACCCAGATCAACACCATCGGCATCAACGCCATCGTCGCGATGGGCCTGGTGCTGCTCACCGGCGTGGCCGGGCTCACCTCATTCGGCCAGGCGGCGTTTGTTGGCGTGGGGGCCTACACGGCGGCGTTTCTGGCGCTCAAGCTGGGCCTCTCACCGTGGCTCACCTTGTTCATCGGCGTGGCTTTGAGCATTCTGGTCGCGCTGCTGCTGGGTGCCATCACCTTGCGCATGTCGGGCCACTACCTGCCGCTGGCCACCATCGCCTGGGGCCTGACGATTTACTACACCCTGTCCAATATGGATTTTCTGGGCAAGTACGACGGGCTGATGGGCGTGCCGCCGATCACGCTGTTCGGCCAGTCGCTGGGCTCGGGGCGCGGCATCTACTTGCTGATCGGGGTTTTTGCGCTGGGCGCGGCGCTGGCGCTGACCCGGCTGCTCGATTCACGCCCCGGCCGGGCGATCCGGGCGCTGAAGAACGGCAGCACGATGGCCGAGGCGATGGGCATCTCCACCCTGCGCTACAAAGTGCTGGCCTTTGTGCTGGCGGCGGTGCTGGCGTCGGTTTCGGGCTGGTTGTTTGCGCACTTCCAGCGCAGCATCAACCCGTCGCCGTTTGGCCTGAACAAGGGCATCGAGTACCTGTTCATGGCGGTGCTGGGCGGGGTGGGCCAGGTCTGGGGCGCGCTGCTGGGCGCGGGCGTGGTCAAGATCGTCGAAGACCAGTTGCAGCTGCTGCTGCCCAAATTGATCGGCACCAGCGGCAACTTCGAGCTGATCGTCTTCGGCCTGGTGCTGATCGCGGTGCTGAAATACGCCCCCGACGGGCTGTGGACCCTGGTGGGCAAGTGGCTGCCCGCCGCCCAGCGCCCACGCGACTGGGCCCACGCCGCCCGCCTGCCGCTGCGCGACAAACCCCGCCCCGGTGAGCTGCTGCTGGACGTGGCCGCGCTGCGCAAAGAGTTTGGCGGCCTGGTGGCGGTGAACGATGTGAGCTTTCAGATCCGGGCCGGCGACATCGTCGGCCTGATCGGGCCCAACGGCGCCGGCAAATCCACCACCTTCAACCTGATCACCGGCGTGCTGGGGCTGACCGGCGGCAGCGTGACGTTTCGCGGCCAGCCGATCACCGGCCTGGCGTCGCGCCAGATCGCCCGGCGCGGCATGTCGCGCACCTTCCAGCACGTCAAGATGATCCCCGAGATGACGGTGCTGGAGAACGTGGCGCTGGGCGGCTATCTGCGCACCCGGTCGGGCACGCTCAAGGCCATTTTGCGGCTCGACCGGGCGGAAGGGCGCTGCCTGTTTGCCGAGGCCGAGGCGCAATTGCAGCGCATCGGCATGGCCGGCCAGATGCACGCGCTGGCCTGCAACCTGGCGCTGGGCCCGCAGCGGCTGATGGAAATCGCCCGCGCGCTGTGCACCGACCCGGCCCTGCTGCTGCTCGACGAGCCCGCCGCCGGCCTGCGCCACCAGGAGAAGCAGGCGCTGGCCGATGTGCTGCGGCAATTGAAGCGCGAGGGCCTGAGCATCCTGCTGGTCGAGCACGACATGGATTTTGTGATGGGCCTGACCGACCGCATCGTGGTGATGGAATTTGGCACCCGGCTGATCGAAGGCACGCCGGATGAAATCCAGGCCAGCCCGATGGTGCGGGCGGCCTACCTGGGGACGGAACACTGATGTCCCAGCCCCTTTTGACGGTAAAAAACCTGCACGCCGGCTACGGCCGGGCCGAGGTGCTGACCGGCCTCGACTTCAGCCTGGCCAAAGGCCAGGTGGTGACGGTGATCGGCCCCAACGGCGCCGGCAAATCCACCCTGTTGAATGCGCTGATGGCGGTGCTGCCGGCCCAAGGCCAGGTGCTGTTTAACGGGGTGGACCTGGCGCAAACCACGCTGGAAGAGCGGGTGATGCTGGGCCTGGCGCTGGTGCCCGAGAAGCGCGAGCTGTTTGCCAGCCTGCCGGTGCAGGACAACCTGATCCTGGGCGGCTACCGGGCGATGAAATTGCGGGTGCCGAATTGGCGCTGCGAGATCGATCGGGTGTACGCGCTGTTCCCGCGCCTCAAAGAGCGCCGCCTGCAACTGGCTGGCACTTTGTCAGGGGGTGAGCGCCAGATGCTGGCGCTGGGCCGGGCGCTGATGTTGGGCCCCAAACTGTTGATGCTCGACGAGCCCAGCCTGGGCCTGGCGCCGCTGGTGGTGCGCGAGATCTTCCTCACCATCGTGCAATTGCGGGCGCAGGGGGTGTCGATCCTGCTGATCGAGCAAAACGCCCGTGCCGCACTGGCCGTGGCCGACCACGCTTACGTGCTGGAGACCGGCGCCTTTGCGCTGGACGGCCCGGCCGCGCAACTGGCCGGTGACCCGCGGGTGATCGACACCTACCTCGGCGCGGCCCGCAAGGCGCCGCCGGCCGGCTGACATGGCGCACGACGCCGCATCAGGCCCGGCCGCCGCCCATCCGCCGCCGGCCGATCCGGTTGACGGGCCAGGCGCCGATGCCAAAAGCCTGAGCCTGGGCGCCCTGGGCAACTTGCTGGGCTACCACATCGCCCAGGCGTCGGTGACCACCGGGGCGCTGTTCGATCAGCATGCCGGCCAGCCCTTCGGCCTGCGCAAGGTGGAATATTCACTGCTGCTGCTGACGATTGCCAACGGCCCGCTGTCGCCCAAAAAGCTGGCCCAGGCGCTGGCACTGTCGGCGCCCAACCTGACGATGCTGCTGGACCGGCTGCAAGCCCGCGGCCTGCTGCGGCGCGAGCGCAGCGCACTGGACCGGCGCTCTCAAAACGTGGTGCTCACTGACGAAGGCCAGCGCATCGCCGTGGCCAGTGCCGCCGCCGCCGCACCGATGGAGCAAGCGCTGTTTGAGCGCCTGAGCCGGGCCGAACACGCGATGTTGATCGAGCTGCTGCGCAAGGTGGCGGGGCGCTGACGGGGCGCCCGTTGGCCATCACCGGACTGTGACGGCCAGCGCATAGGCCGCGCTGCGCCCGCCGCCCGGCGTTTTTTGCAGCACGCCCCAGCCGATCAAGGCCTGGATGTCGCGCAAAGCGGTGTCGGCTGAGCATTTGGCGATGGCCGCAAATTTGCGGCTGGTGAACGGGCCGTCAAAGCCGTCCAGCAGGCAGTTGAGCAGTTTGACCTGGCGCGCGTTCAACGGCGTCTGCGCCCAGCGCTGCCAGAACTGCGCCGTGGCCAGCACCCCGTCCAGCGTCTGCTGGGCGCTGTGCAGGGCCTGCAGCAGGGTGGCCAGAAACCAGACCAGCCAAACGCTGGCGTCGAGCGAGGCCTTCTGGCTGGCTTCCAGCACGTCGAAATAGGCTTTGCGATCACGCTGGATCTGCGCGGACAGGCTGTAGAAGCGCTGCGCACTGCCGTCGGCGCGGGCCAGAAACAAGTCGCCCACCGCGCGTGAGATGCGGCCGTTGCCATCGTCAAACGGGTGCAGCGTGACCAACCAGAGATGCGCCAGGCCGGCCTTGATCAGCGCCGGCTCGGGCGTCGCCGCATTCGCCCAGGCCAGAAAGCGCTCAAGCTCGGCCGCCACACGCGCTGCCGGCGGGGCCTCGAAGTGAACCCGGCGCCGCCCCACCGGGCCCGAGACCACTTGCACCGGCCCGCTGGCATCGTCACGCCAGGCACCGGCCCGGATCGGCGCCAGGCCGCTGTAACCGGTGGGGAACAGCGCGGCATGCCAGGCCAACAGGCGCTCGGCAGTCAACGGCGTCTGGCTGTGCGCGGTGGCGTCCAGCACCATGTCCACCACGCCATCGACATGGCGGTCCACCGGCGCCAGCGCGCCGATGTCCAGCCCCAGCCGGCGGGCGATGGACGAGCGCACTGATTCGAGCTGGAGCTGTTCGCCCTCGATCTCGCTGGTTTTGACCACGTCGTCGGTCAGCGCGGCCAGGCTGGCCTGGTCACGCAGCGCCAGGCCCACGTCGGCCAGCCGGCCGATCAGCAAGCCCTGGGCCCGGCTGACATCAGCCAACGGGCCGGCCAGTGCGGCCAGGTCGTAGCGCCACACCGGCCAATCGGCCGCCTGCCAGATGTAGTTGCATTCGCCGCTGTTCATGCGGAGATTGTGGGGTCTATTCACCGCAAGTTCTATATTCACCGCAAAAAAAGCGGTGAATATCATGCCCAATCGCCGCAACGGTGGTGCGTTGCCCACCGCGCCGGCGCAGCCTGGCGGAGGACACGCTGCGGCCGGCTGCCTTACCCGTGCCCGCGCCCCATGCCCATCGTGCGCCGATACCACTCGTGGAAGTGCTGCATGCCGTCCTCCAGCGGGCTTTGGTAGGGCCCGGCTTCGTCGTCGCCGCGCTCGGCCAGCGCCTTGCGCCCGGCGTCCATGCGCAGCGCGATCTCGTCGTCCTCAACGCAGGTTTCCAGGTAGGCCGCCTGCTGAGCCTCAACCAACTCGCGCTCGAACGCGGCCACGGCTTCGGGGTAGTAAAACTCGACGATGTTCACTGTCTTCTGCGGCCCTTTGGGATACAGCGTGGACACCACCAGCACCTGTGGATACCACTCCACCATGATGTGCGGGTAGTAGGTCAACCAGACGGCGCCCTGTTTGGGCGCCGCGCCGCCGCCCACTGCCAGCAGCGCGTCCTGCCAGCGCTGGTAAGCCGGTGAGCCGGCCTGGCGCAGCGCGTCGTGCACGCCCACCGTCTGCACCGAGTGGTGGCGCCCAAGCTCCCAGCGCAGATCACCGCAAGTGACAAACTGGCCCAGCCCGGGGTGGAAAGGGCCGACATGGTAATCCTCCAGATAAACCTCGATAAAGGTCTTCCAGTTGTAGTCGCACTCATGCATGTGCACTTTGTCCAGCACGAAGCCTGAAAAATCCAGGTCGGCGCGCGGGCCGATGCGGCCCAGCTCGGCTTCGACGTCGCGGCCGTTGTCCTCAAACAGCATGCCGTTCCAGCTTCGCACCGGGTAGTTGCTCAGATGCAGGCAGGGATCCACGTCAAACAGCGGCGCACCCAGCAACTGGCCATGCAGGTCGTAGGTCCAGCGGTGCAGCGGGCAGACGATCTGGCCGCCCGACGCCGCGCCGCTATGGCCCCGGGCATTGCCGCGCCCGCGCAGCATCAGTGCCTGGCGGTGCCGGCAGACGTTGGACACCAGCTCGATGCCCTGGGCGGTGTGCACCAGCGCACGGCCCTCGCCCTCTTGCGGCAGGGCATAAAAATCACCCACCTCGGGCACGGCCAGCGCATGGCCGAGGTAGCGCGGGCCATGCTGAAAGACCAACTCCATCTCGCGACGGAACAAGGCTTCAGAGAAGTAGGTGGTGACGGAGAGTTGCGAGCGGGCCGACACATCGCTGGGATGGGTGCGCGCAAGAGCTTCGAGACGGGTGCTCAGGTTCGACATGATCCCCAGGATCTCCAGCAAGGATGTCAAAAACCCCCCCACCCGGTGGCCCTGCGGATGGGCGTGATGAATACTGATAAAAACGGCCGCCCGAAGGGGCAGCCGCAGGCCGGATTGTAGTCACCGGCTGTGGCTTGCCAACGACATCGGCTGACTAAAATCACCTCTCTGTTTGTTGTGCGTTCGCTGCCGCCGCGCCCGCCCCATGAAAACTGTTGTGTCATCTGCCGCCGCCGGCCCCGCCGTCGATCCCGCTCCCAAGCCGCCAAGCTACGAAGACGCCCTGGCCGAGCTGGAGCGGCTGGTGCAGGCGATGGAAGGCAGCCAGATGCCGCTCGACGGCCTGCTCGACAGCTACCGGCGCGGCGCGCAGTTGCTGGCTTTTTGCCGGGACCGGCTGCTGGCGGTGGAGGCGCAAGTCAAGGTGCTGGAAGATGGCCAGTTGAAGGACTGGGTGGCCTGATGCGCTCAGCCGCCTTTGACACCTGGGTGCGTGACGAGTTGATCCGGGTGGAGCACGCGCTGTCGCGCTGGGTCAGCGCCGACGCGCCGGCCGGCCTGGGCCAGGCGATGCGCTACGGCGTGCTGGACGGCGGCAAACGCCTGCGGCCATTGCTGGTGCGCGCGGCCTGCGAGGCGGTGCACGGGGCGCCCGAAGCCGCGTTGCGGGCGGCGGTGGCGGTGGAGCTGATCCACGCCTACTCGCTGGTGCATGACGACATGCCCTGCATGGACAACGACGTGCTGCGGCGCGGCAAGCCTACGGTGCATGTGCAGTACGGTGAGGCCGGCGCCATGCTGGCCGGCGATGCGATGCAGGCGCTGGCTTTCGAGATATTGACGCCGATTTCCGCCCCTGATTCCGATGCCGATGCCCAGGCCGGCGCCAGCGCCATGCCGCCCGCGCTGCAAGCCCGGCTGTGCGGCCTGCTGGCGCGGGCCGCCGGCCATGCCGGCATGGCTGGCGGCCAGGCGATTGACCTGGCCAGCATCGGCAAGCCGCTGGACGAGGCTTGCCTGCGCGACATGCACCGCCGCAAGACCGGTGCGCTGCTGCAGGCCAGCGTGCTGATGGGTGCGGTCACCGGCGATTGCAGCCCCACCGCCTGGGCCGCGCTCGGTGATTTTGGCGCCGCACTCGGCCTGGCCTTCCAGGTGGTGGACGACATCCTCGACGTAACCCAGGCCTCGGCCACGCTGGGCAAGACCGCCGGCAAGGATTTGCATGCCAACAAACCCACTTACGTCACCGTGCTGGGCCTGGGCGAGGCGCGCCGCCGGGCTGCCGACCTGCACCGCCAGGCACTGCAGGCGCTGGCCCGCAGTGCGCTGGCCGACGCCCAGCACCTGCGCCTGCTGGCCGACATGGTGGTGGACCGCGAAAGTTGAAAAGTACACCCGCTATGCCCACCTCCCTGCTCAACACCATCAACGCCCCGGCCGATTTGCGCCGGCTTTCGCGCAGTGAGCTGGGCCGGCTGGCCGCCGAGTTGCGCAGCTTTGTGCTGGCCAGCGTCAGCAAGACCGGCGGCCATCTGTCGTCCAACCTGGGCACGGTGGAGCTGACGGTGGCGCTGCACTATGTTTTCAACACCCCGCACGACCGGCTGGTCTGGGATGTCGGCCACCAAACGTATCCGCACAAAATCTTGACCGGCCGGCGCGAGGCGATGGCCACGCTCAAACAGCTCGGCGGCATCAGCGGCTTTCCGCGCCGCAGCGAGAGTGTCTACGACACCTTTGGCACGGGGCACTCGTCCACCTCGATCTCGGCTGCGCTGGGCATGGCCCACGCCGCCAAATTGAAGGGCGAGCGGCGGCGCACCGTGGCGGTGATCGGCGACAGCGCGCTCACCGGCGGCATGGCGTTTGAGGCGCTGAACCACGGCGGCGCACCGCACGGTGTGGGCCCGGCCGACCTGCTGGTGATCCTGAACGACAACGACATGTCGATCAGCCCGCCGGTGGGCGCGCTGAACAAGCACCTGGCCCGGCTGATGAGTGGCAACTTTTACAGCGCGGCCCGCGAGGGCGCCAAAAGCGTGCTCAAAAACACCCCGCTGTATGAGTTTGCGCGCCGCTTCGAGGAGCACACCAAAGGCATGGTGGTGCCCGGCACGATCTTCGAAGAGCTGGGCTTCACCTACGTCGGCCCGATCGACGGCCATGACCTGGACGCGCTGATCCCGACGCTGGAAAACCTGCGCGACAGGCACGGCCCGATGTTCCTGCATGTGGTGACCAAAAAAGGTTACGGCTACAAGCTGGCCGAAAACGACCCGGTCAACTACCACGGGCCGAGCAAGTTTGATCCGGCGGTCGGACTGCAAAAGCCAGTTACCGCGCCCAAGATCACCTTCACCCAGGTTTTTGGCCAGTGGCTTTGCGACATGGCTGCCGCCGATGACCGGCTGGTGGCCATCACCCCGGCGATGCGCGAGGGCTCGGGTCTGGTCGAGTTTGAGCAGCGCTTCCCGCAGCGGTATCACGATGTGGGCATTGCCGAGCAGCACGCCGTCACCTTTGCCGCTGGCCTGGCTTGCGAGGGCTTGAAGCCGGTGGTGGCCATCTACTCCACCTTTTTGCAGCGCGGCTACGACCGGTTGATCCACGATGTGGCGCTGCAAAACCTGCCCGTGGTGTTTGCGCTGGATCGATCCGGCCTGGTGGGCGCCGACGGCGCCACCCACGCCGGGGCGTTTGACATCGCCTACCTGCGCTGCGTGCCGAACGTCAGCGTGCTGACGCCGTCGGACGAAGACGAATGCCGGAAGGCGCTGACCACCGCCTTCCGGCAGAACCACCCGGTGGCCGTGCGCTACCCGCGCGGCGCGGGCATCGGCAAAGCGATTGACGCCGTGCTGACTGAGCTGCCGTGGGGCCGGGGTGAAATCCGCCGCCAATCCTCCTTGCCGGCAGGGCAGGGCACGGCCGGCGGCCGGCGCGTCGCCATCCTGGCCTTCGGCACCCTGCTGCACCCGGCGCTGGCAGCGGCCGACAAACTGGACGCCACTGTTGCCAACATGCGTTTTGCCAAACCGCTGGACGCCGTGCTGGTGGCCGACCTGGCGCGCAGCCACGACATGCTGGTGACGGTGGAAGAGGGCGTGATCGCCGGTGGCGCCGGCAGCGCGGTGGGTGAGTGCCTGGCGGCCGCCGGCCTGTGTGTGCCTCTGCTGCACCTGGGCCTGCCCGATGAATTCATCGAGCACGGTGACCACGCCAAATTGCTGGCCGGTCTGGGGCTTGATGCGCCGGGCATCGAGGCCGCAGTGCGCAAGCGCTTTGGCAGCCACCTGTCGCTGGTCAAACCGGCGGTCAACGATTGAGTGACTCGCCCGCTCACCCGCACGCGGCAAAGCCCAAGCCATGACCCTCAGCGCCGCCTTCATCGACACCCGGGTGCACAGCGCCCAGGCCATGCGCACGGCCGATGCCGGCCTGCTGTCGCTGGCGCTGATGGACGCGCGCAGCCGCACGCTGGGCTGGCTGGCGGCGTTTGACGGCCTGCGCTTCAACGCGGCGCCGGCCCAGGCCGACCCGCCGTGGTGGCTGGCCGGCCAGGCGGGCTGGTTTCAAGAGCACTGGATCACCTGCAATGTGCAGCGCGGCCGGGGCGCGGCGGCCAGCGCGGCGGGCCTGCGCTATTCGTCGGTCGAGCGGCGTGCCGATGGCTGGTTTTCGCCGCTTTCCTGCACCCGGTCCCAGCGTTGGCAGCAAACCCCGCCCGAGCCGGCCGAGCTGCAAGACTACCTGGCCCACACGCTGGACATCACGCTGGCGCTGCTCGACAAAACCGGGCCCGGCGATGACGCGCTGTATTTCTTCCGGCTGGCGTTGCACCACGAAGACCGGCTGGGCGAGGCGCTGGCCGGCCTGGTGCAGGCGCTTGACCTGCCGACCGAGCGCTACCCGGCCTTGATCGACAGCGGCCTGTGGCCCAGCCTGCCCAGCCGCAGCCGGCGTGATGCGCTGGGGCTGCCCGGCCAGACGGTGCATTTGGGCGCGCCGCCGGGCGGCTTTGTGCCCGACGCCGAGCAAGGCGCCCAGCGCCAGGCGGTGGCCGAGTTCGAGATCGATGCCCAGCCCGTCACCTGGTCTCAATTTGCCGAGTTTGTCGATGACGGCGGCTATGACCAGCGCGCCGGCTGGACCGACGCCGGCTGGCAGTGGCTGCAAGCCACCGGCCGCCGGGCGCCGCGCCACGTCGAGCAGATCGGACATACCGGCAACGGCGTGCTGGCGCGCCGCCAGGGCCGGCTGCAACGCCTGCCGCTGGCGCAGGCGGTATTGCATGTCAGTGCACACGAGGCCAACGCCTGGTGCGGCTGGGCCGGCCGCCGCCTGCCCAGCGAGGCTGAATGGGCGTTGGCCGCAGGCAGCGCCAGCGCCCGGGGCTTCGTTTGGGGCGAAATGCTCGAATGGGTGGCCGCACCGGCGGCGCTGTGGGCCGGCTCGCAAGCCGGCCCGGCGGCGCTGGACGCGCTGCCCGCGCCAGGTTTGGCTTTGGGCCCGGCCGCCGGCTGGCGCGTGCTGCGTGGCGCGTCGGCCTGGGCCAGCAGCCGGCTGCATCACCCGCAAGCCCGGCGTTTTGCCGCGCCAGACCGCGACGATCTGTTTGTCGGCTTCCGCAGTTGCGCGGTGTAGCGCCAAAGCAACAGCCGTGATCTGATTTGCATCAGCGCCGGGAAAACGCGGGCTTGGTGGTCACCGCCACAGACGGTCTGATGGCGTCCATCCGTTCATCCGCCAACTACAAAGACGCCATGAAATTGCGCCCGTTTTCACCCGCGTTGCCAGCCGCGTTCGCCCTCGCCCCGCTGCTGCTGGCCTGTTTGCTGGCGGGCCCGCTGACGGCGGTGCAGGCCCAGGCCAGCGCGGACGAGGTGGTGGTCACCGGCTCGGCCCGGGCCCAGCGCAGCCTGGACGCGCCGTTTGCCATCACCGCCATCGACGCATCGGCGCTGCGCGATGCCGGGCCGATGGTCAACCTCTCAGAAGTGATGGCCCGGGTGCCGGGCCTGGTGGTGAACAACCGCAACAACTACGCCCAGGATTTGCAGATCAGCTCACGCGGCTTTGGTGCCCGGGCGGCGTTTGGCGTGCGCGGCCTGCGGCTGTACACCGACGGCATCCCCGCCACCATGCCGGACGGCCAGGGCCAGGTGGCGCACTTTGATCTGGCCGGCGCGCAGCGCATCGAGGTGTTGCGCGGGCCGTTCTCGGTGCTGTACGGCAACAGCTCGGGCGGCGTGATCGCGCTGTTCTCGGCGCCGGTAAAGCAGGCGCAGGCCGAGGTCTCGCTCGACGCCGGCCGCTTTGGCCTGCGCCAGGGCCGGCTCAGCGTGGCCGCGCCGCTGGGCGCCGGTTTTGATGTGCGGGCCAGCTATTCTGATCTGGATGTGGATGGTTTTCGGCCGCAAAGCGCCGCCCACCGCAGCCTGGGCAGTCTGCGCCTGGGCTGGCAGGGTGCGGCCGACACGGTGACGCTGCTGGTCTCCGACCACCACCAGCGCGCGCAAGACGCACTGGGCCTGACGGCAGCGCAATTTGCCGCCAACGCGCGCCAGACCACACCCGAGGCGGCGTTGTTCAACACCCGCAAAACCAGCCACCAGACCCAGGCCGGCGTCAACTGGCGGCACAGCTTTGGCGATGCCGGCCTGCTGCGCGAAAGCCAGCTCACGCTGTATGACGGCTCTCGTGGTGTCACCCAGTGGCAGGCCATCACCGTGGGCGCGCAAACCCCTGCCCGCAGCGGCGGCGGCGTGGTCGATTTCGACCGGGCTTACAGCGGCGTCGAGGGCAAGCTCACGCTGCGCCTGGCCGACTCCGACCTGGTGCTGGGCGTGAACCGCGAAACCCTGAAAGACGACCGCCTGGGCTTTGAGAACTTCAGCGGCAGCGGCGCGGCCCAGGTGCTGGGCGTAGCCGGCAAGCTGCGCCGCGACGAGATCAACCGCGCCACCACCACCGAGGGCTTTGCCCAGGCCCGCACCGCGCTGGCCGCCGGTTGGGATGTCACCGGCGGCGTGCGCAGCGGCCGGGTGGAGCTGCGCACCAGCGACCACTTTCCAACGCCTTTCACCGCCACCAACCCCGATGACTCGGGCACGCTGGCCTACTCGTATGTCAACCCGGCCATCGGCCTGCGCTGGTCACCGGACGCGGCCTGGGCCCTGCATGCCAGCGCGGCGCGCGGGTTTGAGTCGCCCACGCTGGGTGAGCTGGCCTACCGCAGCGGCGCGGCGGGCGGCTTCAATGTCGATTTGAAGGGCCAGACCAGCCGCCAGGTCGAGCTGGGCGCGAAGTGGCGCAGCCCGGCGCTGGAGCTGGACCTGGCGCTGTTCAACGCCGAGACCGCCAATGAGATCGGCGTGCTGTCCAACACCGGCGGGCGCTCGGTGTTCCAGAACGTCGGCCACACCCGGCGCTACGGCGCCGAGCTGTCGGGGCTGTGGCGGCTGGCGCCCGGCCTGCGCCTGCAAGCCGCCGCGAGTTGGCTGGACGCCCGCTACCGCGACGGTTTTCTCACCTGCACCGCCACGCCCTGCGCTGCTGCCAACGTGCCGGTGGCCGCCGGCAACCGCATCTCGGGCACCCAGCGCAGCAGCGGCTGGGCCGAGGCCGCCTGGCGCCCGGCCAGCCTGCTGGCCGGCGTGCCGGGTGAGCTGGGGCTGGAGTGGCGCGCCGTGGCCCGCACGCTGGCCAACGACAGCAACAGCGCCGCCGCACCCGGCTACGCGCTGGCCCACCTGCGCTGGAGCGCCAGCCTGCCGCTGGGCAGCAGCGATTCGATCGAGGCCCTGGCCCGCATCGACAACCTGTTTGACCGGGTGTATGCCGGCAGCGTGATCGTCAACGACGCCAACCAGCGCTTTTTTGAGCCCGGCGCGCCGCGCAGCGGGCTGCTGTCGCTGCGCTGGCAGCACCGCTGGTGATGCTGGCTGCCAGCCGGGGGCGTGGCTGACATCGGCAAGCGTATCGACCGCCAGGGGATGGCTGCAGGGCTTCAGCGCACGGGTCGCACGCGCCTGGGCCGCCAAGCCGGGGCGGCCAGGGCAGGGCGGTGCAGCAAGGCCTGGGCGGCGCGGTGCAGCCGTCCTGCGGCTTGCGCGTTTGCAGCGCCCGCCAGACCTTTAATAGACTATATTCAGACCAGCCCTGTCTTCGCGGCAGCCATTTCCTCCTTCTGTCCGAGCCCACCGCCATGCGCTATGCCACCCAGGTCAAATCGATCAGCTACCTCAAGGCCAACGCCGCCGACATGCTGGACAAGCTGACCACACAGCGCGAGCCGGTCTTGATCACGCAGAACGGTGAAGCCCGTGCGGTGCTGCAAGATGTGGCGTCCTACGACGAGCTGCAGGAAACCCTGGCCCTGCTCAAGACGCTGGCGCTGGGTGACCGCGAGATCGAGCAGGGCCAGGTTCAGCCGCTGGCTGAGGCGGTGATGGACCTGCGCGCCGAGCTGCACAAGGAGTTTGGCGCCAGCGCCTGATGCCCGGGCCGACGACCCATCAGGTGCAGATCACCGTCCAGGCCAAACAAGACCTGCGGGCCATCGTCCGTTACATCGCCCAGCACGACTCTGCGGGCAAGGCGCTGCATGTGCTGGACAAGGTCATGGAGACCTGCGATGGCCTGGCGCTGCAACCCGACCGGGGCGCCTGGCCGCCCGAGTTGCTGGCGCTGGGCGTGCGCAGCTACCGGCAAGTGCACTTCAAGCCCTACCGGGTGATTTACCGCGTGGTTGGGCAGCACGTGGTGGTGCTGGTCATTGCCGATGGCCGGCGCAACCTCAAGACGCTGTTGGAGCGCCGGCTGCTGGGGCCGTCGTAAACCTCGGCCCACAGCCAAGCCGCCACCGCCCGCCACCACCCGCCACCACCCGCCACCGCCGCAACCCAGCCACGCGCCCGGCGTGCCGCATCCGCTTGACCCTCCCGCCTGCCCCCGTGCCGCAGAACACCCCCACCCGCCCGCCCCCCGCCCAGCCGCCCATCGCGTTGCCGCGCCTGCTGATGCAGCGTGCCGTGGCGGTGGCCGCCGCCGTGCTGCTGCTGGCGCTGGGCCTGGGCTTGCAGCGCATGCACACCGACATCGACGACGAGTTTGAGGCCGCCCGCACACTGGTCCGACTGGTGGCCCAGCTTGGCCAGCTCGATGCGCTGCCCGACGCCGCCGCGCTGGCCGCGCTGCGCACGCTGGCCGCTGATCCCCCGCCGCGCCACTTGCTGTTGCAAGTGCGGGCCGCTGACGGCCGGCTGCTGCTGGCGCCGGCCACGCTGCCGCCCAGCCCGACGCCGCTGCGCTGGCTGCTGGCGCTGCACCGCCGCCTGCTGGCCGCGCCCGAGTCCCGCCCGGTGGCCTGGCCGCTGCGCCGGCCCGACGGCACGCAGTGGCAGGTCAGCTTGACGGCATCGCACGAGAGCGAGCGCCGCGAGGCGATGGTCAACCTGCTGGGTACGCTGGCGCTGCTGCTGGCCTGCATCGCCGGCCTGCTGCTGGCGATGCGCTGGAACCTGCGCCGGGCGCTGGCACCGCTGGGCCGGCTGCTGGCGGCCATCAGCGGCATCGAGGGCCGCAACCCGCAGGCCGTGTTGGCGCTGCCGGCGATGCCGATCCATGAGCTGGCGCTGCTGGCTGCCGCGCTGCGCCACCTGGCCAGCGCGCTCGACCAGACCGAAGAGCGGCGCCGCCTGCTGAGCCAGCAACTGCTGAGCCTGCAAGAGGACGAGCGGGCCCGGCTGGCGCGTGAGTTGCATGACGAGTTTGGCCAGCGCCTGACCGCGCTGCGGGTGGACGCCGCCTGGCTGGCGCGCCGGCTGGCCGGCCAGCCCGAGGCGGCGGCGGTGGTGGCCGGCATGGCCGGCCAGTGCCAGTGGATCCAGCAAGACATCCGGGCGCTGCTGTTGCGCTTGTTGCCGTTTGGCCCGGCCGAGGCCGGCGAGGGCGGCGACGATGCCGGCCAGACGCTCGGCCGGATCAGTGCGCTGCTGCACGCCCTGGTGGCCGGCTGGACGCCGGCAGCGGCCAGTGCCGATCACAGTGCCACCCAATACCGCCTTGAGTTGCAGGCCGCCGACGCGCAGGGCCAGTCCCGGCCCTGGCCGGCCGGCGCGGCCGCCGACGCGCTGGTGCTGCCGCAGGCCCTGGCGCTGACGCTCTACCGCATCAGCCAGGAAGCGCTGACCAATGTGGCCCGCCATGCCCGGGCCGGGCAGGCCGTGCTGCGGCTGCGCTGCCAGGGCGACGGCCCGCTGCGGCCGGGCGCGCCGGTGCAGATCGATTGGTCGGTGACCGACGACGGCATCGGCCTGCCGGGTTTGCCGGCTGATCTGGGCGCCGGCCTGGTCGCTGACCTGGCGGCCGACCTGGCGGCTGACCCCCGGGTTGCGGGGCCCAGTGACGGGCCCGCTGACGCCCGCACCGACGTCAGCGCCGCCTGCCAGCGCGGCAACGGCATCTCCGGCCTGCGCGAGCGGGTCTGGGCCCAGGGCAGCGAGCTGCGCTTCGAGCCCGGCCCGGGCGGCCGGGGCCTGAGCCTGGCCGCCCGCTTCAACACGGTCTGGCAATCGCCCCCGGCGCTGCCCGCCGACCCACCCCAGCCCGGCGCCGCCAGGCCGGCAGCGGCCGCGCCTTGAGCCGCGCCGCCGGCCCGGTGCGGGTGGTGCTGGTGGACGACCATGCGGTGGTGCGTGCCGGCTACCGCCGCCTGCTGGCCGACGAGGGTGATTTGCAGGTGGTGGCTGACTTTGCCGATGCCGACGCCGCTTACGCCGCGCTGCTGGCCGCGCCGCCCGGCGCCTTCGAGGTGCTGGTGCTCGACCTCAGCCTGCCCGGGCGCAGCGGGCTGGATTTGCTGCGCCAGGCCCGGCAACGCTGGCCGGCGCTGCCGATGCTGGTGTTCAGCATGCACGACAGCCCGGCCATGGTGGCGCAGGCGCTGGCCGCCGGTGCGGCCGGTTTCATCACCAAAAGCAGCGCGCCGGCGGTGCTGGTTTCGGCGCTGCGCCGGGTGGCGCGCGGTGAGCGCGGCGTGCTGTCGCCCGACCTGGCCGCCGCCGCGCAAACGCCCGGCGCTGCGGCGCCGCACCGGCTGCTGTCGGGCCGTGAGTTTGAGGTGCTGCGCGGTCTGGCGCAGGGCCAGACGGTGGACCAGATCGCCGAGCGCCTGCACCTGAGCCCGAAAACGGTGTCGAACTACCAGACCCAGATCCGCCAGCGCCTGGGCCTGGCCACGGCGGTGGATTTGCTGCGCTACGCCCAGGCGCACGGCTTGCTGGGGCCTTGACGGTGCGGGTGCAGGCCGCCAAAAGCCGGCCCGGCCCGGGGCTCAGGGCGTGGCCGGCGCCAGGTTCAGCGTCATGCGGCGCGCGGCGATGCGGTCGTCGTAGTAGCCGGGCAGCAGCGTCGTCTCGACAAAGCCCAGCCGGCGGTAAAAACCCAGCGCGCTGGCATTGTCGGCGCGCAGCTCGAGCGCGATCGACGTGATGCCGGCCACCCGCGCCGATGCCGCCAGCCAGTCGGTCAGGCGCCGGCCGATGCCCTGCTGGCGCTGCTGCGGCTGCACGCACAGCAGCGACAGATGGGCTTGCGCGTCGCCAAAGTGCATCACCGCAAAGCCGTGCACGGTGGTATCAGATGGCGGCGCGGATGGCGGCGCGGCCGGGGGCCGGGTGGGCGCCTGGGTGAGCGCCTGGATGGGTGGCGCAGCGCAGGCCACCAGCGCCACCGTCTCCGGGTGGCGGATCAGCGCGGCCATGCGCGGCGGTGTGTAGCGCCAGACCAGCCCGGCCTCGATCAGCTCACGCGACAGCACGGCCAGTGCCGGCGCGTCTTGCAGCCGGGCCAGCCGCAGCAGCACGGTGCAGGGGGGGGTCATCGCTCAGGCCAGGGCAGCACGGTGCGGCCAGTTTCGCACCGCACCGGCCCTGCCGGTGGCGGCGCTGCGCCCTACACTGCGCCCCGCGCCACTGTGTAACGTGCGGCTGGACCTGCGGCTTGCGCTGCGGCCTGCCGTGCGGTCTGCCGTGCATTCCCCTGATTGATCGACCCTACCGGCGGCGCCGACCGCGATCCCATGCTGAGCTGGCTTTTCAAGAAACGGGGCGCCGCTGCGCCGCCAAAAGGGCTGGCGATGCCGACAGCCGCCGCCCGCAAAGCGGCCGATCTGGCGCAACAAGCGGCCCAGCAGGCCGCCCAACAGGCGGCCCACGCGGCCCAGGCTGCGCAAGCCAAAGCCGCCAGCCAGGCCAGCCAGCGCGACGCTGCACTGGCGCTGTGGCAGCCGCGCCTGCAAGCGGCGCTGGGCGACGACACCGCGCTGCTGCAGGCGGCCATTGCCACGCCGCTGTTGCAGATCAAACTGGCGGCGGTGCAGGCGCTGGCCAGTGAGGACGCGCTGCGCCAGGCTGAGCGTGCGTTTCGCCAGCATGACCGCCGTGTGCACCGCATCGCCAAACAGCGGCTGGACGCGGCCGTGGCGCTGCGCGAGGCGCGGGTGCGGGCGGCAGCGTTGATCGACGCGGCGGCCGTGCTGCTGGCGCAGCCGCAAATCCCGGTCAACCACCTGGTGGCGCTGGACCGGGATTGGCAGGCGCTCGGCCCGGACTTGCTCGATGCCGACCAGCGCGCCCGCTTTGCCGCTGTGCGTGCCAGCCTGGACGACGCCATGCGCCAGCACCTGGAGCTGCAACAGCAGCAGCAGCGCTGGACGCAGGACGCCACCCAGGCGCTGGCGGCGTGGCGCGCAGCCTGCGCGCCGGGCCGCGCGCCAGCCGGCCAGCCCAACGTCGCTGTGGCCGCCACTTCGGCCGCCGTCGCAGCGGCCGACGCCGCGCTGGCCGCGCTGCACCCGCTGCTGCTGGCGCTGCAGGCCACCCGCCCCAGCGCGGCTGGCAGCGCCGCGCTAGGCCAGGCGGTGGAGGCAGCGCTGCCAACGGCGGCGGCGGCCGACGGCCGAATTGCCGAGTTGGCCAAACGGGCCGAGTTGACCGCGTTGAACGAGTTGGCCGAGCGGGCCGAGCGGGCCGAGTTGGCCCGGCAAGCGCCGGCCGCGCCGCCCGATGCGCTGCTGCTTGCCGACGCGCCGGCTGCGGCGCCGCTGGCACCGCCCATTGAGCCGCCAGTGCCGCTGCCAGTGCCGCCGCCACCCCGCCGGGCGGACGGGCCGCTGCCGGCCGATCAGCGCCAGGCGCTGGACACCCTGCTGCAACAGGCTGAAGCCGCCGCCGGCGACGGCCAACTCGGCGCGCTGGCGCAGCGGCTGCGGGCGCTGGACGCGCTGCTCGACACGCTGGCCGGTCTCAAGCTGCCCGACGCGCTGCGCAGCCGCCGGCAGGCGCTGCAAGCCGAGCAGGCGCGCTTGAAAAGCTGGCAGCAATGGGGCGGCAGCCGGGCCCGGGATGAATTGGTGGACGAAGCCGAGGCGCTGGCCCGGCGCACACGGGCCGCCACCGCACCCGCCACCGCACCCGCCACACGACCCGCCGCAGCCGCTGCCACCGAGCCCGCCCCACGAACCGTCGCCGCACCCGCCGCAGCCCCTGCCGCGTCATCCGCCGCAACATCGGCCACAACATCGGCCACAACATCGGCCACACCCGCAACACCGCCTGAATCCGACACGCTTGCCGAAGCCGCCGACGCCGCCGAAGCTGCCGAAGCCGCCCAAGGTGACGAGGCCGCCAAAGCTGGTGAAACCGCTGCCTTCGTGCGCATCCCGGCCCCCAAGCTGCACCTGAAAGCCCATGCCGACAGCCTGAACAGCCTGCGCAAGCGCTGGAAGGCGCTGGACGGCCTGGGCGCCGCAGCCAGCCCCGCGCTGTGGCAGCGCTTCGATGCGGCGCTGGTCACCGCCTACCAGCCGGTGGCCGCGCAGCAGGCGCTGTTGAACGCCGCCCGGCACGACAACCTGCTGGCCCGGCAAGCGTTGCTGGCCACGCTGGACAGTGTGCGCTTGCCCGTGGCCGCCGCCGTCCCGGGCCCAGTGGCCACCGGCCCGAATGCCGCCGCCCCGACCACCACCGCCCAGACCACGATTGATCCGGCTGCCGCCGATGCCCCTGCCGTCAGCCCGGCCGACCCCGGCGCAACCGACCTCGGCGCTGCCACGCCCGCCGACTGGAAAGAGCCGCTGCGTGCACTCGACCAGTTCCACACCGCCTGGCGCCAGCTCGGCCCGCTGGAGCACACCGCACCGCATGCCGCGCGCGCCGGCTTGCAGCAGCACTGGCGTGACAGCCTGGGCCGGATCGAGGCCCCGCTGCAGCAAGCCCGCCAGGCCGCCGAGGCGGTGCGTGCGCAGTTGATCGGCCGCGCCGAGGCGCTGTTGCCAGTGGCCGGCCGCGCCGCCGACCCGCGCGACGCCGGCCAGCGCCTGCGCGATCTGCAGGCCGACTGGCAGCAGCAGGCGCGCCGCCTGCCACTGGCCCGGGCGGTGGAAAACGCGCTGTGGGCCCGCTTCAAGGCCGCCAGTGACGCGGTGTTTGCGCAGCGCGACGCCGCGCTCAGCGCCCGCGACGGCGAGCTGGCGGCCAACCTGGCGGCGGCCGAGGCACTGCTGGCCCGGCTACAGCGCCTGGGCCAGCCCGCCGCCGCCAGCCCGGCCCACGGCGCAGCCGATCATCCGACGGACAGCGCGGCCGATCACCCGGCAGACAACCCGGCCAACAACCTGGCCGACAACCCGGCTGACAGCCGGGCAGAAAGCAGTGCCGACAGCGCGCCCGACAGCGCACCGGCCGCCATCGAGCGCACGCTGGCCGAGATCGACCGCCAGTGGCGCCAGGGTGGTGAGCTGCCTCGGGCGGCGCTGGCCGCTGTGGAGTCGCGCTTCCGGGCCGCGCGCAGCGCCGCGTTGCAACGCCTGGCCGCTGCCAGCATCCAGCGCTGGCAGGCCGGTTGCGACGCGCTGGCCGCCCGGCTGGCGCTGTGTGACGCGCGCGAAGCCGGCGGCACGGCTGCGGCCGACGCCGCTGCCGGCGACGCTGCGGCGGCCGACGCCGCTGCGGCGGCCGACGCCGCTGCGGCCGATCTGGCCCGACGCTGGGCCGATGCGCTGGCCGCACCCAGCGCGCTGCCGACGGCCTGGGCGCAGGCCCTGGCCCAGCGCTGGTCGGCGCCGTTGGGCGGCGGCCCGGCAGCGCCGGCGGCACTGGACGACGGTTTGCTGCGAATCGAAATGGCGCTCGACCTGCCGGCCACACCCGACCAGCAGGTCGCGCGGCGCCAGCTCAAACTGCAGGCGCTCAAGGCCACGATGGACAGCCGGGGCGTGGCGCCGGCTGCGGCCTTGCCGCCCGCCGCCTGCTGGGCGGCGCTGCTGCGCCAGCCCGGCGCCAGCCCGGCGCAGCGCGCCCGGCTGCAAGCCCTGGTCAGCGCGCTGCGCCGGGCGGCACCCGGCGCGCTGCTTTAAGCCGGCGCGCTCAAACCGGCGCCGCGTCCAGAAACCGGTCCAGCGCCCGGGCCAGCGCCTCGGGCTGGTCGTGGTGCAGCATGTGGCCGGCGTCGTCCAGCAGCACTTGCTGCACATCGGCCACATGGGCCAGCCGGGCCTGAAACTCGGCGTGGGTGTAGCGGCCGCCCCAATAACCGTCCAGCCGGCTGCCGGCGCCCTGCACCCACAGCAACGGCGCGTTGATGGCCGACCAGATGGCAATCGCCTCGGTGGCCCGGTTGGGCACCGGGTTGATGCGTTTGTGCGCGGCGTCGGCCAGCAACTGCCAGGTGCCGTCGGCTTGCGGCGCCGCCCAGTGCCCGGCCAGCCACTGCGCTTTGTCGTCGGCCAGCCGCGGGTTGTTCTGGCGCAGCCGCTGCGCCACATCGGCCCGGCTGGCGTAGGGCTTCAGACGCGGCGCGGTTTTCAGCCCGTCCAGCCAGGTGGCCAGGCGTTTTGCGGCCTCGGCCGGCGGGTGGTCGGGCAGGCCAAAGCCCTCCAGGTTGACGAGCCGGCGCACCCGCTGCGGCCGCACACCGGCGTAGGTCATCGCCACATTGCCGCCCATGCTGTGGCCCAGCAGATCGACCGGCGCCTGCGGTGAAAGCGCATCCACCAGCGCGTCCAGATCACCCAGGTAGTCGGCAAACCAGTAGCTGTCGGCGGCCGGCGAATCGGTCAGGCCAAAACCGCGCCAGTCGGGCGCGACGATGCAGCGGCCGTCGTGCATCGCGTCCACCACAAACTGGAACGACGCCCCCACATCCATGAAGCCGTGCAGCATCAGCAGCAGCGGGCGGCCCGCTGCGGGCTGGCCCCACTGCGTGAGGTGGTAGCGCAGGCCGCGCACCGGCAGGTGGCGGCTGTGCGGCGTGCGGCGGACGGTGTAAGCGGTCATCGGCGCACTGTAGGGCGCGCGCTGCACAGCAGGCTGTCGGTGCGGCGACAAGCCGGGCGCGGCCGGCGCCGGCAATGCCAGAATCCGCCGATGATCGATTTCAAACTGCGCCCGGCCCAGCCCGACGATGTGGCGCCCATCGTCGGCCTGATCACCGAGCTGGCCGAGTTTGAGCACCTGGCCCACCTGCTGCGGCTGACGCCCGCCACGCTGGCGCCGCACCTGTTTGGCGAGCGGCCGGTGGCCGAGGCGGTGCTGGCCGAGGCCGGCGGCCAGGTGGTGGCATTCGCGCTGTTCTTCACCAACTTCTCCACCTTTTTAGCCCAGCCCGGGCTGTACCTGGAGGATTTGTATGTGCAGCCGGCGTTTCGCGGCGCCGGCATCGGCAAGGCCTTGCTCAGCCACCTCGGCGCGCTGGCGGTGGCGCGCGGCTACGGCCGGTTTGACTGGAGCGTGCTGGACTGGAATCAAAACGCCATCCGCTTCTATCAAAAAATGGGCGCTGCGGTGCTGCCCGAGTGGCGCATCTGCCGCCTGGCCGGGCCGGCGCTGGCGGCTTTTGGGGTGCGCTCGGGAGATGACCCAATTGACACGCTTCAACAGAATTAGGGATATCGCATGATTACCCAGCTTATTCTCGAAAACTGGAAAAGCTACGAATCGTCGACGCTTCAAATTGATCCGCTAACCGTCATCATCGGTACCAACGCAAGCGGAAAATCGAACGCACTAGATGCATTCTCGCTGTTAAATCGAGTCGCGACGGGCGCGATGCTCACTTCTGCACTGCAAGGAGATGGCGCGCTGGCCGCATTGCGAGGTGGCGTGGAATGGGCCGCCCGGCGACCCGGCGCAAGCTTCGCGCTAGGCGTAGTATGCAAGGCTGACGAGTTGATCGACTACAAATATCGATTGGAATGCTGTGTCACCGATAGCCGTTGCGATGTCAGCGCAGAGCAACTTTTTCGCACTCGGTATCGGTCTGATAAAGACGGCAAAAGAAGAACTGCCGTTGGCACCATAAAGATATTTCGTACTGACCATTGCGCTGAATCTTCACCGACCATCATTGCCCGCCTTTACAATGAAAAGCAGGGGACGCGCAGAGAAGTTGGTCGGTCACAACCCGTTCTTTTTCAACTGGTGGGACAAAAACTACGACAAGAAATCCAGGACGGGGTGGCCGCAGTTGTTGCGTCTCTCCGTGAGATTTTCATTTTAGATCCGATTCCGTCGCACATGCGCGGATACTCTCCGCTCGCAGACCGCCTCGACGCTGATGCAAAAAACATAGCCGGGGTGATTGCTGCCCTGCCCGAGCCAAAACAACGAGAAATAGAAGAGGTTCTGACAAAATACGCAGGGCGACTGCCAGAGCGAGATATTAGAAGGGTATATGCCGAAACGGTAGGACGATTCAAGTCTGACGCCATGCTGTACAGCGAAGAGAACTGGCTTGACAATAGCGAACCGCCTACAGTTGACGCGCGCGGAATGTCCGATGGCACACTGCGTTTTCTCGCCATTTTGACGGCTTTGCTTACTCGACCGCAAGGTAGTCTACTTGTCATTGAGGAGGTGGACAACGGCCTGCATCCGTCGCGAGCAAATATGCTCTTGGATATGTTGAAGACGGTCGGGGCGCAGCGCGGCGTAGATGTTCTGGCGACCACGCATAACCCTGCATTGCTGGATGCCATGGGCCCTGAAATGGTCCCATTCATCACGGTCGCGCATCGGGATCGGCGCACGGGTCACAGCGTATTGACGCTGTTGGAAGATATCAAACAATTGCCAAAACTTTTGGCGCAAGGGTCGCTCGGTCGCCTTTCCAGTAAAGGCTTGATCGAGAAATATTTCCAGCAATCATTCGATTTTGATACGGCGCTGTCCAAGAGCGATGGCTAAACGTGTTCTCGTCCTTGATACTTCCATTCTTTGCTGCTGGTTGCAGATTCCAGGTAAAGATACCGCTGGCCCCGCTGATGATCGCTGGAGCCATGACCGAATTGATCGATTGCTCAAATCCGAGGAGGCGCGTGGCAGTATATTTGTATTGCCAATTGCCACTTTGATCGAGACCGGAAATCACATTGCAAACTGCACCGGGGACAGGTTTTCATTGGCGCTGGCCCTCGGCCAGCATCTGCGCTCAGCGGCCAATTCTGAAAGCCCTTGGGCCGCGTTCAGCGATCAATCAGCGCTTTGGGAGCCACAAGGTTTGCGGCAGCTTGCTGATACGTGGCCGTCATTGGCCGCTGCGGGTATGAGTATCGGAGACGCGACTATCAAAGCTGTCGCTGAATACTACGCAGTGGCCGGCATTCATGTTCAAATATTGACAGGTGATCAAGGGCTGAAGGCTTATCAGCCAAGTCATCCAATTGCAGTTCCGCGCAGGCGCCGGGCAAAGTAGTTTCAGACCTGCTCGATGCAGACGAGCGTTTTTCGCGTTGGCCTGAGATTATTCTTGTCAGCCTGTCAATGGCGACGAAATCAGATTTCAGCGCTCAAGCCGCCACCGCCATCAGCATCTCGGGCGACACCCGCAGCCCGCTGGCATGCGCGCCCAGCACCGAGTGCACGGCGTATTCGCGCTGTGCCGTGTCGCGGCGCAGCGGCTGCGCCAGGCAGGCGCCGTGGGACGAGGTCAACACCGCGACGATCGGCGTCATCACGGTCGGCCCGCGCTTGACCACCAGCCCGGTCTCGCCCGACATCAGCCGCACAAAACAGCCCGGCGGGTAGACGCCAAACTCTTTCACCAGCGCCGCCGTCATCGGGTGCCCCGGCTCTTGCATGAACATCATCCGGCCAGCCTTGTCGGCGCTCACCGCGTCGCGGCCTTTGCGCGGGCTGAGTTTGGCGGTGTAGATGTCGGCCCGGCGCACCAGGGCCGCGATGTCGCTGGTCTGGCGCAGGCCGTGCGGATAGCCGCTGCCGTCCGGGGCCTCGTGGTGCTGCTCGACGGCAGTGAGCCAGTCGGCGTCGGCCACGCCCGACAGCTCCAGCATGCGGCGGCTGATCTCGGGGTGGGCCCGGATCGCGTCGCGCTGCTCGGGCGTGGGCGGCTCGGCCTGCACCGCCAACTGGCCTTGCAATTCCAGCATCGAGATGTTCATCGTCAGCGCGGCCTTGAAGACGCGCTGCGCGTCGGCGTCGGCCCAGCCCAGGCGCTGGGCCACCAGGCAGGCGGTGATGGCGGCATGCATCGAGTGGTTGACGCCGTACTGCACGTGGGCGTTGCCGTTCTGCCGCAAGACCTGGAAGATGGCCAGGTCTTTGTCGCGCGCCAGCAGCGCCAGTACCGGCGGCGCGGCGTCATTCAGCGCATCGACAAAGCCTTCTCGCGCTGATTCGCGCAGCGTCTGGCCCAGCCGGTCCAGGCAGCGGCCCCACAGCGCCGGCAGTTCGGCCGGGGGGGCCCGTTGCACCTGCTCGGTGGTGCTCAGCAGCTCGGCCAGATCAACCAGCGCGCCGCGCTCGAACAGGGCGCTGCGCTGCTCGGCCGAGTCGATCATCTGGCCGCGCGCCAGCATCAGCGTGCCGTCGCTGTCGCGGATGTTGAAAGGCAGCGGCGCGCCGAGGGCGACTCGCTCTTTGACCAGGGACAGCGGTGAATACTGCATGCACACTCCGGCTGGGCGCGGTTGGGCGGGCCCGTGATGCCGCCCCGGCGGAGCCGCTTGACGGATTTATCGGCCGAACCGGGCGCGGCTTGAGGGGCGTTCTGGCAAGCTGTCGCACGCAGCGCCCCGGGTTTGGACGGGTCGGCAGCGCCGGCGGCGCGGCTTAAAGTGGCCGGCCATGCTGCCCAAACTGCACAAACGCCCCGTTGTTGGTCCCGCACCCGATGCCACAGGGGTGGCCGGCCCGCTGCCGGCAAGCCCGTCCGGCCCGCAGGCCGACCGCCATGCCGCGCTGCACGCCGGTTTTGCCTGGCAGGTGCCGGCGCAGTTCAACATCGCCGACGCTTGCTGCGGCCGCTGGGCCCGGCAGACGCCGCGCGCGCTGGCCATCCGCTGGCAGCATGAGGACGGCCGGCGGGCCACGCTCAGCTACCGCGCGTTGCAGCGCCAGGCCAACCGCTTGAGCCACGCGCTGCGCCGGCTGGGCGTGCAGCGCGGTGACCGGGTGGCCATCGTCATGGCGCAGCGGCTGGAGACGGCCATCGCCCACATCGCCGTCTACCAGCTCGGCGCGGTGGCGATGCCGCTGACCGTGCTGTTTGGCCCGGACGCGCTGGCCTACCGGCTGCAGGACAGCGCGGCGCGCCTGGCCATCGCCGATGACAGCGCCCTGGCCAACCTGCGCCGGGCCCGCGCCGATTGCCCGGCGCTGCGCAGCGTGATCGTCGTCGGCGGCGTGGTTGAAGCTGCCGCCGGGGCTGTGGCGACGGACGCCGCCGACGAGGCGGCCAACCATGCCACCGACCCCGGCGATATCGACTGGGCCACGGCGCTGGCCGCCGAATCGCATCGTTTTACGCCGGTGACCACCCAGGCCGACGACCCGGCCATCCTGATCTACACCAGCGGCACCACCGGCCCGGCCAAGGGCGCGCTGCTGCCGCACCGGGCGCTGATCGGCAACCTGAGCGGCTTTGTCTGTAGCCAGAACTGGTTTCCGCACACCACCGCCGACCCAGCCACCGGCCGGGCGCCGCAAGCCGTGTTCTGGTCGCCGGCCGACTGGGCCTGGACCGGCGGCCTGATGGACGCATTGCTGCCCGTGCTGTACTTTGGCCGCACCATCGTCGCCTGGCAGGGCCGGTTCTCACCCGAGACGGCTTTTGATCTGCTGCAGCGCCACCGCGTGACGCACACGTTTTTGTTCCCCACCGCGCTGAAGGCGATGATGAAAGCCGTGCCCGAGCCGCGCCGCCACTACCGGCTGCGGCTGCAAGCGCTGATGAGCGCCGGTGAGGCGGTGGGCGATGCGGTGTTCGACTGGTGCCGCGATGCGCTGGGCGTGCCGGTGAACGAGATGTTTGGCCAGACCGAGATCAACTACATCGTCGGCAACTGCGGCCGCACGCTGGATGGCGCCGGCCGCCCGGCCGCCGGCTGGCCGGCGCGGCCCGGCAGCATGGGCCGGGCCTACCCCGGCCACCGGGTGGCGGTGATCGACGATGCCGGCCAAGAATGCCCGCGCGGCACGCCGGGCGACGTGGCCCTGCACCGGCGTGATGGCCACGGCCAGCCCGACCCGGTGTTTTTTCTCGGCTACTGGCAGCAGGCCCAAAGCACCCGCGCCAAATACACCGGCCCACCCGACGACAGTTGGTGCCGCACTGGCGACAGCGCGGTCATGGACGCCGACGGCTACCTCTGGTACCAGGGCCGCAGCGACGATGTCTTCAAGTCGGCCGGCTACCGCATCGGCCCCAGCGAGGTCGAGAACTGCCTCGTCAAGCACCCGGCGGTGGCCAACGCGGCAGTGGTGCCGATGCCCGACGCGGCACGCGGCGCGCTGGTCAAAGCCTATGTGGTGCTGGCGCCTGGCTATATCGGCGATGCCGCGCTGGTGGCCGCGCTGCAACAGCATGTGCGCGGCCGGCTGGCGCCGTACGAATACCCGAAGCAAATCGAGTTCATCGACGCGCTGCCGATGACCCCCACCGGCAAGGTGCAGCGCCGGCTGTTGCGCTTGCAGGAAGAAGACCGCGCCCGCGCCGCTGCCGCTGGCCGCAGCCTGGTCTGATGCCCAGCGCGGCGCCGCCATAGCTGCAATCCGTACCCCGTCCACACCCCGTCCACACCTCCACCCGAGTTCACGCCACCGATGACCCAGCCCCTGATCACCGCCCCCGCGCTGCGCGCCCTGCTGGCCAGCGGCGCGCCGCTGCTGCTGTGCGATTGCAGCTTCGAGCTGGCCGACCCGTCGGCCGGTGCACGCGCCCACGCCCAGCGCCACTTGCCGGGCGCGCTCTACCTCAGCCTGGACGGCGACCTGTCGGCGCCGCCCACGCCGGCCAACGCCGGCCGTGGCCGGCACCCGCTGCCCACGCCCGACGCCTTTGTCCAGCGGCTGGCCGGCCTGGGTTTTGACGACGCCCTGCCGGTGGTGGCCTACGACAGCGCGGGCGGGGCCTATGCCGCCCGGCTGTGGTGGCTGCTGCGCTGGGTGGGCCATGCGGCGGTGCAGGTGCTGGACGGCGGCCTGGCCGCCTGGGACGCGGCCGGTGGCGCGCTGCAAAGCGGCCCGGTGGCGGCGCGGCCGCCCGGCCGGCTGACGCAGCGGCCGGCGCTGCTGCGGGCGCTGGATTTCGACGCGGTGCTGGCCGGCCTGGGCCGCCAGCCGCAATTGATCGTCGATGCCCGGGCGCCCGACCGGTTTCGCGGTGAGAACGAAACGCTGGATCCGGTGGGCGGCCACATCCCGGGCGCGGTGAACCGCTACTTCCGCGACAACCTGGGCGCCGACGGCTGCTTCAAACCGGCCGAGACGCTGCGCGCCGAATGGCTGGCGGTGCTGGCCGGGCGCCAACCGGCGGACCTGGTGGCGCAGTGCGGCTCCGGCGTTACCGCCTGCCACAACCTGTTGGCGCTGGACGTGGCCGGCCTGGCCGGCGCGGCGCTCTACCCGGGGTCGTGGAGCGAGTGGTGCGCCCAGGCCCGGGCGCCGGTGGCCACGGGCGGCTGATCGACGCGGGCGGCGCTGGCGCCAGCGCCGCTGCCGATCTGACGGCCCCGCGCACACCCCCTGACACCGACCGCCGTCAGAACGATTCCCACTCGGCGCTGTCGGCCGGCGCAGCGGCGGCCACCGGCTGGGGGGCAGCGGCGCCGGGCAGCCGGGGCGGTGCAGCCAGCGGCCGGGCTGGCGCCACGGCAGCGGCCGGGCGGGCCTGCGGCACGGCCACGCGCACGGGCCCGGACAGCGGCCCGGTCATGGGCATCCGCGCGAGTATCGGCACGGCCATCCGTACCGGCACCGCCACCGGCAGCGCCACCGGCAGCGCCACCCACCCGGCCGCAGCGCCGGCCGGCCCGCCGCCGGGCCCGCCCGACAGCCGGAACACCTGCATGCTGACGCTCAGCCGCTCGGCCTGCTCACGCAGGCTCTCGGCGGCAGCGGCCGACTGCTCCACCAGCGCGGCGTTCTGCTGGGTCATCTGGTCCAGGCTGGCCACCGTGCCGTTGACCAGGCCGATGCCGCTGCTCTGCTCGGCGGCGGCGGCGCTGATCTCGCCGATGATGTCGCCCACCCGCTGCACGCTGGCCACGATCTCGCCCATCGTGCTGCCGGCGCTTTGCACCAGGCGCGCGCCGGTGGCCACTTTGTCAACGCTGGCGCCGATCAGGCCCTTGATCTCGCGGGCGGCGTCGGCGCTGCGCTGGGCCAGGCTGCGCACCTCGCTGGCCACCACCGCAAAGCCGCGCCCCTGCTCACCGGCGCGGGCCGCCTCGACCGCCGCATTCAGCGCCAGGATATTGGTCTGGAAGGCGATGCCGTCGATCGTGCCGACGATGTCGGCGATGCGCTTGGACGAGCCGTTGATCTCGTCCATCGTGCTCACCACCTGGCCCACCACCGCGCCGCCGCGCTGGGCCACGGCGCTGGCCGAGGCCGCCAACTGCTTGGCCTGGGCGGCGGCGTCCGCGCTCTGGCGCACATGGCCGGTGAGCTGGGCCAGTGCGCTGGCGGTCTGCTGAAGTTGGCTGGCGGCCTGCTCGGTGCGCTGGCTCAGGTCGGCATTGCCCGAGGCCACCTCACTGCTGGCCACCTGGATCGACTCGGCTGCCTGCCGCACCTGGCCGACGATGCCGCGCAGCGCGTCGCGCATGCTGGCCAGTGAGCGGTTGACGGCGCCGATCTCGTCGCTGCGCCGGGTGTCCACCTCAACATCCAGATCGCCCTCGCCGATGCGCCGGGCGATGTCGGCCAGGCGCTGGATCGGCGTACAGATGGCGCGCACCTGCAGCGCCGTGCCGACGGCCATGCCCAGCACCAGCAGCGCCAGCAGGCCGACGGCGCTGGACAGCGTGTGCAGTCGCTCGGCCACGGCGTCGGCGCGCACGGCGTCGCGGTGCTGCTGCTGCAACGCCAGAAAGCCCTGCTGGCTGGCCAGGTAGGCGTTGATCGCGGGCTGCACCTGGCTGTCAAACAGCGCCCGGCTGCGGCTGCTGTCGCTGCTGCCCGCCGCGCTGGCCTGGGCCGCCAGCAACGCGCTGCTGGCGGCGGCATAGGCTTGGCGGGCGTCATGGATGCGGCCCAGCGCGGCCTGGTCGTCGTCGCTGCCGGGCGCCGCCTGGATGCGGCTTTGCAGCGCGGCGATCTGGCCGCTGCTGGCGTCGATGGCCGGGCGCAGCGCCGCCTCGGCCGTTGAGCCGGGGCCCAGCAGGCTGGCCACCTGGCCCATCACCTGGGCCTGCACCAGGCCGTGCCAGGTGCTGGCGTCCAGCAACCGGGCGTCCTGCAAACGCTGGCGCTCGTCCGCGCTGGCAATCTCACCGCCGCTGCGCAAGCCGACGGTGATGCACGCCGCCAGCGCCAGCATGGCGATGGCCATGGCCGCCGTGGGCAACCAGAGGCGGTGGGCAATTTTCAAGGTCATGGCGGTGCTTTGGTTGGGCGGGCGCGGTTGGGCCCCGGTCATGCCGGCGAGGGGTCCATCAAGCCCATGTCGCTGCTGGCCATCAGGGCCTCGATGTCGATCAGGATCAGCATGCGGTCGGCCACGCTGCCGATGCCGGTGATGAAGCCGGTGTCGAAGCGGGCGCTCAGCGCCGGTGCCGGGCGGATGGCCGCACCGGCCAGCGCCAGCACGTCGGACACCGCATCGACCACCGCGCCCACCACCCGGCCGCGCACATTGAGCACGATGACCACGGTGAAGTGGTTGTAGTCGGCACGGTCGCAGCCCAGCTTGAGCCGCAGATCGACGATGGGCACGATCACCCCGCGCAGGTTGACCACGCCCTTGATGAAGACCGGCGCGTTGGCGATGCGGGTGGGCGGCTCGTAGGAGCGGATCTCCTGCACCCGCAGGATGTCGATGCCGTACTCCTCGGCGCCCAGCCGGAAGGTGAGGTACTCGCCGTTCGGCGCGACCGGGTGGGCGGCGGGGTGGCTGGCGGGGTGGGCAGACGGATACGCCGCTGGCGCGGCCAGGTGCTTGGCGTCGCAGATCATGTGCATTGGGTTTTTGCTCCGGTGAATCGGGGTTGGCGCGGCCGGGCCGGCCCTCAACCGGCGTGCAGGTGAAAGCGCGCCACGATGTCGGCCAGCGTGCGGGCCTGGGCGCTCAGGTGCTCGGCGGCGGCGGCACTTTGCTGCACCAGCGCGGCGTTCTGGCCGGTCATGTGGTCCAGGCTGCTGACAGCGCCGCTGACCTGGCCGATGCCCTTGCTCTGCTCGGCAGCGGCGGCGGTGATCTGGCTGATCATGCCGGCCACGCCCTGCACGCTGTGCACGATCTCGGTCATCGTGGCGCCGGCCTCGCGCACCTGGCGTGCGCCGGTGGCCACTTTCTCGACGTTGCTGCCGATCAGGCCCTTGATCTCGCGGGCGGCGGCGGCGCTGCGCTGGGCCAGGCTGCGCACCTCACCGGCGACCACCGCAAAGCCGCGCCCCTGCTCACCGGCGCGGGCGGCCTCGACGGCCGCGTTCAAGGCCAGGATGTTGGTCTGGAAGGCGATGCCGTCAATCGTGCTGACGATGTCGGCGATGCGCCGCGACGCCTGGTTGATGTCGTCCATCGTGGCCACCACCTGGCCCACGGCGATGCCGCCACGCTGTGCCACCTCGGCCGCTGATTGCGCCAGTTGGCTGGCCTGGGCGGCGGCGGCGGCGCTCTGGTGCACCGCCGTGCTGAGCTGGTGCAGCGAGGCGGCGGTTTGTTGCAGGTTGCCGGTGGCCAGATCGGTGCGCTGCGACAAATCCTGGTTGCCGGTGGCAATCTCGGCCCCGGCACCGGCGATCTGCTGCGCGGTGAGTTGCACGGTGTGGATCGACTCGCGCAGGCCCGTCACCATCTGGTCGAGGGCACGTTGCAGATCCCCGATCTCGTCGTCGCGCTGGCGGGTGGCGGCGTGGTCGTTGTGCTCGGGCACGGCCAGATCGCCCTGTGACACGGCCAGCGCCAGCGCGGCGGCCCGGCGCAGCGCGGCCATCACCCGGCGCAGCATCAGCCCGCACAGCAGCAGCGTGGCCAGCGTGGCCAGCACGCTGGCGGCGCCCAGCAGCGCCGTGGTCTGCCGGGCCCGCTGGCTGGCGGCGGCGCGGGTCTGCTCGGCGGCCGCGCCGATGCCGACGACGATGTCGGCCATCGTCTGGCTCACGGTCTTGAAGGTGGCGTCGGCGTTCTGCATCGCCGCCACGCCGGTGTTCGGATCGACCGAGGCCATGTCCACCGCGTTGTCGGCCTGCTGGCCGTAGCGCGCCAGCGCGCTGTGGATGGTGTGCACAAGGGCCCGCAGCGGCGCGCCGTCGGCCTGGCCGCCGGCCACCAGATGCACCACCCGGTCGGCCCCTTCGACCTGGCTGCGCAGCTCGACCCGGAAGGCTTTGAGCGCCGGCTCGTCGAGCGAGGCGATCAACGCCACCGCCCGGTAGGCGCTGGCATGGATGCGGCCCAACTGGTCTTGCACCTGGGTGATGGTGCGCAACTGGTCGAGGTTGCCGGCAAAGGCGACGGCGCTGGCGGCGGCCTCACGGTGCATCAGCAGCGCGTTCAAGCCGCCGCCGGCCAGCGCGATCAGGCCGGTGAGCAGCGGTGCCAGCAGCAGTTTGTGGCCGAGCTTCAAGGCGCGCTCCGGCGGTGGCGGCGGCGAGGGTGGCGCGGCGTGGCGGTCATTTGTAAATGCCGCCGCAGACCACGGTGTCGTCCAGCTTTTCGCAGTACATGCGCTTGGGCTCGATCTTTTTGCTCAGCGGATTGGTGAACTTGTAGTCTTGCCAGAAGCTGCCCTGGCGCTGCGCCAGCGCGACCCGCTCTTTGACAAACGGCTTGCCGTCCACGTCCTGCAAATCGATCAGGTTTTTGCCGATCATCTTCTCGTTGGCGCCGTGCGCGCGCACCGTGCCGTCCAGGCCATAAACCACCAGGTACAGGTCGCGGTCGTTGAAGCGGCTCTGCTTGTTGCTGATCTCGGCATAGCCCTTGTCGCGGCCGTTGGACTTGATGAAGGCCACGCCTTTCTTGACGGCCGCCAGCGCATCGTCCTGGCTGGCGCGGCCTTCGCTGGCCTGGGCCGCTACGCCGGCCAGCAGCAGGGCGCTCAGCAGCGCAGTGCGGCACAGGGTGGCGGCGCATGCGGCCCGGCAGGGCAGGGGGATCAAGGGCTTCATCGCAAAACTCCGGTCAGGGAATGGGGGGGCAGTGGGGCACCGGTCGGCGCGGACAGCGCCGCACGGGCGCTCAGCGGCGGGCTGCGCCGCACAGGCGCTCAGCGGCGGCTGCGCCGCACGGGCGCTCAACGGCGGCCACCCCGCACGAGGCTGCTGACATCGAGGATCAGCGCCACCCGGCCATCGCCCAGGAGGGTGGCGCCCGAGACATCGGGCACCTTGCGGTAGTTGGCCTCCAGGTTTTTCACCACCACCTGCTGCTGGCCCAGCAGCGCATCGACGCGCAGCGCCACCCGGCTGCCGTCCGACTCGACCACCACCAGGATGCTGCCGACCGGCTGGGCGCCGCTGCGCGGCACGGCAAAGACTTTTTCAAGGTCGACCACCGGCAGGTAGTCGCCGCGCACCGCCACCACGGCGCCCTGGCCGGCGATGGTCCTGGCCATGCCGGGCTGGGCCTGGAACGACTCCACCACCGAGCCTAGCGGCAGGATGTAGACCTCATCGGCCACGCCCACGCTCATGCCGTCCATGATGGCCAGCGTCAGCGGCAGCCGCACTTTGACGCTCATGCCGTAGCCCTCGGCCGAGTCGATCTCGACACTGCCGCCCAGCGCGCTGATGTTTTTCTTCACCACGTCCATGCCCACGCCGCGGCCCGAGACATCGGTCAGCGCGTCGGCGGTGGACAAGCCGGGCGCGAAGATCAGGCCCCAGACCTCGCTGTCGGTCATCGAGTCGGGTGCGTCCAGTCCTTTTTCGCGCGCTTTGCCGATCAGCCTGGTGCGGCTCAGGCCGCGGCCGTCGTCGCGCACCTCGATCACGATGCTGCTGCCCTGGTGGCTGGCCAGCAGCGTCAGCGTGCCGTGCGCGGGCTTGCCGTTGGCGCGGCGCTCGGCCGGCAACTCGATGCCGTGGTCGCAACTGTTGCGCACCAGGTGGGTGAGCGGGTCGGTGATTTTCTCGACCATGCCTTTGTCCAGCTCGGTCGATTCACCGACCATCACCAGCTCGACCTGCTTGCCCAGCCGGGCGGCCAGGTCGCGCAGCATGCGCGGAAAGCGGTTGAAGACCATGGCCATCGGGATCATGCGGATCGACATCACCGCTTCTTGCAAGTCGCGGGTGTGGCGCGCTAAGTCGGCCAGGCCGGCATTCATCTGCGCGGGCTGGCCGGCGCCGGGGTGTTGGCTGTTTTGCGCCAGCATGGCCTGGGTGATCACCAGCTCACCCACCAGGTTGATCAACTGGTCCACCTTGTCCACCGACACGCGCAGCGTGGCCGCGTCGGGCGCAGCGCCTGGCCGGGCCTCAGCGCGGGGCGCGTCGGGCCTGGCGCGGCCCGGGCCACCGGCCGGCCCGCTGCCCGCTGGCCCGGCGCCGGGGGCCGGGGCGTCGGGCGCGCCCGGGGCGCCGCTGAAAAAGCCGTAGCCCTGCGCCCGGCCCGCATCGGCATCGTCAGCGGGGCCGGCCGGCGCTGGCGGTGCGCCGGGCGCGCCGTCGTGCAAGCCGTCGCCCGGGCCGATGGGCGCCAGCCGCACCGCGTCACGCGGCACGTGGAAGGTGAACAGGTCGAGCAGGTCGCTGTCGCTGCTGCTGGTGGTGATGCGGAAGCGCCGCACACCGTCGGCGGCGCGGCCGGCGTCCAGCGGCTCGATCCGGCCCAGGCCGGCGATCTCGTTGAACAGCTCGGCCAGGCTGTCGGCCGCGCCGGGGTCGTCCAGCGCGGCCACGGTCAGCACCAGCACGCGCTGGATGTCAGCCGACAACGCAGCCGACAACGCTGACGACGACGCGGTCGGCAGCGCGGCCGGCAGCGCTGCCGGCGGCGTGGCGGACCGAGATGCCGGCGTGACGGGCACCGATGCCGGCGCTGCCGGGGGCGCCGCGCCGGCGCCGTGCGCCGGCTGGCCGGCACACAGTGCGCGCAGGGTTTGCTGGAGATCGCGGGTATCGGGCGCCGGCCCGCTGCGGCCCTGGTGGCAGGCCAGCAAGGCTTTCAACGCATCGCCGGCAGCCAGCAGCAAGTCCACCATCCGGGCGGTGGGCGGCAGCGCATGGCGCCGCAGTTGGTCGAGCAGCGCCTCCATCTGGTGGGTCAGCTCGGCCACGTCGGTGAAGCCGAAGGTGGCCGCACCGCCCTTGACCGAGTGGGCGCAGCGGAAGATCGCGTTCAGCGCCTCGTCGTCGGCGGCGCTGATATCCAGCACCAGCAGCATCTGTTCCATCGCCTGCAGGTTCTCGCCGGCCTCGTCGAAGAAGACCTGGAAGAACTGGCTCAGGTCGATGCCGACCGAGCTGTGGGCGCCGTCATCGCTCATCTCGGCCACGCTCAGCGGATCACCTTGCCGATCACCTCGATCAGCTTGGCCGGATCAAACGGCTTGACCAGCCAGCCGGTGGCCCCGGCGGCGCGGCCGGCCTGCTTCATCTCGTCACCCGACTCGGTGGTCAGGATCAGGATCGGCGTGGTCTTGAACTTCGGGTTCTCGCGCAGCTTGCGCGTCAGCGAGATGCCGTCCATGCGCGGCATGTTCTGGTCGGTCAGCACCAGGCTGAAGTCGCGCAGGCCGGCTTTCTCCCAGGCGTCCTGGCCGTCCACAGCCTCCACCACGTGGAAGCCGGCGTTCTTCAGCGTGAACGACACCATCTGGCGCATCGAGGCGGAATCGTCAACGGCGAGGATTGAGTGCATCGCATTTCTCCGGGAATCAGCTTTGTTTTCGGTACACGGCCGGCAAACTTGACAGCGCCAGGCAGCGCTGGCGGGACCTCAGACCGGCTCAGAACAGCTCGACCGAGCCGGCGTGCATCTCGTCCTGGGCCACCGGATTGCGCAGCGGCAGGGCGGCGGCCGGCATGCCGGGGCGGCCGGCGTCACGCGCCGGGCCGTCGTCGGCCAGTTGGTCGGCGCAGTGTTGCAAGCGCCGGTGGGTGTGCCTGATCAACTGCGAGGCCATGTCCTGAAACTGCAAGGCGGTGACGGCGCCGGCCAGATGGGCCAGCGTCTGGTGCAGCTTGTGCTCGGGCAGTGCGGGCTGGGTGGCCACCAGCCGGGACCACTGGCTGAGCTGCGACGACGCGCCGTAAAAATGCCCTAGCAGCGTCTCGGTGGCGTCGCTCAGCAGGCGCTGCAGCCGGTCCAGGTCGTGCGTTGCCAGGCGCAGGCTGTCTTGCACGCTGTCTTGCAGTCGGGCCGCTGCCAGCAGGGGCAGCGGCCGGTGCGGCCGGTCCGGGATCGGTTCTTCAATGCGCATCGTCGCTCCGCTGGGTGGCCTGCCGTGCCGGCCGCTGGCCAGGCGGCGCTGCAGGCATGGGGGTTTTTCGGCGGCGCGGCGGCGAAATGAAGCCGAAGGTGCGGCGCTGAGCCCGCCCGTGGCCGGATGCCGGGGCTTTGCCATACTTCGGCATGGCCGCCGCCGCATCCCCCTCATCTGCCGCCCCCGGCAGGGCCAAGCCGGCGCCCGGCAGTCGCCCGCTGCGCGTGCTGCACCTGGAAGACAACGAGGGCGACCACGCACTGGCGGTGGTGCACCTGCAACGTGCCGGCTTGCGGCTGGACTGGCTGCGCGTCGACAGTGAGGCCGACTACCGGCAGGCGCTGGCGGCGCAGCCCTGGGATGTGGTGCTGTCGGATTTCAACCTGCCGGGTTTTACCGGGTTGCGGGCCCAGCAAATCCTCAAAGACAGCGGCAACGACGTGCCTTTCATCCTGGTCTCGGGTGAGATCGGCGAGGACACGGCGGTGGCCGCGATGCGCAACGGCGCGTCGGACTACCTGCTGAAAAACAACCTGGCCCGGCTGGCGCCGGCGGTAGAACACGCCATCGAGGCGCACCGCGATCGGCTGGCCCGTCAGCGCGCCGACCTGGCGCTGGACGCCAGCCGGCAGCGCCTGTCGGAGCTGGCGCAACACCTGCAAACCAGCATCGAAATGGAGCGGGCGGCCATTGCCCGCGAAATCCATGACGACGTGGGTGGCAGCCTGACGGCGATCAAGTTCGACCTGGCCTGGATCGGCCGCCATGTGGCGTCGCCCGAGGTGCAGCAGCGGGTGGCCACCGCGCTGGAGACGGTGGCGCATGCGGTGGAGGCCAGCCAGCGCATCATGCACAACCTGCGCCCGGCGATCCTGGAGCAAGGCCTGGTGGCCGCGCTGCAGTGGATGGCCAGCCGGCTTGAGAAGCGCGAGGCCGTGGCCTGCCTGTTCTGCACCAGCCACGAGGCGATGCAACTGCCGGCCGGTGTGCCGCTGGTGGCCTACCGCTTCGCGCAGGAGGCGCTGACCAACATCAGCAAGCATGCCGGTGCCACCCGGGTGAGTATCGACCTGTCGCTGAGCCGGGGCGTGCTGTCGCTGGAGGTGAGCGACAACGGCCGGGGCCTGGACCGCAGCGATCTGGACAAGGCGCGCAGCTTTGGCCTGCGCGGCCTGCATGAGCGGGCCAGCACCGTGGGTGGCTGGGTGGATGTGTCGAGCAGCGCGGCCGGCACGGTGCTGATGCTGTCGGTGCCGATCCACCGCAGCAGCGCCGCTGCCGAGACCGAGCCGGCCGCCTACGACCAGGACGAGGACCATGATCCGTCGGCCTGGGGCACCCTATGATCCCGCGCATGATCAAAGTGATTTTGTGCGACGACCATGCACTGATCCGGCGCGGCATCCGTGACACGCTGGCCGACGCCGCCGACATCGAGGTGGTGGGCGAGGCGGGGGATTACGGTGAGCTGCGCGGCCTGTTGCGCGCACTGGCCGCGCCCGACCGCAGCGTGACCTGCGACGTGCTGGTGCTCGACATCAACCTGCCCGGTCGCAGCGGCCTGGACGTGCTGCATGTGCTCAAGGACGAAGGCTCGCCCGTCAAGGTGCTGGTGGTCAGCATGTACCCCGAAGACCAATACGCGATCCGCGCGCTGCGCGCCGGGGCCTACGGCTATGTCAACAAGGGCGGTGACCCGCAATTGATCGTGCAGGCGGTGCGCACGGTGGCCCAGGGCCGCAAATACGTGACGCCCGAGATCGCCCAGATGCTGGTGGAAAGCCTGACCGCGCCGGCGCCCGAGCATGCCCACGACAAGCTGAGCGACCGTGAATTGCAGACGCTGGTGATGATCGCGTCGGGCAAGCGGCTGTCAGACATCGCGGAGCAACTGACACTCAGCCCCAAAACGGTGAGCGTCTACCGCGCCCGGGTGCTGGAGAAACTGGGGCTGCAAAACAATTCCGAGTTGACGGTGTATGCCATTCGGCAGGGCTTGGTGGGCAGTTGAGAGTGCGAAGCGCTGCCCTTGTCTCGGTTGCCGTGGCCTTGGCCGCCTACCTGGTGGGTTTGCTGGCCTACGCCGGCTTGCGGCCACCGGCGGCCGACCACATCGATGCCGACAACCCGGCGCTGGTGGCCTGGGGCGGCGCGGTCTATGCCCGCCACTGCGCGGCTTGCCACGGCGCGAAGCTGGAGGGCCAGCCCGACTGGCGCCGGCCCGGTGCCGATGGCCGCCTGCCGGCACCGCCGCACGATGAGTCGGGCCACACCTGGCACCACGACGACCGCTACCTGGTGCACGTGGTGCAACAAGGCATCGTCGCCGGGGTGGACCGGCCGCCCGACTACCAGGGCAATATGCCGGCCTTCGGCGCCGTGCTGTCGGCCGGGGACATCGTGGCCACGCTGTCGTTCATCAAAAGCCATTGGTCGTTTGACTACCGGGCCTGGCAGACGGCTGCCGGCGCGGCCGACGCCCGATGAGCCGGCCGGCAGCGGTGGCCGGGGGGACGGCAGGGGCCGAGAGCGCAGCCGCCGCCGGCCGGCCGCAGTGGGGCTTGAAGGCCTTGGTGGCCGGCCTGGCGCTGGCTTGTCTGCTGGCCACCGCGTTCGTCTTGCGCCCGCGCGGGCCCCAAGCGCCGGCCTTGCCGTCACCGGCTTATCTTCAAGCCAAGGGCGACGCTTTTTTTGCCGCATCGTTCAAGCGCTTTGCTTCCGGGGTACAGCCCTTGCAGCCGCTGCGCGGCCAGCCGGTGATTGCTTACTTCTGGGCCAGTGGCTGCGCGGCCTGCATCGACGAGGCCAAAGCCCTGCAAGCGCTGCAAGACCAGCACCGGGCGCGCGGCCTGGTGGTGGTCGGTTTTGGCGTCGATCAAGCCGACCGGATTGAGCGCTTTGTGCGCGACAACGCCATCGGCTTCACGGTGTTTGCCGGCGGCCAGGCGGCCATCGACCTGTCGAAGAAACTGGGCAATCTGCGCGAGGGCATGCCGTTTGCCGTGGCCCTTGATCGGCAAGGCCGGGCCACGCTGCACCACCTCGGCCGATTTGCGCCGCAGACCGCGCAAGACCTGGCGGCGGCAGCGCTCAAGTGATGCCGCGCGGCGCCCTTTAGCCGCGCCGCCGCAACCCGCACGCGGTTTTGTGTCGCGCCAGGCGGGGCGCTTGATCCGTGTTGCCCTAAACGCCGGCAGCGGCCAGGCTGGCCAGAAAGCGCGGCGCGTCCTGGTAACCAATGACGCGCTGCGACACCAGCTCATGGCCCTGGGCATCAAAAAACAGGAGGCCCGGCGGGCCGAACAAGCCGAAGCGTTTGAGCAGCGCCCGGTCGTCGGCGCTGTTGCGGGTGACGTCGGCCTGCAGCAGCAGCAGGCTGTCAAGCCGGGCGCTGACGCGCGGGTCGCTGAAGGTCAGGTGCTCCATCTCCTTGCAGCTCACGCACCAGTCGGCGTAGAAATCAAGCATCACCGGCCGGCCGGCGCTTTGCAGCACGGTGTCCAGATCAGCGAGGTTTTGCACCCGCCGAAAGCGCGGCCCGACCTCGGCGGTAGCCCGGCTGGCCACAGTGCCATCGCTACCGGCACCGGCAGGGCCCGGCAGCATGGCTTTTTGGGCAAAGCGCGACAGCGGTTGCAAGGCATCCGACGCCCCGGCCGCCGCACCCAGCAACTGGGCCGCGCCCAGCACGGCCAGCGCCACGCCCAGCGCTTTGCCCAGCCGGGCGCCGGCACCGGCGGCCTCGGCCAAGCGGTCAAAAGCGCCGAACAGGCTGGCCGCCACCAGCAGCAGCAAGCCCCAGCCCGCCACGCCCACCGGACCGGGCAGCACGGGGCTCAAGATCCACCAGGCCACGGCCAGCAGCAGCACGCCAAAAAACCGTTTCACCGACTCCATCCAGGCGCCGGCGCGCGGCAGCAGCGCGCCGGCCGACGCGCCCACCAGCAGCAGCGGCACGCTCATGCCGGCGGCCAATGCAAACAGCGCGCTGCCGCCCAGCACCACGTCACGGGTCTGGCTGATGTAGAGCAGTGCACCGGCCAGCGGTGCGGCCACGCAGGGGCTGACGATCAGGGCTGATAGCCCGCCCATCGCAAACACCCCCGCCCATTGCCCGCCCTTGAAGCGGCTGGCGCTGGCGTCCAGCCGGTCGCGCAGCGCGGCCGGCAACTGCAGCTCGTAAAAGCCGAACATCGACATCGACAACGCCGCCAGCACCAGCGCAAAGCCGCCCAGCACCCACGGGTTTTGCAGCGCCGCTGCCAAGCCCTCGCCGGCCAGGCCGGCCGCCACGCCCAGGGCGGTGTAGACCAGCGCCATGCCCAGCGAATAGGCCAGCGCGAGGCCAAAACCGCGTGAGCGTGAGCTGGTCGGGCCCGACTGGCCGACGATGATCGACGACAGGATGGGCAGCATCGGCAATACGCAGGGGGTGAACGACAGCAGCAGCCCGGCGATGAAAAACACGCCCAGCACGATCCACAGCCGGCCGCTGCGCAGCGCGCCGTCGATGCCGGACTCACTGGCCGCTGCGGCGCCGGGCGGGCTGTTGGCCACCGTGGCTGCGGGCTGCGGCGTGGTGGCTGACGTGGCAGCGGCCATGCTGGCTGCCGTCGCGCCGGCCTTCGCTGCGCCCGCCAGCGCGGCCCCGGCCGGGCTGCTGCTCTCGGCCAATGCCAGGCTGACGCTGCCGTCGCCGCCAAAGCCCGCCAGTTGCACCCGGGCCTGGCTTGGCATCGGCGGGTAGCACAGGCCGGCATCGGCGCAGCCCTGGCTGGTCACGGTCAACAGGAACGAGGCCGGCGCCGCCTCAACCGGCAGGCGGATCAGCACCCGGCCGCGATGCGTCTCCAGATTTTTGTTGAAGGTGGTGTCGAACTTGACCTTGCCGGGCGGCACCTGGGCTGCGCCCAGCCGCACGCCGGCGCCGTCGGCGGCAAAGGCAAATTGCTCGCGGTAGAGGTAATAGCCCTTGGCCACGGTGAAGGCCACCTCGACGGTGCGGGCGTCGAGTGCGCGGGCCTCGAATTGAAAAGCCTGCTCGGGCGGCAAAAAGTCTTCGGCCGCGCGCGCCGGCAGCGCGGCCAGGCCCAGGCCCAGCAGCAGCCACAGGCTGGCGGCCAGCCATCGAAACAAGGAGGTCATGGTCATCGGCGAGAAGGCGAAGGGAGTTTGACGGGTGCGACGGCTGGGCAGTTCAGCACGAGGGGCTAAATCGGCGCAAGCGGCGCGGCGACGGTACGGGGCGGCTGCGGTTTTTGCGGCGATTTGTGTTTGTTTGCAGTTTCCGGCGTTTTTGGCGCCGCCAGCGCAGCCGCCAGCCCAGCCAATTGTTGCGTGAAGGCGGCTTCGTCTTCCAGGCAGCGCAGGTCAAAGCACAGCGCGCCGTCGCGCACATGGCCAATCACCGGCAGCCGCAGGCCGCGCCAGGCGGCCTCCAGACGTTTCAGCGCGGCGCCGCTGCCGCGCCCGGCGCCGGCCGGCGCGATGGCCAGGCCGGCGCTGGGCAGCAGATCGACCGGCCGTGCGCCGCTGCCGATCTGGCTGTGCAGCACCCGGCTGCGCACGGTGTATGCCGGGCCCAGAGCGGCCGCTACCAGCGGTAACAGCGCCTCGGCCAGCGCCGCGATCTCGGCTTGTGGCCGGGTCAGCAAGCGCAGCGTCGTCAAGCGCTGTTGCAGGCACTCCGGATGGCGGTACAGGCGCAGCACCGCCTCCAGCGCGGCGAGTGTGAGTTTGCCGACCCGCAGCGCCCGCTTCAGCGGGTTTTTCTTGATGCGTTGAATCAGGTCAGCCCGGCCGACGATCAGTCCGGCCTGCGGCCCGCCCAGCAGCTTGTCGCCGCTGAATAGCACCAGGTCAGCGCCGTCGGCCAGCGCGGCCTGCACGGTGGGCTCTTTCGGCAGGCCGTAAGCCGACAAATCCACCAGCGTGCCGCTGCCCAGGTCATTGACCAGCGGCAGGCCGTGCGCATGCGCCAGCGCGGCCAGCGCGGGCTCGGCCACGGCGTGGGTGAAGCCGGTGATGGCGAAGTTGCTCCAGTGCACCTTCATCAGCAGCGCCGTGCGCGGGTTGATCGCCTGCTCAAAATCGGCCAGGTGGGTGCGGTTGGTGGTGCCCACCTCACGCAGCTTGGCGCCGGCGCGGGCCATGATGTCGGGCACCCGAAAAGCACCGCCGATCTCAACCAGCTCACCGCGCGAGACGATCACCTCTTTGCGCACGGCCAGCGTGTTGAGCACCAAAAAAACCGCCGCTGCGTTGTTGTTCACCACGGTGCAGGCCTCGGCGCCGGTGAGCTCACGCAGCAGGTCTTCGACCAGATCATCGCGGTCGCCGCGCTGGGCGGTGTCCAGATCAAATTCCAGATTGGCCGGCATGCGCATCGCCACCGTTACCGCGTCGATGGCCTCTTGCGGCAGCAGGGCGCGGCCAAGGTTGGTGTGCAGCACCGTGCCGGTGAGGTTGAAAACGGCGCGCAGCCGGGGCCGGGCCGCAGCGGCCAAGCGCCGGGCGCAGGTGGCCAGCAGCGCGTCGTCGGCGGGGGCCGGTACGGCGGGCTGCGAGATGGCGGCCTGCGCTGTGGCTTGGGCCACCAACTGCTCGCGGGCGTCGGCCAGCACCGCCCGCAGCACCGCCACCACGCGGCTGTGGCCATGCTCGCGCAGCAGCGCCGGCATCGCGGCATGGCCGAGCAGGCGGTCTACCGACGGCAGCGTCTGGCGCCGGTCGGGTTTGCGCTGATCCGGCGCTGCGCCGGTTTCAGCGGTCAACACCAACCGCCCCATTTTCAAGCGTCGCCGGCCCGGCGCAGACGATGGCGGAAGAGAGTGGGAGTCGAACCCACCAGGGACCGCAGAGCGGCCCCTTCCGGTTTTGAAGACCAGACGTCCCACCGGGGAGCGCATCTCTTCCAGGGCATTCAGGGTACTGCGCAGGTTGCGGGCAGTTCATGCAGCCACCTCGGCCACGCTGCCAAACACGGCGGCGCTGGCCTGGCGCAGCCGCCGGCCGTCTTTGAGCCGCATCGTGAAGCCGGCCCGGTCAAAAAACTCCAGCATCGGGATGCCGAGATTGCGCTGCAGGCCGGTGCTGTCGCGAAACGGCCCGACCGTGAGCACGCCGCGTGGCGTGGCCTGGGCCAGTGCTTCGGTCTGTGCCGCCAGCAGGGCCACGGTCTGCGGCAAGAAAAACACCTCGCGCCGCACCCGGTGCAACTGGCCCAGCCGCGCCAGCCGGCAAAACAGCGTGCGCAGGCGGGCCTCGTCCACGCCCAGCGCCCGCGCCAGCTCAGGCACTTGCGGCGGCGTCAATCCGGCCAGGTCGAGTTGCGGCCGGGCGCGCTGCCAGAGCTGCTGTTCAACCGCGCTGAGCGTGACATGGTGATCGGCGAGTTGAAAGCGGGCGCCGATGCGCAACACGCGCTGCTGGCCGATGGCCGTGGCCAGCAGGGCGTTGACCACCGCCAGCGCCGGGCGCTGCGCCAGCAGGCCGCGCAGCTCTTGCGGGTTGGCGCCGGCACTGTCGGGCTGGCGCTGGTGGTAGGCCGCCAAGGCCAGCAAGGCGCCGTCGGTCAACTGTTGCCAGTGCGCTGCGCTGAAGGCCTGCGCCGCACCGGCCGTGCCCGCCCCGGCCAGCACTTGCGCGCCTGCCGCCGCCAACCACGGTGCGGCGCTGGCCGGCCCGCATTTGAACAGCCGGGTGAACCAGGCCATGTCGATGCCGGCCGGCGATGCATCAAGCAGTTGGGCCAGCGCGGCCTGGGGGCTGGGCGCTTGCAGCGCACCCAGCCAGGCCGCGCGCTGCGGTTTGCGCCGGCCGCGATCCGGTGGCGATGAATCAAGCACCCGGCCGCCGCCCAGCGTGCGCCGGGCCGACTGGTCGCGCAGGATGAAACGGTCGCCATGCAGCGCGCCCACTGCTTGGTCCAGCACCAGTTGCACCAACGCCTCATCGCCGGGCTGCAAGACACCGTCTTGCAGCAGCGCCACGCGGCCATTGACATGGGCCGTGCCCAGGTGCAGGTGAACAGGGGTCCAGTGGCGCAGCGCGCGGGCCTCGGACGGCAGCAGCTTGAGCCGGGCGTCGAAACGCTGAGTGGGCGCATGCAGGGCAGGGTGCAGCAACCACTGGCCGCGCTCGATGCGGCGCTGCTCTAGTTGCGGCGCCACGAGGTTGAGCGCGCAGCGCTGGCCGCGCCAGCCGCTGCTGGCCGGGCGATCCTGCGCATGCAGGCTGCGCACCCGCACCTCCAGCCCCAGCGGTGACACCACCAGCCGGTCGCCGACGCTGACCCGGCCGTCGAACACCGTGCCGGTGACCACCGTGCCGATGCCGCCAAGCGTGAAAGACCGGTCGATGGCCAGCCGAAAGGGGCTGGCGTCGTCGCTGTCGCTGGCGTCGTGCTCGCGGTTGCCCTTGGTTGAGTTGACCGCCTCGGCGGCAGCCTGCAGGTGCGCCCGCAATGCCGCCAGGCCGTCACCGCTGACCGACGACAGCGGAAAAATCGGGAACGCCGCCTGCGCCCGGCCGGCCAGCATTTGCTGCACCTCGGCCAAGGCCGCGTCGCGGCGCGCCGCATCCACCCGGTCGATTTTGGTCAGCACCACCGCGCCGTGCACCAGCCCGAGCTGGTCAAGAATCTCCAGGTGCTCGCGCGTTTGCGGCATCGGCCCGTCGTCGGCGGCAACCACCAGCAGCACATGGTCGATGCCGGTGGCGCCGGCCAGCATGTTGTGAATGAATTTTTCGTGCCCTGGCACGTCGATGAAACCCAACACCTCACCGCCGGGCAACGGCTGATAGGCATAGCCCAGATCGATGGTGATGCCGCGCGCCTTCTCTTCTTTCAGGCGGTCGGCGTCAACGCCCGTCAAGGCTTTGACCAGCGCTGTCTTGCCATGGTCGATGTGACCGGCGGTACCGACAATCATGTCCAGGGTCTTGGCGGGTGTTGACGAAATGAATGGCAGCCGCGCCGGGGCGGCGATGCTCACTTTGATGTGGAGCGAGGGGCCCACGTTTCAAGTGTCCCCTCGCCGGCTTGCAAAACGAGCGCAGCCAACGCCGCGCTCGCAACTTCAACAGACGGCTACTTCACCGACGTCTCGGCCAACTCCAGCATCCAGGTCTTGTACGGCACAAAGTTGACCCGGTTGCTCACCGCATACAGCTTGGACGGCGCATACAAAAACACGACATTGGCCTGGTCATGGATGTAGCGGTTCATCTCGGCGGTCAGCTTCTCCTGCTTGGGCTTGTCGGTCTCGGCCAGCAGCTTCTTGCCCAGGGCTTCAAACGCGGCGTCTTCGGGCATTTTGCGAAAGCCACCGTCTTTGCCAAAGAACTCACGGAACACCACACCATATGGGGCCTCGGGTGACCAGTCGAAATGCTCAACCAGCCAGACATCCCAATTGTCGCCCTTCGGTGTGCCCGAGTAGTCAGCCACCACCTTGACCCCGGCTTTGGCCAGGCTCTTGGTCATCGCCTCGACCACGCCTTTGTAGCCCTCACCGGCCACCACCGTCACGCTGGTGACGCCACCGGCCGCCAGCGCCTTGCCGGCCGCTGCCGGGTCGTAGGCGTAAGCCTTCAGCGACGCCTCATGGCCAAACTGGCCCGGCATGATCATCGATGACATGACGGTGCCGTAGCCCATCGCGCCGTCTTTGACCAGCGCTGCCCGGTCAACTGCCATGTTCAAGGCCTGGCGCAGCTTGATGTCGTTCCACTTCGAATTGGCCACATTGCGGTTGAGCACGCCCACCAGCAGCGTCTTCGACTTGCTCTCCACCACTTTGGCCTTGGTGCTTTTCTTCAGCGCCACGGCCTCCGTCGGCGTCAACTCGGTGACGATGTCCACCTTGCCGCCTTTGGCCACTTCTTCCAGCGCTTCCGCCTTGGAGATGATGTTGTCAAAGACGAAGGTCGCCTTCGGCAAACGCGCCTTGTTCCAGTAGTTGGCGTTCGGCTCCAGCGTCAGCGTCGGTGAACGCTTGTCCAGTATCGAAGCGCCTTCTTTCAAGACAAACGGACCAGTCCCCCACGGACCCGGTTCGTCGATCACTCACCAATTGCCTTCAGCGTTGCCTGTCTTCTTGTTCTTGAAGCCGTTCGTGTTCCAGAACTTGGTACTGGCCACGTGCATGCCGCGAAACTTCATGATCGCCGCGCTGTCGGTGCTCGGGAACACGAAGCGCACGGTGTAGTCATCAACGATGTCGAGCTTGGTGTCTTTCGGGAAGTTCAGGAATGCGCCCGGCGGGTGCGGGTTCACCGACTTCTGCACTTCGTCGAAGCTGCGCCGGAACACCTTGGCGTTGAACGCCTCGCCGTCCTGGAAGCTCACGCCCTTGCGCAGCTTGAACTCCATCGTGGTGTCGTTGACCCAGCGG
>JANLOP010000304.1:0-7145 GCA_031366635.1 Betaproteobacteria bacterium | reverse complement strand
GACCTACACCAACGCCGACGTGATGGCGATGGCACGCGTATTCAGGCCGATGGAGAACAACTGCATCACTTCACGCGCAAAGTTTTCATCTGGCATCAAACCCGTGGCAGGGTTTTCTTTGCGGTTGCGCATGTGCGAAAGATAAATGCCCATCACGGGGCTGAGGGCCATATCCTCAAGCAAATTTCTGTAGTTCCCGAACGCCTGTTGGTTGAGCGTATCAATATACTGTCCATACGCGCGAGCGTGCGGCCAGATATTGGAATCTGCCTGCGATACCAGGAATATCTGGTGCAGCGCAAATGCAACCCGCTTGCGCAGTTGATCGGGGCTGGTGGCCGCAGTGGCCCAGAAGCGCTGGCCCACCCAGAACGGTGTGTACTTGCTGCCCATGGGCCGATAGTCGTCGCCCAGGTCGTATTTTTTCTGGACCGTGGACATGAAGGTGGCCGAAAAAGGCATTGCCTGCTGCTCCGCCAGCCAGGCGGTCTGGCCAATGCTGATCAGCCGGGCGATGTCGGCGGATGTAGGCCCGAACGTGGCTTGCTGCAGAAAGCGAGCTGCATCCTGTTGTGCGGCGCTGGGAGCAGCGGCCGGCGCGTTGGGCCAGATCAGCCGCAGGGCGCCGCCGTTGTACATATTGCCCTGACCGGCAGACACGTCCAAGCCGTCAAAGGCTTTGGCGCCCGGCCCACGGTCGTAGACCGAGCCGGCGACATTGTGCATCAGTGTGCTGATGCCGTCACTCAGGTAGGCGACGTATAAATTGCGGTCTTGCCCGTCGATCACGCCGTCATTGGTGAACACCACGTCCACTTTGATGCCGGCCTTGAGAGCGCCGGCAGTGAACGAGTAGTCCCTCATCGTGGTGGACCGGACTTCCACTTTGCCAACGACTGCGCCGTCGACACGAACCTCCATGATGGGTCCCACATTGGCTGCCATAGAGCCACTGGCACGTATGGTGAGGATCGGGCTGGCTGCTGCGGCGGGTAAGCTGGCCAGCAGGGCGCTGGCGGCCATGAAGGAGACCAAATATTTTGAAAGTGACATCAGAATTGAGTAAGTGAAACATGCACTGAACCAGGCCGCAGGCGTTGAGCCTGCCGGGTGGGTGGTGTTGGGAGCCCCGTCCCGAACCCGGACCGTCCGGGCTGATGGAGGCGCATTTCGCCACAGCGCGCCGGCCCGAGTGTTCGGGCTTTGTAAGGGGCGGTGTCGCCCGGCGGCTTGAAGGTGCCGCGAATTCTGCGCACTGCCGCACAGTGGTTTTTGCTGCCACGCGACAAACGGAGTGCACTCAAATTCAGCTAGCGCACCTTAGGCTCTGAGTCAATCAACCTATTCCGTCATTTGTGTCACGCGGTTCGCTTAACGGAGGGCCGGCTGTCGTGCGCTTATGCGCAGAGGAACGGCGTGCGAATGAACGATGCAGCAGGCCGATGGTCTGGATTTGTTGCATGTTCGCTAGGTGTCCGATTGCAACAACTGGCTAGATCGGCAACCCGGCACCAGTTACGTCTGCTCACAGAATGGTAAGCCGTTGCGGGCCGCTTGTCGGATTGGCACGACGCTTGGCGGCCGCAATCGGCGGCGCTGGATGCGTGGGCTTGTTCAGCGCTGAACTGCCGGTCTGCGATGATGAGGCGCAACCCCGGGGGCAAACATGGGTGCGCCGTCCAAGGCCGTGGCGTTCATTGAACTTGAAGACTACCTGGCACTTGAAACCGCCAGCCGCTACAAGCATGAGTATCTGGACGGCGTGATCTACGCCATCCAGGGTGAGCCGGTGCGTGGCATGGCCGGTGGCAGCCAGATGCACGCGCGCATCATCCGCAACACGGCCTTTGCGCTGCACGCCCGCTTGGCCGGCTCAGCGTGTGAGGTGCTCAGTTTTGACATGCGTCTGCGCATCGATGCGGCCAACGCGGTTTTTTACCCGGATGTGCTGGTTCACTGCACGCAGTCAACCAACCCACTGACGACGGTTGAGCTGACCGAGGCGCGGCTGGTGATTGAGGTGCTGTCGCCCACCACCCAGCACTTTGATCGTGCAGACAAGCTCAATGCCTATCGGCGCTTGCCGGGCTTGCAGCACATCTTGCTGCTGTCGGGCATGGAGCAGGCGGCCTGGGCTTGCAGCCGCGTACCCGCAGACTCAGCCTGGACTGACTTGACCCCTTGGCAACGCGACACGCCCCTGGTACTTGGCGGGCTGGCCCTGCAGTTGCCCTGGGCCGAGGTCTACGGGGGCGTGGGGCTGTGATGGACAGTAGCCGGCTTTGGCAATCTCCAGCGGAGAGTCACCGTCAAGCTGGGGATGGTGATTGCGCAGCCACTGGAATGCCTCGGCTTCTGACTCAATGGTGTCGCACGCCATCTGGTCGAGCTCGAGCAAGCGAACCACGCCTTCTGCGGCATGCGTGCGCAGCAGTTGGTCTTTGGCAGCCCGGCGATGGGCGGTGCTGTGGTCCAGAGCAAGGTAGGCGGCAACCGTTGCCTTGCCCAGGCCCAGAAACTAACCCGCTGCGATTAGCATTCGCGCATGCGCCTGACATCCGACCAAACGCATGCCATCGTGTCGGCCACCCGGGCGTTGGCTGGCAATGATGCGCGGGTGTGGCTGTTTGGCTCGCGCCTGCATGACGAGTTGCGCGGCGGTGACATCGATTTGTTGGTTGAGTGCGCGCAGCCGGTGGCGCGGCCTGTCTGGCTGGCGGCGCAGATCACGGCCAGGTTGCAACGTGTCTTGGGTGATCGCCGGATTGACGTGCTGGTGATCGACCCCGCCACCGTGGTCGAGCCGGTGCACCGCGTGGCCTGCACCGAAGGCATCGTCTTGCAGCCATGATCCTGCTTGACGCGGCGCGTGAACGCTTGGCCTTTCTGCTTGAGACGGTCGAGTTAGAGGCTGAACACCTGCAGGCGACCGACCAGCGCCTGTTTGAACAAGCCTTCACCGCTGACCGGGCCGCCACACTGCGGGCTGACCCGCTTCTGGCTGAGCGGTTGGATGCCTTCACGGCCCGGTTTGCACGCCTTCAAGACACAGCGGGTGACAAACTGCTGCCGGCTTTGCTGGCGCGCCTCGGTGAGCCGCTGGGCAGTGTGCTGGACAACCTGGATCGTGCTGCCCGGCTGGGTCTGTTGATTGAACCCAGTGAGACTTGGTTGGCCGCCCGAGCACTGCGCAATCGCATGGTGCATGAATACATCCGCAACCCGGTGCTTTTGTCGCAGGCGGTGACCGAGGCGCATGACAGCGTGCCGATGCTGGTGCGGTTTGTGCAGGCTTGCCGGGCGTATGCGGCTGCGCGTGCCCTGGTTTGATAAAGAGAGCCAGCCCATCCGGCGTGCTGATCAACCCTCAAGCGCCGCTTCGGCGCGGGTCGCTCCCTCACCCAGCCCTGTTCCGCAAGCAGGGGAGGGGGCATCCACGGCACGGTGACGACAGGCGGCGGCGTATGACCGGGGTCAACTGCCGCCGTTGGCCGCCACAAACTCGGCATACGCCATGGTCAGGCCCGCTGCCAGCGCGGTGCTGGCCGTCCACCCCGCCGCATTGATCAACCCCACGTCCATTAGCTTACGCGGCGTGCCGTCGGGTTTTGTGCGGTCATAGACGATGCCGCCGGTGTAACCCACCACGCGGCTGACCAGGCCGGCCAGCTCGGCAATCGTCACGTCCTGGCCCACGCCGATATTGACCAGCGGCGGCTCAAATCGGCCGGTGACGGTCTCGTCGCTGCCCAGCAATGCGCCGTAGCGCGCATCCGGCAGGTTCATTAAAAATACGCAGGCCTGGGCCATGTCGTCTGAATATAAAAACTCGCGCCGCGGCGTGCCGCTGCCCCAGACGGTGACATTGGCGTCGCCGCGCTGCCTGGCCTCATGAAACTTGCGCAGCAGCGCGGGTATCACGTGGCTGTTGGTCGGGTGGTAGTTGTCGCCCGGGCCGTACAAATTGGTGGGCATGGCCGCCAGATACTGGGTGCCGTATTGGCGGTTGTAGCTCCAGCACATCTCGATACCGGCAATCTTGGCCAGCGCATAGGGCCGATTGGTGGGCTCCAGCGGGCCGGTGAGCAGGGCGGCCTCTTTCATCGGCTGCGGCGCCAGCTTGGGATAGATGCAACTCGACCCCAAAAAAAGCAGCCGCTGTACGCCGGTTAAATAGGCGGCGTGGATGATATTATTTTGGATTGCCAGATTGTCGCGGATGAACTCGGCCGGGTAACTATTGTTGGCCACGATGCCGCCCACCCTGGCCGCCGCCAGATACACCTGATCCGGCCGCTCGGCCTCAAAAAAAGCGCGGGTGGCGCGCTCATCGGTCAAATCAAGCTCGGCATGGCTGCGCAACAGCAAGTGGCTTTGGCCGGTGGCTTGCAGTTGGCGCACGATGGCGCTGCCGACCAGGCCGCGGTGGCCGGCGATGTAGATGCGGGGGCTGGGGGTCATGCCAGGAGTCCTACCAACTCAGGGTATTTTGGAATCAGGCCGTCCAGTGTCAGCAGTCGCCGCCGCGTCGCCAGGGCCGTGGCGATGATGAAACGATCCGCTGGGTCACGGTGAATGTCGGACAAATTGGCCGCTAGCGTGGCAATTATATTGTCTATGGGTATGCATGAAATGCGCGAACCTGCCAGTGCTTCCGGCAGCCACGTTGCCAGCGGCATGGGCAGCATAAGCCGGTCGCGCTTGACGAGATACGCAATCTCCCAACAAGAGACTGCCGATACCGCCCAGTCATCGTCGGCTGCCAGTTTGTCGAGCACCGCTGCCGGCAACTTGGCATCGACTGGCGATAACCAGCGCAGCCAGATATGGGTGTCAAGCAACATCACTTGAGCGCGTCCCAGTCGTCATCATCGACAACCGGCCCCATGATGTCGCCAATGATGCGGGTGCCCGCCAACAACGGCGATGGTCGCGGTTTGAGCCGCTGGTCAGGCGGCGCAATATCTTGCTCCGGTGCTGGCAAGACGATGACTTGAACCCGTCGGGCTGCAAAATCGGCAGGCAATAAAATGGTTATTGAGCGTCCAACAACATCAACGGTTTCGCGAATGGCTTCCATGCCGTGTCTCCTTTGCAAGCGATCAATTCACTCGTGGTGGTCATAAGCCTGAAACCCCGCCAGCTTGATCAGGCTGTCGCGCTTGGCGGCGTTGTAATCGCTTTCCACCATCTCACGCACCAGTTCTTCAAACGGCGTGGTGGGGGTCCAGCCGAGTTTGATCTTGGCTTTGGTGGGGTCACCCAGCAGAGTTTCTACTTCGGTCGGTCGGAAGTAACGCGGATCGACTTTGACCACCACATCACCCGGTTTGCATTTGGCCTGTTTGCCGCTGACGTGGGTGACCACGCCCACCTCGTCAGTGCCCTGGCCTTTGAACTCGACCGTGATGCCCAGTTCAAGCGCGGCGCGCTCAACAAACTGCCGCACGCTGTATTGCACGCCGGTGGCAATGACAAAATCTTCAGCCACTTCTTGTTGCAGCATCAGCCACTGCATCTGCACATAATCGCGGGCATGGCCCCAGTCGCGCAGCGCGCTCATATTGCCCAGGTACAGGCAGTCTTGCAGGCCCAGCGCAATGCGGGCAATGGCCCGGGTAATTTTGCGGGTGACAAAGGTTTCACCGCGCAGCGGGCTTTCATGGTTGAACAGGATGCCGTTGCAGGCATACAGGCCATAAGCCTCACGGTAATTAACCGTAATCCAGTAGGCATACATCTTGGCCACCGCATACGGGCTGCGCGGGTAAAACGGCGTGGTTTCTTTTTGCGGGGTTTCTTGCACCAGACCATACAGCTCACTGGTGCTGGCCTGGTAAAACCTGGTTTTTGTCTCCAGCCCCAGGATGCGGATCGCCTCCAGCAGCCGCAAGGTGCCAATGCCGTCGGCGTTGGCGGTGTATTCAGGTGTCTCAAAGCTGACGGCCACGTGGCTCATCGCGGCCAGGTTGTAAATCTCGTCGGGCTGCACCTGCTGCACGATGCGGATCAGGTTGGTGCTGTCCGTCAAATCACCGTAGTGCAGCTTGAAGCGCTGCTTGTCCACATGCGGGTCTTGGTACAGGTGGTCAACCCGGTCGGTGTTGAACAGCGAGGCCCGGCGTTTGATGCCGTGCACCATATAGCCTTTGTTCAACAGCAGTTCGGCCAGGTAGGCGCCGTCTTGGCCAGTGACGCCGGTGATCAATGCAGTCTTCATGGGGGTGGTGAGATGGACGTGGGATGTGGCAAGGATAACTGGGCCGTCGGGCTGGCTTTATGGGGCCGGCATGACAATCAGCCCGCCAGCCGTGACCCCTTTGTGCCGCAGCGCCAAACAATCGATCCCAATGAGCCAAGACCTTGATTTGCCTGACTTGCTGCAGGCCGTGGCGGCCATCGCCCGCGCTGCCGGTGACGTGGTGATGGCGATTTACGCCACCGATTTTGCGGTGCACGGCAAGGCCGACGCATCGCCCGTCACGGCCGCTGACGAGCAGGCCGAAGCGCTGATCCTGGCCGGCCTGCGCAGCTTGACACCGCACATCCCCATCGTGGCCGAAGAGGCCGCCGCCGCCGGCCACGCGCCGCTGCTGGCTGCGGGCCAGCGCTTTTGGCTGGTGGATCCACTGGACGGCACGCGCGAGTTTGTGGCCCGCAATGGTGAGTTCACCGTCAATATCGCGCTGATCGAGCATGGCCGGCCGGTATTGGGCGTGGTGCTGGCGCCGGCGGTGGGTGGGCGACCGGGTGAATCATCGGCTGGCCCGGTGGGCTGCCTGTACGCCGGCATCGTGGGCCAGGGCGCCTGGGTTGAAGACGCCGCCGGCCGCCGCGCCATCCTCTGCCGGCCCCAGCCGGCGGAGGGCTTGACGGTGCTGGCCAGCCGATCCCACGGTGACGCGGCGGCGCTGGACGCCTTTTTGGCGGGCTACCTGGCAGGGCGCCGGGTGGCACACCTGGGCACCGCCGGCTCGTCCCTCAAGCTGTGTCTGCTGGCCGCCGGCCAGGCCGATGTCTACCCGCGCCTGGGCCGCACGATGGAATGGGACATTGCCGCCGGCCACGCCGTGCTGGCTGCTGCCGGTGGCAGCGTGTGCCGGGTGGACGACGGGCGGCCGCTGGGCTACGGCAAAGCCGGCTTC
>JANLOP010000293.1:0-3358 GCA_031366635.1 Betaproteobacteria bacterium | reverse complement strand
GGGGGGTAACCCCGCCCGCCCCCGCCGGCCGGGGGGGGGGGGGCCCTCCCGGGGGGCGCCCCGGGGGGCATACCCCGTAAATTGGCGGGGGTGGGGGGTTTGGGGGCGCCCCCCCCCCAAACCCCGCACAGCCTCCTGGTTTGCGGTGGGATAATTTTGGTCATGGCCATCACCCTCAAAACCCAACCCGCCGAGATCGCCGGCATGCGCGTGGCCGGCCGGCTGGCCGCAGAAGTGCTGGACATGCTCACCGCTCACGTCAAGCCGGGTGTCAGCACCGAGCAGCTTGACAAGCTGGCGCATGACCACATCGTGGGCGTGCAGGGTGGCATCCCGGCGCCGCTGAACTATCAGCCGCCAGGCTATGTGCCCTACCCCAAATCGATCTGCACCTCGATCAACCACCAGGTTTGCCACGGCATCCCGAATGACAAACCACTGAAAAACGGCGACATCCTCAACATCGATGTCACCGTGATCAAAGACGGCTGGCATGGCGACACCAGCCGCATGTTCATCGTCGGCGACGGCTCGATTGCCGCGAAGAGGCTGTGTGCGCTGACGCATGACGCGATGTGGAAGGGCATAACCAAGGTCAAACCAGGCGCGCGGCTGGGTGACATCGGCCACGCCATCCAGGTGTTCACCGAGAACCAGGGCTTCTCGGTGGTCAGAGAGTTCTGCGGTCACGGCATCGGCAGCAAATTCCATGAAGAGCCGCAGGTGCTGCACTACGGCCGGCCGGGCACGCTGGAGGAATTGGTGCCGGGCATGATTTTCACGATCGAACCAATGGTCAATGCCGGCCGGCGTGAGATTCGTGAGCTGGGCGACGGCTGGACCATCGTCACCAAAGACCGGTCCTTGTCGGCCCAGTGGGAGCACACCGTGCTGGTGACCGAGACCGGCTACGAGGTGCTCACGCTGTCGGCCGGCGCACTGCCGCCGCCGCCGTTTGTGCTGCCGGCGCCAGTGCCCGCTGCGCTTTCGGCAAGCGCCCCGGCCACCGCCTGACCGGCCACGCGCCCTCCGCATGGCCACTGATCCCGTCATCCTGCCCGCCCTGCCCGCCCCGCTCGTCCCGCTCGTCCCGCTCGTCCCGCTCGTCCCGCTGCTCGACATCGCCGCGCTGCGCAGCGAGTTTCGCGACGGCAAAAAAGCGCTGATCGCGCATTTCATGGCCAGCCGGGCCAGCGCGCCGGCCGCCACCCGGCTGATCAAGGCACTCACCCGGCATGTGGACAGCACCCTGGCGTTGTTGTGGGCGCAAAGCGGCCTGCCGGCCGGCGCCGCGCTGGTGGCGGTGGGCGGTTACGGCCGGGGTGAATTGCTGCCGCACAGCGATGTGGATGTGGTGGTGCTGCTGCCCGACCAGGCCAGCACCGAGACCGGCAGCGCGCTGAAATCCGCGCTCGAGACCTTCATCACCGCCTGCTGGGACATCGGGCTGGAGATCGGGTCCACCGTGCGCAGCGTGGCCGATTGCGTGCGTGAGGCGGCGGCCGATGTCACCGTGCAGACCGCGCTGCTCGAATCCCGCCTGATCATCGGCGCGCGCAAGCTTTTTGCCACCTTCCAACGCGAAACCGCCGCGCTGATGGACCCGGCGGCGTTTTTGCGCGCCAAGACGCTGGAGATGCACCAGCGCCACACCAAATACGAGGACACGCCCTACTCACTGGAGCCCAATTGCAAAGAAAGCCCGGGCGGCCTGCGTGATTTGCAGGTGGTGGTCTGGGTGGCACGCGCCGCCGGGCTGGGCCGCAGTTGGGCTGAATTGGCCGCCAACGGGCTGATCACGCCGTTTGAAGTCAAGCAACTGCAGCGCAACGAGGGCTCGCTCAAGCTGATCCGGGCGCGCTTGCATGCGGTGGCCGGCCGGCGTGAAGACCGGCTGGTGTTCGATCTGCAAACCGCCGTGGCCGAGAGTTTTGGCTACCACAGCAGCAAGGTGCAACGCTCGTCCGAGGTGTTGATGCACCGCTACTACTGGGCCGCCAAGGCAGTCACCCAGTTGAACCAGATCTTGATGCTCAACATCGAGGAGCGCATCAACGCCAGCGAGGCCGCGCCGATGCGCCAGATCAACGCCCGGTTTTTTGACCGTGCCGGCATGCTGGAGGTGGCCCGCGACGACCTGTACACCGACAACCCGCACGCCATCCTCGAAACCTTTCTGGTGTTCCAGCAGACGCCCGGCGTCAAAGGCTTGTCGGCGCGCACGCTGCGCGCCTTGTACAACTCGCGTGAGGTGATGGACAGCCGGTTCAGGCATGACGCCATCAACCGCGAGCTGTTCATGGACATCCTGCGCCAGCCGCAGGGCACGACGCATGCCTTCCGGCTGCTCAACCAAACCTCGGTGCTGGGCCGCTACCTGTGGGTGTTCCGCCGCATCGTGGGCCGCATGCAGCATGATTTGTTCCACGTCTACACGGTAGACCAGCACATCCTGATGGTGCTGCGCAATGTGCGGCGCTTCTTCATCCCCGAGCATGCGCATGAATATCCCGGCTGCTCGCAACTGGCCAGCGAGTGGGACAAGCCCTGGCTGCTCTACGTGGCCGCGCTGTTTCATGATGTGGCCAAAGGCCGGGGCGGTGACCACTCTGATCTGGGCACGATGGAAGTGCGGCGTTTTTGCCGCGACCACGGCATCGACAAAGCCGACACCGCGCTGGCCGAGTTCCTCGTCAAACACCATTTGACGATGAGCACCGTGGCGCAAAAAGAGGATCTGTCTGACCCGGACGTGGTGCGCGCCTTTGCCAGCAAGGTGGGTGATGTGCGGCGGCTGACCGCGCTGTATTTGCTGACGGTGGCCGACATCCGCGGCACCAGCCCGAAGGTCTGGAATGCCTGGAAGGCCAAGCTGCTGGAAGACCTGTTCCGCATCACCTTGCGCGCACTGGGCGGCGCCAAACCCAATCTGGCTGCCGACCTGGAGGCCCGCAAGCAAGAGGCCCGGCAGATTTTGGCGCTGCACAGCGCGCTGCCCGGCACCGAGGTGCCGCTGTGGAAGACGCTGGACCTGAGCTACTTTGCGCGCCACGACGGCAGTGAGATCGCCTGGCATGCGCGCTCTCTGTGGCGCCACATCGACCCGCCTGTGCCCGTTGTGCAGGCCCGGCCCAGCCCGTTGGGGGACGGGCTTCAAGTGCTCGTCTACGCCCCCGACCGGCCGGACGTGTTTGTCCGCATCTGCGGCTACTTTGACGGCGCCGGCTTCTCGATCCAGGACGCCAAGGTGCATACCAGCCGCACCGGCTTCGCGCTCGACACTTTCCAGGTGATCCATCCGCAGTGCGAGGCCACCGATGCCAGCAGCTACCGCGACCTGATTTCGCTGATCGAGACC
>JANLOP010000108.1:0-25206 GCA_031366635.1 Betaproteobacteria bacterium | reverse complement strand
GGAGACAAGCCATGCGGATTTTGATTGCCGAAGACGACCAGGTGCTGGCCGACGGTTTGTTGCGTGCGCTGCGGGCCACCGGCTATGCGGTGGACCAGGTGGGCAGCGGCAGTGAGGCCGATGCGGCGCTGGCGTCGCACGAGTTCGACCTGGTGATTCTTGACCTGGGTTTGCCGAGGATGCACGGCTTCGAGGTGCTTAAAAAGCTGCGCGGCCGGGGCTCGTCGGTGCCGGTGTTGATCCTCACCGCTGCCGACAGCGTGGAGCAGCGCGTCAAAGGGCTGGACCTGGGCGCGGATGACTACATGGCCAAGCCGTTTTCACTGCAAGAGCTGGAGGCACGGGTGCGCGCCCTCACCCGGCGCGGCCTGGGCAGCGCCAGCAGCGTGATCAAACACGGGCCGCTGACGTTTGACGCCACCGGCCGGGTGGCTTACATCGCCGACCAGATGATCGAGCTGTCGGCGCGTGAGATCAGCCTGCTGGAGGTGCTGTTGCAGCGCACCGGCCGGCTGGTGAGCAAAGACCAGTTGGTGGAGCGGCTGTGTGAGTGGGGCGAGGAGGTGAGCAACAACGCCATCGAGGTCTACATCCACCGGCTGCGCAAAAAGATCGAACAGGGGCCGATCCGCATCGCCACGGTGCGCGGCCTGGGCTATTGCCTGGAGAAGATCCCCGCTTGATGCCGGCGGCGCTGCGGCGCCGGGCCCGGAGGCCGCAGCGCCGGGCATCGGGCGCGCCGCCCGCGCCCAAAGCCCTATGCTTCCCGGGCCATGCCCGCCCGCGCTGACCCCCAACCCGCCGCCAGCACCGCGCCCGAGCCGCGCCCCAAAGAGCAGCGCTCGCTGTTTGGCGAAATCCTCGACTGGATGCTGGCCCCGCTGCTGCTGCTGTGGCCGATGAGCGTGGCGCTGACCTGGCTGGTGGCGCAAAGCATTGCCAGCCGGCCGTTTGACCGTGACCTGGCCGAAATGGCCCGCACCGTGGCGCGCCAGGTGGTGGTGGTGCGCGGCGCGGCCGGCCGGCCCAGCACCGTGCGGCTGCGCCTGCCCGAGGTGGCGGCCGAGGTGCTGCGCGCCGACGATGTCGAGAAGGTGTACTTTCAGTTGCTGGGCGCTCGCGGTGAGTTTGTCGCCGGTGAGCGCGACCTGCCGGTGCCCGATGAGCCGGCCGCCAGCGCGCAATCGCTGAAGTACCGCGACGACGAGGTGCATACCGACGCGGTGCGGGTGGCCTACCTGTGGCTGGCGCCCACCGGCCTGGCCGGCGAGACCGCGCCGCTGGTGCAGGTGGCCGAGACGCTGGACAAACGGGCCCGGCTGGCCACCGAAATCATCAAGGGCGTGATCGTGCCGCAGTTTGTGGTGCTGCCGCTGGCGGTGTTGCTGGTCTGGTTTGCGCTGGCCCGTGGCATCCAGCCGCTGAATGAGCTGCAACAGCGCATCCGCCGCCGCGCCGCGAATGACCTGAGCCCGCTGGCCGAGCGCGACGTGCCCGAGGAGGTGGCGCCGCTGGTCAGCGCGATCAACGATTTGCTGGGCCGGCTGGACCAGTCGATGCGCAGCCAGAAGCACTTCCTGGCCGACGCGGCGCATCAACTGAAAACACCGCTGGCGGGTTTGCGCATGCAGGCCGAGCTGGCCCAGCGTGAGATCGATGCCGGTGAGCAAGACCCGCTGGCGCTGAAACGCTCGCTGCAACAGATTGCGCACGCCAGTGAGCGGGCGGCGCACATGGTCAATCAGTTGCTGGCGATGGCCAGCGCCGAGGCCAAGACGCTGGCCCGCCCGCCCGAGGCGGTGGACCTGGCCGCGCTGACGCGCGAGACGGTGCGCGACTTTGTGCCCAAGGCAATGGACAAGCGCATCGACCTGGGCTACGAGGGGCCCGAGGCGACGACCCCGCCCGCCCCGCCGGCCATGGCGCCCGGATTGGCCGCGCTGGCGCCCCCGCCCGCGCTGCCCGGGCCGGTCACGCTGGCGCCCGGCGCCGGCCTGCCGGCGCGTTGCGTGATGGGCCAGCCCACGCTGGTGCGCGAGCTGGTGCGCAACCTGGTGGACAACGCCTTGCAGTACACCCCGGCCGGCGGCACCGTCACCGCCCGGGTGATGGACGATCCGTTTGGCCAGGTGGTGGTGTTGCAGGTGGAGGACACCGGCCCGGGCATCCCCGAGGCCGAGCGGGCGCTGGTGCTGCAGCCGTTTTACCGGGCGCTGGGCACGCAGGTGGACGGCAGCGGCCTGGGCCTGGCCATCGTCAGCGAGATCGTGCAGCAGCACGGCGCCGAGATGACGATGGCCGATGCCCGGCCGCGCGGCAGTGCGGCGGCGCAAGGCCAGGGGCCGGGCACGCTGTTCACGGTGCGATTTTTGCTCAGCCGGCGGCCGGTGGTGGCGCTGCCGGCCTGAGCGCCTGCCGTGTCCCGGCGCAGCGCGGGACCCGTGGCGCATCAGCGCTGCATCAAGCCCCGGCTGCGCGCAATCGACATCAGCATGCCCAGCGCCACGCCCAGCGTGACCATCGCCGTGCCGCCGTAGCTTATGAAGGGCAGCGGGATGCCCACCACCGGCAGGATGCCGCTGACCATGCCCATGTTGACAAAGGCGTAGGTGAAGAAGCTCAAGCTCAGCGCGCCAGCCAGCAGCCGCGAGAAGACGGTGGGCGCCTGGGCCGCTAGCCACAGCCCGCGCAGAATCAAAAAGGTGAAGCCCAGCAGCAGGCCGGCAGCGGCCAGCAGGCCGAACTCTTCACAGTACGCGGCAAAGATGAAGTCGGTGGTGCGCTCGGGGATGAACTCAAGATGCGTCTGGGTGCCGCTCATGAAGCCCTTGCCGGTGACGCCGCCCGAGCCGATGGCGATCATGCCCTGGATGATGTGAAAGCCCTTGCCCAGCGGGTCGGTGCTGGGGTCGAGCAGCGTGCAGACGCGCTGCTTCTGGTAATCGCGCAGGCCGTGCCATTGCACCTCGGGCTGGCACAGCGCGTCGCCGCTCAGGATGATGGCGCTGATGGCGATGCCGGCCAGCAGCATCACCGGGGCGATCAGCCGCCACGACAGGCCGGCAAAAAAGATCACGTACAGCCCACCCGACAACACCAGCAGCGACGTGCCCAGGTCAGGCTGCTTGGCCACCAGCGCCACCGGCAGCAACAGCAGCAGGCCGGCGATCACAAAATCGAGCAGCCGCATGTGGCCCTCGCGCTTTTGAAACCACCAGGCCAGCATCAGCGGCATGGCGAGCTTGAGGATTTCACTGGGCTGGATCACCACACCCACATTCAGCCAGCGGGTGGCGCCTTTTTTGGTGATGCCAAACAGCGCGGTGGCCACCAGCAGCGCCACGCCCACTGTGTACAGCGGCACGGCCAGCGCCAGCAGCCGCTGCGGCGGCACTTGCGCCACGATGAACATCAACAGCGCCGCCAGCACCATGTTGCGGCCGTGGTCAACAAACCGCGTGCCGTGGTCATAGCCCACTGAGTACATCGTGACCATGCCGAGTGCGGCCAGCGCCAGCACCACCGCCAGCAGCGGCAGGTCAAACCCGAGCAGCACCGGCCGCAGCCGCAGCCACAGCCACAGCCACAGTGACGGGCGCTCGAAGACGGCGCTCACTGCGGCCTCCGGGCGCCGGGCAGCGCGGCGACCGGGCCGATGCGTGCCGGCGCGGCGGCCAGCGGGCCGGCGATCGGCAGCGGCGCAGCGGTGCCAGCCAATCGCACCGGCACCGGCACCGGCGCCGCCAGGCCGGCCAGCGGCACCAGCGCCGGCAAGCCGAGTTCTTCCATCGTCACCTCCGCCGCCCGGCGCGGCATGCCCATCGGCGTCACGCTGCGGCCTTCACGGGTGGCGGCCATGTCCTCGGCGCTGGGCCACTGGCCGGCCAGCAGATAATCAAACACCCGGCGCGCAATGGGCGCAGCGGCGGCGGCGCCAAAGCCGGCGTTCTCAACAATCACCGCCAGCGCGATGGTGGGCGCGTCGAGCGGCGCGAATGCGGTGTACAGCGAATGGTCACGTTGGTACTCGCCCAGCTTGGCGGCGTTGTACTTCTCGTTGGCGCGGATGCCCACCGCCTGCGCAGTGCCGGTTTTGCCGCCGGTCTTGTACGGCGCGCCGACAAACACCGTGCGCGACGTGCCCTCTTGCGTCACACCGTACAGCGCACTGTTGATCAGCGCCACGTGCTCGGGTTTGAAGGCCAGCGGCGCCAGTGCCTCACCCGCCACCGGGGTGGCGGCATGGCTGACGACATCGCGGATCTCGCGCACCAGCCGGGGCTCAAAGCGCTGGCCGCCTGAGACCAGCGTGGCCATCGCGCTGGCCATTTGCAGCATCGTGAAGTTGTTGTAGCCCTGGCCGATGCCCAGCGAGATGGTCTCGCCGGCATACCACTTTTGCTGCTCGGGCTTTTTGTACGCGCGCTTCTTCCAGGCGGTGGACGGCAGCAGGCCGGTCACCTCACCGTCCAGATCAATGCCGGTCTTGCGGCCCAGGCCCATCGGGCCCAGTTGCTCGTGCATCAAATCAACGCCCATCTCGTTGGCCAGCGAGTAGTAGTACACATTGCTCGACGCCACGATGGAGCGCCGCATGTCCACTGGCCCCAGCCCGACATCGCCGTGGCTGCGGAACTCATGGCCGCCAAAGTTGTAGCTGCCGCCGTCGTGGATGATGGTGGCGGGCCCGCGTTTGCCGGTGCTCAGCGCGGCCATCGCCATAAAGGGCTTGAAGGTGCTGCCGGGTGGGTAGGTGCCGCGCAGGGCCCGGTTCAGCAGCGGTTTGTCCAGGCTCTCGTTCAGGCCGCGCCAGCTTTCCACATCGATGCCATCGACAAACAGATTGGGGTCGAAGGTGGGTTTGCTGATGAAGGCCAGCACCTCACCCGAGCGCGGGTCGATGGCCACCAGCGCGCCGCGCCGGTCGCCAAACATCTGCTCGACCAGCGCCTGAAGCTTGATGTCGATGGCCAGCACCAGCGTGTCGCCGGGCGTGGCGGGATGGCTTTTGAGGCGGCGCACCGCACGGCCGCCGGCGGAGGTCTCCATTTCTTCAAAGCCGGTCGTGCCGTGCAGTTGCTGCTCGTAATGCTGCTCCAGCCCCAGCTTGCCGATCACCTCGGTGCCGCGGTAGTTGGCCAGCAGCTCGTCGTCCCAATCGGCCATCGCCTTTTTCTCAGCGCTGTTGATGCGGCCGATGTAGCCGATCAAATGGCTGGCCACCTCGCCCGCCGGATAGCTGCGGAACAACCGGGCCCGCACATCCACGCCCGGAAAGCGGAAGCGCTGCGCCATGAAGCGCGCCACCTCTTCGTCACTGAGTTTGGTGCGGATCGGCAGCGACTCAAAGCTCTTGCTCTCGTCTTGCAGGCGCTTGAAACGGCGCCGGTCACGGGGCTGGATCTCCAGCACCTGGGCCAGGCTGTCGATCATCGAATCGAGCTCGCCGTTGACCCGGGCCGGCGTGATCTCCAGCGTGTAGGCCGAGTAGTTGGTGGCCAGCACCACGCCGTTGCGGTCAACGATCAAACCGCGGTTCGGCACCACCGGCACGATGGCCACACGGTTGGCCTCGGCCTGCAGCGCCAGCTCTTCGTGGCGGAACACCTGCAACCACACCAGCCGGGCGCCCAGCAGGCCAAAGCACAACAGCACAAACAGCGCAGCGGCGACCAACCGGGTGTTGAACCGGTTGAGTTCGCGCTCAAGATTCTTCAGTTCAGTCATGGGTCAAGTCCACCCTTACAACGGGCGATTTTGGTCCGGATCTGGGGCGCGGCGCTGCGGCGCCAGCAGCAGCACCACCACCACCGGCCACAGCAAGGCCTCGAACACCGGCGCGGCCAGCAACCACCAGCCGGGGAACATGCCGCCGGCCAGCAGCCGCGCCAGCATCGCCACCGCATGCGCGGCCACAAACACCGGCAGCACATGCAGCGCCTGGGCCGGCAGCGAGAACCACAGCACGCGCCGGTGCACGGTGATGGCCAGGTAGCTCAGCAGGGTGTAGGCCAGTGCATGCTGGCCCAGCAGCGCGCCTTGCTGCACATCCATCACCAGGCCGAAGGCAAACGCAAAGCCCACGCCCACCCGGCGCGGTTGGTGCACGTTCCAGAACACCAGCACCAGCGCCAGCAGATCGGGCGCGGCGGCATGGCGGCCGCCCGGCATCATCTCGATCAGCACCGCCGCCAGCAGCGTGACGGCGATGAAAAACGGGTTGACCGGCAGCAAAAGCTGGTCGGCGCCACGGCGCCGGATCATGCGCCGCAGCCTGACGGGTTTTGCAGGGTCATCGCGACAGCTCCTGGCCACTTGCCGGCCGGCCGGGCAGGCCCTGCGGGCCGGCCCCGCTGGCCCGCAGCGCTGATTTTTCAGCCGCTTTGGCGGCGGCCTTGTCCAACACCGGTGGCTCGGGGCGCGGCGGCATCTGCAAGCCCATCGGCTCCAGCACCAGCAGGTGGCGCACGTTGTCCAGGCTGGCCGCCGGGGTGAGCACGATGCGGGCAAAACCGCCCTCTGATCGGCGGTCGACGCGCGCCACCCGGGCCACCGGCAGGCCCGGCGGGTAGACCCCGTCCACCCCGCTGGTGGTGAGTGCATCGCCCACCTGCACATCGGCATTGCCGGCCATGTAGCGCAGCTCCATCGCGCTGCCGCCGTCGGCACCGCCAAAGGCCGCGCCACGCTGCTGGGTGCGGGTGTTGAGCACGGGGATGGCGGCGTCGCGGTCGGTCAGCAGCGTGACCACCGCGCTGAGCGGGTAGACCTCGGTCACCTGGCCCAGCACGCCGGCCTCGTTGACCACCGGGGCGCCGGCCAGCACCCCCTGACCGGCGCCGCGGTTGATGAAGAGTTTGCGCGAGTACGGATCACCCGCTTCGTACAGCATTTCAGCCGCCATCGAGCGCACTTGCAGCGCCGGCTGCAAGGCCAGCAACTGGCGCAGGCTGGCGTTCTCGGCCGCCAGTTGCTCGGTGCGGGCGGCGCGCTCGGATTGGCGCGCCAGTTGGACGCGGGCGGCGTTTTCAGCGGTCTGCGCCTCTTTCACGCCTTGCAGGTAGCGCAGGCCGTTGTTGGCCAGGTCCACCGGCACCTGCAAGCCGCGCTGCACCGGCAGCAAGCCGGTGGCCAGCGCGGCGCGCAGTGGCAAGGTGACGCGCCAGCGGCTGTCGGCCGCCATTAAAAACACCGCTAGCGCCGAGAACAGCGCCAGCTTGGTGAGTGCCGACGGGCCCTGGCGGAAAAAGGGCGGCGGCGTGCGGTCTATCGTGCCCAGCAGCATGGCGGGTCAGCGGTCGGGCGATTTAGCGACCAGGCGGGCGGGCCACGCGGTGCTGGCCGTGACAGGCCGGGCTGGCCCGCCACCCGGCGAGGCAGCGGCGCACCGGCCCATGGCCGCTCACTCCGAGGTGAAGATCGAGCCCAGCCGCTCCATGCGCTCCAGCGCCATGCCGCAACCGCGCACCACGCAGGTCAGCGGGTCTTCGGCCACCAGCACCGGCAGGCCGGTTTCTTCGGCCAGCAGCCGGTCAAGATCACGCAGCAAGGCGCCGCCGCCGGTCAGCATCATGCCGCGCTCGGCAATGTCGGCGCCCAGCTCGGGCGGGGTTTGCTCAAGCGCGCTGCGCACGGCCGAGACGATCTGGTTCAGCGGGTCGGTCAGCGCCTCAAGAATTTCGTTCGAGCTGATGGTGAAGCTGCGCGGCACGCCTTCACTCAGGTTGCGGCCCTTGACCTCAATCTCTTTGACCTCGCTGCCCGGGAAGGCCGAGCCGATGCTTTTCTTGATCAACTCAGCGGTGGGCTCACCGATCAGCATGCCGTAGTTGCGCCGGATGTAGCTGATGATGGCCTCATCAAACTTGTCGCCCCCCACCCGCACCGAGCCCTTGTAAACCATGCCGCCGAGGCTGATGACGCCCACCTCGGTGGTGCCGCCGCCAATATCGACCACCATCGAGCCCTGCGCCTCTGACACCGGCAGGCCGGCGCCAATCGCGGCAGCCATCGGCTCTTCAATCAGGTAAACGTCAGACGCACCGGCGCCAAGCGCTGATTCGCGGATGGCGCGCCGCTCGACCTGGGTGGACCCACAGGGCACGCAGATGATGATGCGCGGGCTGGGCCGCAGCAGTGAGCGGGGGTGCACCATCTTGATGAACTGCTTGAGCATCTGCTCGGTGACGGTGAAATCGGCGATCACGCCGTCTTTCATCGGGCGGATGGCCTCGATATTGCCGGGCACCTTGCCCAGCATCGCCTTGGCCTCTTTGCCCACGGCCTGAATGGTTTTTTTGCCTTGCGGGCCACCCTCGTGGCGGATGGACACCACCGACGGCTCGTCGAGCACGATGCCCTTGCCACGCACATAAATCAGCGTGTTGGCGGTGCCCAGGTCAATGGCCAGGTCGGTGGAGAAGTAGCTGCGCAGGAATCCGTACATGGGGCTGTCAGGCGATCAGGACAAGCAAGCTGCTGCGCAGACGCCGACGCACCGGGCAGCAAGAGGAGGGGCAAGCGCGATGCAAAACCTTTGCCGAGCCGGCATGGGCGGCTGTCGGGAGCGGGCCGGACACGGGCCAAGTCGGGGCAAGCAAAGCGGTGGAGATAACCATAGATAATACCCCATCGCCCGGGTGCTTCTGCGCTCAGAAACCCGCCGCCGGGCACCACCCCTCACCTCTGCACACCGCTGTCAATGGCCTTGACCCCGCAGGACGCCAGCCGCATCGCCCACCTGGCCCGGCTTGAACTCTCGCCCACCGAGGCACCCGACATGCTGGCCAAGCTGAACGACTTTTTCTCCATCGTCGAGCAGATGAGCGCGGTGGACACCACCGGCGTTGAGCCGCTGTCCACCCCGCTGTCGGCGGTCCAGGCCGTCACCTTGCGGCTGCGCGACGATGTGGTGACCGAAACCAACCAGCGCGAGGCCAACCAGCGCAGTGCGCCGTTGGTCGAAGACGGGCTGTTCTTGGTGCCGCGGGTGATCGAATGAGTTTGCACAGCCTGGGCGTGGCCGATTTGGCCCGCGCGCTGGCCGCCAAATCGGTGTCCAGCGAAGAAGTCACCGCGCATTTGCTGGCCCGCATCAACGCCCACCAGTCACTCGGCGCGTTTTTGCAGGTCGATGCCGAAGGCGCACTCACCGCCGCCCGCACGGCCGACGCCCGCCGCGCCGCCGGTGATACCGCGCCGCTGCTGGGCGTGCCCATAGCGCACAAAGACATTTTCGTCACCGCCGCGATGCCCACCACGGCCGGCTCAAAGATGCTGGCCGGCTACCGCAGCCCGTTTGACGCCACCGTGGTGGCGCGTCTCGGCATGGACGCCGGCGGCGCCGGCGCCATCAGCCTGGGCAAGCTCAATTGCGATGAGTTTGCGATGGGATCGGCCAACGAGAACTCGGCCTTTGGCCCGGTGCACAACCCGTGGGATATGCGCCGCGTGCCCGGCGGCTCATCGGGCGGCTCAGCGGCGGCGGTGGCGGCGCGCCTGCTGCCGGCGGCCACTGGCACCGACACGGGCGGCTCGATCCGCCAGCCCGCCAGCTTTACCGGCATCACCGGCATCAAGCCCACGTACGGCGTCTGTTCGCGCTACGGCATGATCGCTTTTGCGTCCAGCCTCGACCAGGCCGGCCCGCTGGCCCGGTCGGCCGAAGATTGCGCGCTGTTGTTGTCGGCGATGAGCGGGTTTGATGCCCGTGATGCCACCAGCGCCCAGCGCCCGCCGCAAGATTTCACGGCCCAGATGCGGGCGCCGCGCCCCGGTGCCAGCCCGGCCAAGCCGCTGCGAGGCCTGCGCATCGGCTTGCCGACCGAGTTTTTCCCGGCCACCCTGGCCGCAGACGTGGCCGCTGCAGTGCACGGTGCGCTGACTGAGCTGGAAAAACTCGGCGCCACGCTGCTGCCGGTGAGCCTGCCGCGCACCGAGCTGTCGATACCGGTGTACTACATCATTGCGCCGGCCGAGGCCAGCGCCAATTTGAGCCGGTTTGACGGCGTGCGCTTTGGCCACCGGGCGGCCGAGTACACCGACCTGATGGACCTGTACAAGAAATCCCGCGCCCAGGGCTTTGGGCCCGAGGTCAAGCGCCGCATCATGATCGGCACCTATGTGTTGAGCCACGGTTATTACGACGCCTACTACCTGCAAGCGCAAAAACTGCGCCGCATGATTGCCGATGATTTTCAAGCCTGCTTTGCCCAATGCGACCTGATCGCCGGCCCGGTGGCGCCCAGCGTGGCCTGGAAGTTGGGCGAGCAGCGCGACGACCCGGTGCAAACTTACTTGGCCGATATCTTCACCCTGCCCGCCAGCCTGGCGGGCCTGCCGGGCATGAGCCTGCCGGCGGGCTTTGGTGGCTCGGGCGACAGTGCAGGCATGCCGGTGGGCCTGCAACTGATCGGCAACTACTTTGCCGAGGGCCAATTGCTGCGCGCGGCGCATGTGCTGCAGCGCGCCACCGACTGGCACACCCAGGCGCCGCCGGGATTTTGAGATGAACACAGCCCTGCCCCTGGTCCGTGGTTTCGAGGTGGTGATCGGCCTGGAGACCCATGCCCAACTCTCCACGCTGAGCAAAATCTTCTCGGGTGCCAGCACTGCCTTTGGCGCGGCGCCCAACACCCAGGCCTGCGCGGTCGATCTGGCCTTGCCCGGCACCTTGCCGGTGATGAACCGGGCGGCGGTAGAGCGCGCCATCCGCCTGGGCCTGGCGGTGGGCGCCAAGGTGGCGCCGGTGTCGATTTTTGCCCGCAAAAACTATTTCTACCCCGATCTGCCCAAGGGCTACCAGATCAGCCAGTACGAAACCCCGGTGGTGCAGGGCGGCAGCGTGTCGTTTGTGCTGGCCGGCCAAGTGCGCAGCGTGCGGCTGACGCGGGCCCACCTTGAAGAAGACGCCGGCAAAAGCCTGCACGAGGGCCTGAGCCCGCAGGCGCTGCAGGGCCATGCGCAATCGGGCATCGAATTGAACCGCGCTGGCACGCCGCTGCTGGAGATCGTCACCGAGCCCGACATGCGCTCGTCCGCCGAAGCCGTGGCCTACGCCAAGGCCTTGCATGCGCTGGTGATGTGGCTGGGCATTTGCGACGGCAATATGCAGGAGGGCAGCTTCCGCTGCGACGCCAATGTGTCGGTGCGGCGCCCCGGCGCGGCGCTGGGCACGCGGCGCGAGATCAAGAACCTGAACTCGTTCCGCAATATGCAGCAGGCGATCGATTTCGAGATTTTGTGGCAGATCGACCAGATCGAAGACGGCCTGCCGATCCAGCAAGCCACCGTGCTGTTCAACGCCGACACCGGCGAGACCCGGGCGATGCGCAGCAAAGAGGATGCGCACGACTACCGCTACTTTCCCGACCCCGATCTGCCGCCGCTGGTGATCTCGCCCGAGTGGATTGCCGAGGTGCGGGCCAGCCTGCCCGAGCTGCCAGCGGCGATGGCCCAGCGCTTTGTGCAGCAAGACGGCCTGTCGCTCGACGATGCGGCAGTGATGACGCAAAGCCTGGCGTTCTCCCAGTTTTACGAGACCGCGCGCGATACCTGTGGCCAGCCCAAATTGGTGGCCAACTGGCTGATGGGCGATGTCTCGCGCCGGCTCAATGCCGACGCCAGATCGATTGAGCACAGCCCCGTGAGCGCGCGGCAACTGGCCACGCTGATCCAGCGCATCGGCGACGGCAGCGTCAGCCACAACGCGGCGCGGCAGGTGCTGGACGCGGTCTGGGCGGGTGAAGGCAGCGGCATCGATGCGCTGATCGAGGCCAAAGGTCTGCGGCAGATGAGCGATGCCGGCGCGCTGGCAGCCCTCATCGACGCGGTGCTGGCCGCCCATCCCAAATCGGTGGATGAATACCGTGCTGGCAAAGAAAAAGCCTTCAACGCGCTGGTCGGTCAGGTGATGAAGGCGAGCCAGGGCAAGGCCAATCCGGCCCAGGTGAACGAGCTGCTCAAAACCCGGCTGGGTTGAGCGGGCCGGGCTGGGCCAGCGGCATCATCAAGGCGCGCTGGCGTTGCGCACGCCCGACGGCGTGGGCATCGGGGCCGCAGCCGGCGCCGGTGCCACCAGCACCGGGCCCAGTGAGCCCGGCGCGGCGCCGGCCCACAGCCGGCGCAGCCGCCCCAGCTCCACATCGTGCAGCTTGTCGATACGCTGCAACTCCGCTGTCTGGTTGGCCGCCGCGCCGTGCTGGGCGTCCACACCGGCATCGTTGGCATCCAGCGATTGCTTCAGCGGCAACGGCAATAGCCGGCCTTTGTAAAACTCGGCTTCGGCCAGCAGCGGCTTGCGCTCGGCCGCCAGGTCTTTGAGCCGCTGCTCGGTGGCCCGGGTGGCCAGTCGCACGGTGTCGAGCGCGGCCTCGCGCGATTTGCGGTGCGCCGCCTCGTTGGGAAAGCGCGCCACCAAGTTGCGGTCGCGCCGCACCGCGTCGGCCTGCGCGGCGCGGGCCAGATCGGCCCGGCGCTCGGCGGCGTCGCGCTCGGCCCGTTCGTCGGCCGTCAAGGTGGGTGGCAGCACCCGCTGTACCGAGCCATCGCGGTTCAGCACCCGCTGCTCACGGTTGTTGCAGTCGGTGATCGGACGGTCAGAGGTCAAGCGCCGGCCCTGCGCGTCGACACAGGTGTAAATGCCGGCACCGGCCGATGCGGCGCTCTGGGCCCGGGCAGCACCCGGCGTGGCCCCTGCCAGCAGCGCCAGGCTGGTGGCCATCGTGATGCACAAGCCACGCAGCGGCAAGGTCAAATCAAACTCCGTATCGATCTCGGTAAGCCGTCACCCGCTGCCAGTGTGGCGCCAGATCGGCCGCGCTGGAAAACTGAAGATAGTGCAGCAGGTCTTGCAGGGTGGCAATCGCCGCAACATCCAGTTGCAGTTGCTCACGCACATACTGCACGGCGGACATCGGCCTGGCATCAGCGGCGTCGCTGGCGCGCTCTTGCCGGTCGAGCGCAATCAGCACCGCCGCTGGCGTGGCGCCGGCCGCCGCGATCAGGCCGATCGACTCGCGCACCGACGTGCCGGCCGATATCACGTCATCGATGATCAGCACCCGGCCACGCACCGGCGCGCCCACCAGCGTGCCACCCTCACCGTGGTCTTTGGCCTCTTTGCGGTTGTAGGCAAACGGCACGTTGCGGCCCAGCCGGGCCAGCTCAATGGCCAGCGCCGCCGCCAGCGCAATGCCTTTGTAGGCCGGGCCAAACAGCATGTCGAACTGGATGCCCGAGGCCAGCAGATGGCGTGCATAAAATCCGGCCAGCCGGCCCAGCTTGGCGCCGTCGTCAAACAGCCCGGCATTGAAAAAATACGGTGACAAGCGCCCGGCCTTGGTTTGGAACTCACCGAAGCGCAACACCCCCGCGTCCACCGCAAACTGCACAAAATCCTGCGCCAGCGGGGTGGCGTCGGTGGGCGGGCTGGCGGTGCTGACTGGGGCGGCGATTTTGTTCATGGAGGTCTCTTGGCTTTTCGGCTCGTCACGCTCAATCTGAACGGCATCCGCTCGGCCGCCAACAAAGGCTTTGTCGACTGGGCCACGCAAGCGGGCGCGGATTGTATGGGGGTGCAAGAGCTCAAAGCCCAGGCGGCGGACGTGGCCGGCCGCTTCGACACGGTGGCCGGCATGCAGGGCCATTTTCACTTTGCCGAGAAAAAGGGCTATTCCGGCGTCGGCATTTACAGCCGCAAAACACCCACCGAGGTGATCGTCGGCTTGGGCCAGGCCGATTTTGATGCCGAAGGCCGGTATGTCGAGGCCCGCTTCGACACTGCCCAGCGCAACCTGAGCATCATCAGTTGCTACTTTCCCAGCGGCTCGTCGGGCGACGAGCGGCAGGCCGTCAAGTTCCGCTTTCTCGACCATGTCTACCCGCACCTGCTGGCGCTCAAAGCCGAGCGCGAATTCATCCTGGTCGGCGACATCAACATCGCGCATCAGCAGATCGACCTGAAAAACTGGAAGGGCAACCTGAAGAACTCAGGCTTCTTGCCCGAAGAGCGCGGCTGGATGACCCGCCTGCTGGACGAAGCCGGGCTGGTGGACGTGTTCCGCACGCTCAACCCGCGGCCCGAGCAATACACCTGGTGGAGCAACCGCGGCCAGGCCCGCGCCAACAACGTGGGTTGGCGGCTGGACTACCACCTGGCCACGCCCGGTATGGCGGCGCTGGCCCGGCGCGAGGCGATTTACCTCGACCAGCGCTTCTCAGACCACGCACCCCTGACGGTGGATTACGACTTCACACTTTGACGCCAAACGCAAAATTGGATTTTCTGGCGCCTCAGTCTTTTGCCGCCGGCCCGTGACCCACTTTGCGACGCTGGCCTTGAGCAGTCGGCCTGGTTGCGATGGTGGGCGCCCAGATGGAATACCCCGGCACCGCACGTGATTTGTCTTGTCGCCACCGACTGAAATCCACTTTGGTGGTTCGTGGCCAACAGCCTGTCGACGACCATTCCCTACAGCATCCCGATGTGATGGGCGATGCAGCGCCGAGACGCAGTCGCCCACCACCGGTCAGGTTGGCAAAAAACTCTGGCCTGAGGCGCTTGAGCCGTGGCGCAGCCGGCGTGCGCCCGGCGTCACCCCAGCTTGACGCGGTTTTGCAGCACCTGCGGCCCGGTCTGGTCCAGCAAAGCGCCGCCCGCATCGATGTTGCCCAGCGCGATGGGCGCGAACCCCAAATCTGACACCTCGCCCCCCACCACAGCACCAGCGGGCTCGTCGTCGCTGGCGATGAACATCACGCGCCGCCCACCGTTTCCGCCGGGCTCGTGGCCAGCCTCTTCGCCGGCAGCTGGTTCAGGGTCTTGACCACCAGGTCGCGCGGGAACGCGGCGGCCACGACGCAGCCAGACGCCTGGCCTTTCAGCTCGTCCGGCGCCACGCTGTGGCTGTTCATCGCATCGACAGCAATTTTGCCGGCCCAGCCGGGCTGCCGGCGGGATCAACGCGGCCGCGCGCCGACGCGATGGAGGCTTATTGCCCTCCAGCAAGCCTTCCGTGCCATTGGCGCGTGAAGTTGGCGATGTCGGCCTGCCAGCCGGCGTCGGCGCCACCCGGGCCGGCGGGCCGGTGGTTCATCGATCACGTGAAGCCGCGGTCCGCCAGTGCGTTTGCCACTTGAATTAATTTCACGTGCTATATATTATTGACACGTGAAAATGAAAATTCTCTCTGCGGATGGTGATGGTGTCGGCGATGGCGAAGGTGATGGCGACCGCTTGCTGGCGGTGCTGGCCGCGCTGGCCAATCCGCACCGGCTGCGCATCATCGCCGCGCTGGCCACCGGCGGGCGCAACTACGTCAGCCAGTTGGCGCGCGAGATCGGCATCAGCCGCCCGTTGCTGCACCTGCATCTGCAAAAGCTGGCCGACGCGGGCCTGGTCAGCAGCCAACTGGAGCTGTCGGCGGACGGCAAGGCGCTGAACTACTTCGATGTCAACCGTTTTGACGTGCCACTCACGCCGGCCGCGATTGCCGAGGCCGCCAAATCTTTGACCACCCCTTTGACCACCCCCGTTGAAAAGTAGAGGCCGACATGTCTGAAAACCTGTTCCTGTTGACGCTCGGCCTGCCGCTGGCCACGATTTTGGGGGTCTTCGGCATGCGCTATTTCTCGGCCATGCAGCAAGCCCGGGCGCGGGTGGCGGATGAGCAGGCTTACCGCCAGATCGCCGCCCATGCGGCCGCTGCGCAGGCCGAGACCGCCGTGGCGCTGGCCGCCATCAGCGCCACGCTGGCCAATGTGCAGGCGCGCCTGACAGCGGTGGAAAAAGTCTTGAAGGACGTTGAGTAGCGCCGGCGCTTGACACCGCGCCAGCCCACCCCCCACCGCCAGAAGCCCCGCAAATGACCGATGTCTCGCTATTTCGTCTCTACCTGCTGCGCGCGCTGTACTTGCTGATCGTCGTCGGGCTGGGCACCGTGGTCTGGCCCGGCGTCATCCACCACGACCAGCCGTGGGCGCTGATGGACGGCGTGGTTGCCTGCATGCTGGCGGCGTTTTCGGCGCTGTCGGTGCTGGGCCTGCGCTACCCGCTGCAGATGCTGCCGCTGCTGCTGTGGGAGCTGGCGTGGAAGTCGATCTGGCTGGCCGTCGTCGCGCTGCCGCTGTGGCGGGCCGGGCAGATGGACGAGGCCACCCGGGCCACCACCTGGCAGTGCCTGATGGTGGTGATCATCCCGTTCATCATCCCGTGGCGCCATGTGGTGGCGCGCTACGTCAGGCAGGGCGGCGAGCGCTGGCGCCGTGCGGCCCGGCCAGCCCAATCCAGCGGCGGCGGTTGATTCGGCCGGAAGACGGCGCTGGTTCACGGTGCAGACTCGCTGGACAAACTACGTTACAAACCGAGTTACAAACGCACGGCCATGCCTGCTGCAAAGCACGCGCCCACAGCAGCGTGCCGGCCACCGCCCGCCCACCCGAGGAGACCCGCCCATGACCCCGCTGCACTGGGAGGCCGACGGCACCCACCGCATCCCGTTTGCCGCCTACACCAGCGACGCGCTGCACCGGCAAGAGCTGGCGCGGCTGTTCTACAAAAACCACTGGTGTTACGTCGGGCTGGAAGTCGAGATCCCCGAGCCGGGTGATTTCAAGCGCACGGTGGTGGGTGAGCGCTCGGTGATCATGGTGCGTGCCGCCGACGGCGCCATCAGCGTAGTGGAGAACGTCTGTGCCCATCGCGGCATGCAGTTCTGCCGTGAGCGGCACGGCAAGCGCAGCGAGTTTGTCTGCCCCTACCACCAGTGGAGCTACACCTTGCAGGGCGATCTGCAAGGCGTGCCTTTCCGGCGCGGCGTCAAGCAGGGCGGGCGCATCAACGGCGGCATGCCGGCCGATTTCAACACCGCCGACCACGGCCTGACGAAGCTGCGCGTGGCCAGCCGGGGCGGCGTGGTCTTCGCCACCTTCGACCATGCGATGGAGACGCTGGAAGACTTTATCGGCCCGGCCGTGCTGGCCTACTTCGACCGGCTGTTCAATGGCCGCGCCCTCACGCTGTTGGGCTACAACCGCCAGCGCATCCCCGGCAACTGGAAGCTGATGCAGGAGAACATCAAAGACCCGTACCACCCGGGCCTGCTGCACACCTGGTTTGTCACCTTCGGCCTGTGGCGCGCCGACAACGAATCCAAACTCGTGATGGACCGCCACCACCGCCACGCCGCGATGGTGTCCACCCGGGGCACGGCTGGCGCGGCCGGGGCGGTGACGGCGGTGGCCAGCTTCAAGCCGGCGATGCAATTGCAAGACCCGCGCTTTCTCGACATCGTGGCCGAGCCCTGGTGGGGCGGGCCCACGGCGGTGATGACCACGCTGTTCCCCAGCGTGATCTTCCAGCAGCAGGTCAACAGCGTGTCGGTGCGCCACATCCAGCCCGACGGCCACGGCGCCTTCGATTTTGTCTGGACCCACTTCGGCTTTGCCGACGATGCCCCCGACATGACCCAGCGCCGGCTGCGCCAGGCCAACCTGTTTGGCCCGGCCGGCTTTGTCTCGGCCGACGATGGTGAGGTGATCGAGTTCTCACAGCAGGGGTTCGAACAAAAGCCCCAGCACCGCACGCTGGTGGAGCTGGGCGGGCACGGCGTGGCCGATGCCGACCACATGGTCACCGAAACCCTGATCCGCGGCATGTACCGCTACTGGCGGCAGGTGATGGAAGCCGACGAGGCCGCCGCATGACACCCGATCTGCCGCCTGCCGCGCTTGATTTCGAGACCTACCAGGCCCTGCTGCAATTGCAGGCCGACTACGCCGCCGCCGTGGACGGCGGTGACTGGTCGCTGTGGCCCGAGTTTTTCACCGACGACGCCGTCTACCGCCTGCAACCGCGTGAAAACCATGAGCGCGGGTTTCCGCTGGCCACCCTCAGCTTTGAGAGCAAGGGCATGTTGATCGACCGGGTGTACGGCATCCGCGAGACGCTGTTCCATGATCCGTACTACCAGCGCCATGTCGTGGGCCTGCCCCGGGTGCTGGGCGTCAGCGGCCAGGGTGCCCGTTGGCGGCTGCGCTGCGAATCCAATTACGCGGTGTTCCGCACCAAGCTGGACGGGCCCAGCACGGTGTTCAACGTCGGCCGCTACCTCGACACCGTGGTGCAAACGCCGACCGGCTTGAAGTTTGCCGAGCGGCTGTGCGTGTACGACAGCGAGATGATCCCGAACGCGATGATCTACCCCATCTGAGCGCCGACGCGCTGCCCGCCATGACCGACCCCTGCCCCCCTTTGAACACCGATGACGCCGGCTGGACCGACGTGCTGGCGGCCGAGCTGCTGAGCCCCGACGATGTGACCACGCTGCCCGGCCCGCACGGCGAGATTGCGCTGTACAGCGTGGCCGGTGCGGTGTTTGCCACCGACAACCGCTGCACGCACGGCAACGCCCGGTTGTGCGAAGGATTCTTGCTGGACCATGAGATCGAGTGCCCGCTGCACCAGGGCCGCTTCGATGTGCGCACCGGCGCGGCCACCGGCGCACCGGCCATCGCTGCGCTGCGTTGCTACCCGGCGCGGGTGCTGGCGGGCCGGGTCTGGCTGCAACTCGACAGCAGCGAAGCACCCCGCTAAAACCACCCCAAAACCCCTCCGAAGAGGGGGTGGCGGCTGTGAATCCATCACAGCCCGGAGGGGGTCAGGCGTCACCGAACCAGGCGCTTGCAGCGGACTATTCTTTCGGCCATGCAGCGGGCGGTGCCACCTGTACCGCCCCTGCCACCGGAGAAGCGACATGCTGGACTTGCTACACGACACGCGTTCCGATGCCACCGGGCTGTTGGCCACCCTCAGTGGCTTGCCGGCGCCGCGCACCGCCCTGGTCCCCGGACGCGCCCGCGGCTACGGCGGGCCCGACCGGCGCGGCGCCCAGCCGCTGCCGCAGCGCCGCATGGCGCAAATGCTCGACACGCTGGATTACGGCATGCTGCTGCTGGCCGACACCCGGCGCGTCAGCCATGTCAACAAGGCCGCGCTGCGCGACATGGACGACGCGCACGCGCTGCAACTCGACGGCGACCAGTTGCAGGCCCGCCACGCCCAGGACGGCGTGCCGCTGCGCGAGGCGCTGGCCGGTGCCGCGCGTGGCCTGCGCCGGCTGCTGCAACTGGGTGAAGGCGGCTCACGCATCAGCGTGGCGGTGGTGCCGCTGCCGGCGCTGGGCGACGATGAGCTGCCCGGCACCGCCGTGCTGCTGGGCAAGCGCCAGGTCTGCGAGGAGCTGACGGTGGACTGGTTTGCCCGCAGCCACCGCCTGACGATGGCCGAGACGGCGGTGATGAAGGGGCTGTGTGCCGATTTCACCCCGCAGCAAGTGGCGCAGCGCCAGGGCGTGGGCCTGGCCACGGTGCGCACGCAGATTGGCAGCATCCGGCAAAAAACCGGCGCCGGCAGCATCCGTGCGCTGGTGCGCCAGGTGGCGCTGCTGCCGCCGCTGGTCAGCGTGTTGCAGGGCCTGCCGGGCTTGCACGCGGGCACTGAGCGCAACGGCGCCCGCCTGCTGCATGCCTGAGCCCGGCAGCGCGGCGCGGTCACGCGCTGTTACGGTTGATCGCCGGGAGGGTCAGCGCAACGGCATGGCAGCGGCGGCCGGCGCAGTTAGCATCGTCTGCGGCGGCGGGTCGTTTTTCGACCACCGCCGCCCCATGATCGCCCTGTCCGCTGACCCGCACCGCCCCGCTGCTTCGCCCGCCAGTTCGGCGGTCGCTGCGGCCGCCATTCCGGCGGCCGCGCGGGCGGCGATGTCCGATGCGCTGGTGGCGCTGGTTGAGCGCGGTGAGACCCGGCGCTACCGCAAAGGCACGGTGCTGATCCACGAGGGCGACCAGGGCGACACGCTGTTCATCCTGCTCAGTGGCCGCATGCGGGCCTACAGCGCCGGTGACAACGGCCGCGAGGTGACTTACGGCGCTTACGGCCCCGGGGAGTACCTGGGTGAGATCAGCCTGGACGGCGGCCCGCGCTCGGCCAGCGTCATCACGCTGGAGGCTTGCACCTGCGTGGTGGTGAGCCGGCGCACGCTGGAGCGATTTATCGCCGACCGGCCCGAGTTTGCCTTTGAGTTGCTGGCCAAGGTGATCCGCCGGGTGCGGGTGGCCACGCTCAGCGTGCGCCAACTGGCGCTGCACGATGTCTACGGCCGGCTCAAGGCCCTGCTGCAAGATTTGGCGGTGCGCCAGGCCGACGGCTCTTTGCAAGTGGCCGAGCGGCTGACGCACCAGGAGATGTCGAACCGGCTGGGCTGCTCACGCGAGATGGTGAGCCGGCTGATGAAAGACCTGGAGCGCGGCGGCTACGTCACCGTGTTAGACAACCACTACCTGCTGACCAAGCCGCTGCCGCAGCGCTGGTAGCGCCGGGCGCCGGGCGTCTGGCGTCTGGCGGCACCGGGCTGGCGGCGCAGGCGGGCCGCCAGCCCGTGCCGATTCAAACGCTCACGCCGTGGGTGGCGCGAACCGGCGCTCGGGCTTGCCGGCCCGGTCGTATTCAGGATCGACCCGCGCCATGTGCGACTGCATGTCGCGGATGCGGCTGTCGCCCGACGGATGCGTGCTCAGCCACTGCGGCGGCGCGCCTTGATTGGCGGACAGCATTTTTTGCCACAGCGAGATGCCGGCCGCCGGCTTGTAGCCAGCGCGCGCGGCCAGCAGCAGGCCCAGCGTATCGGCCTCCGACTCATCATCGCGTGAGAAGCGCAGCGTCAGCAACTGGCCGCCCATGTCGGCCAGCGTGCGGCCGGCCCCGCCCAGACCAAACAGCGCCGCGCCCAGCTCGATCATGCCGCGTGTGGCCATCGTCTTGCCCATGCGGGCGCGGGCATGCTCCAGCAGCGCATGCGCCATCTCGTGGCCCATGATCATCGCCACCTCGTCGTCGTCGAGTTGCAGCTTGGCCAGGATGCCGTAGTAAAAAGCGATCTTGCCGCCCGGCATGCAAAAGGCATTCAGCTCTTTTGAGCCGATCAGGTTGACATCCCAGCGCCACTGCTGGGCGCGCGAGTTGCAACCGGCGGTGAACGGGATGATGCGTCTGGCGATGTACTGCAGGCGCTGCACCTGGGCATTGCCGGCCGGCACCAGCGCACGCTGCTCGGACGCCTGTTGCAGCAACTGCTGGTATTGCTGGCCGGCGGCCTGCTCCACCTGCTCGGCCGACACTGCCTGGGTGAACCTGGAGCGCCGGCATTCAGCGTCCTGGGCCTGGGCACTGCCGGCCGCGCCCAGGCCCAAAGTCGCCACGCCCAAAGCGGCCAGCGCCCCGCCGCCGATCAGCGCCCCGCCCAGCCGGCGCCGGGCGTGCAGCGCGCAGGGGCAGGCCAGGTGGCTGGCGCGCACCAGCGCCGGCAAATCTACCGACGCCGAGGTGTTGAAGGCGGTGCATCGCGCGGGTTTCATCGGGGCAATCTCCGGTTAAAAAGTCAATCATCCAGCGGCGCGCCGGGTACGGCGTCCAGCCGCCGCACGCTGGCCCGCATCAGCCACAGCAAACCCAACGCTGGCAGCGCCAGCACGGTGGACACGATAAAAAAGTGGGGCCAGCCGATGGACGCGGCCAGCACCCCGGCCAGCGGGCCGACCCAGACCCGGCCGACCGAGGCAAACGCGCTCAACATCGCAAACTGGGTGGCCGTGAAGCGCTGCTGGGTCAGGCTCATCAAGAACGCCAAAAACGCCGCCGTGCCCATGCCGCCCGACAGGTTCTCGAAGGCGATCACCATCAGCAGCCCGCCGTCCACCGGCGTGGCCTGCGACAGCGTCACAAAGCCCCAATCAAACGCCGGGATCAGCAGCCCCGGCAGGCTGCCTTTGCCCTGCAGCGCCAGCCACCAAAAGCCCAGGTTGCTGACCGCTTGCAGCACGCCAAACAGCATCAGCGCGCGCCACAGGCCCAGGCGCAGCATCAGCAGGCCGCCCAGCAGCGCGCCGCCCAGCGTGAGCCACAGGCCGATGATCTTGTTCACCACGCCCACCTCGGCCGAGCTGAAGGCCATCGCCTTGAGCAAAAACGGCGTCATCAGCGCGCCGGCAAACGCATCGCCCAGCTTGTAGAAGACGATGAACAGCAAAAACAGCGCCGCGCCGGGCTGCGAGAAATAGCTGCCCAGCCCGCTGAGCAAGGTGTCGAACCGGGCCCGCCGCGCGGCCCAGGCGGCCAGCGGCAGCGTGAAGGCCAGGCCCATCAGCAGCGCCAGCAGGTCGATCCAGCGTGCTTGCAGCGCGGGGGGCAGCATGGGCGGCAGCGTGTGTGTCAGCGTGTGCGGCAGTAACCCGGCGCCGGCCGATTGCGCCAGCCAGGGGCCCAGCAGCGCCTGGGCAAGCGGGGTAAAACCGTACAAAGTGGCCAGATAGCCCGCCGCCACCGCCAGCACCACCGCCAAAAACCCGAGCAAATCGTGGCGCGCCGCGCTGCGCGGTGTGTCATGCGGGCCGGCCGGGGGTGGCGCCGGCAGGCGCGGCAAGGCCAGCGCCGAGAAAAGCGCCACACCGACCATGATGGCCGCCATCAACCGGTAGACCTGCGGCCACGACCAGCCGCTGCCCTGCACCGCGTCGGTCCAGATCAGCGCCACGCCGCCGGACAAAATCATCGCCAGCCGGTAGCCCAGCACATTCAGCGACGCGCCCAGGCCGCGCTGCGCCGGTGCCAGCAAATCGGTGCGGTAGGCGTCGATCACCACGTCTTGCGACGCCGAGACAAACGCCACCAACACCGCCAGCAGCGCAAAACCTTGCAGCGCGCCGCTGGGCGATGTGGCCGACAGCAGCCACAACGCGCCGGCCAGCCCGAGTTGCGTCAGCACCAGCCAGCCCCGGCGCCGGCCGAGCGCGGGCCACAGCTCGAAGCGGTCCATCAGCGGCGCCCACAAGAATTTGAAGGTGTAGGGCAGGCCGACCAGGCTCAAGAACCCGATCGTGGCGATGTCCACGCCTTCGGTGCTGAGCCAGGCTTGCAGCGCCTGGCCGGTGAGCGCCAGCGGCAGGCCCGAGGCAAAGCCGAGCACCGCCACCACCAGCAGCGCATAGGCGCCCGCAGCGGGGCGGGCAGCGGCGGCCGGCGCGTGGGCAGCGGTCGGCACGGCCACGCTCAAAGCTCAACCGGGGCCGGCCGGGCTGGCGTGGTGGCGGCGGCCGGCGGGCCCAGCAGCGCGTCGATCAGGCGGTCTTTGTCAGCCCACTGCTGCTCGACCCAGCCACTGAGCCGCTGCCGGTAAGCCTTGTCGCCCATCGGATCACTGCCCAGCACGTCGGCCGGGATGGCGCGCTGCTGCACCCGCACCGTCACCGCGCCGATGCGCCCGCTCAGCAAATCCCAGAACTGCGGCGTGCCGCCCGGGTAGACGATGGTGACGTCCAGCAGCGCCTCGAACTGCTCACCCATCGTCGCCAGCGCAATGCCCAGGCCGCCGATCTTGGGTTTGAGCAGGTGCCGGTACGGGCTGCCTTGCGCCGCCTGCTTGGCCGGCGTGCAGCGCGTGCCCTCGACAAAATTGATCACCGAAGTGGGGATGCGCTTGAATTTTTCGCAGGCCTCGCGCGTGGCTTTGAGGTCGTTTTGCCGGGCGCCGTGGCCCCGGCCGCGCTTCATGAACGGGAAGTCGAGCGCCCACCAGGCCAGGCCGATCACCGGCACCCAGATCAGCTCTTGCTTGAGAAAAAACTTCAAGAACGGGATGCGGCCATGAAAGATGCGCTGCAGCACCAGGATATCGACCCAGCTCTGGTGGTTGCTCGACACCAGATACCAGCCCTGCCGGTGCAGGTGGTCGGTGCCCTGCACGTCCCACGTCGCCGGGCGCACGGCGGCGATCCAGCCGTTGTTGATCGCCACCCAGCCGGCCGCCAGCGCGGTGAGCGCGCGGTCGCAGGGCCGGCGCACAACATCCATCGGCAGCAGCCACTTCAGCAGCGCCGGCAGCATCATCAGCGTGGTCAGCAGCACGGTGCTGGCGGTCAGCGTGGTGGCGGTGATGGCACCGCGCAGCGGGGCGGGCAGGCGGGCCAGCACGCGGCTCAACGCGGGCCCGATTGGCCCGACTGGCGCGCCAGCCCGTCGCGGCATTTGCCGCGCTCGGTGGCGTCGGCGATGGCCTCGCAGCGCGCCACCGCGTCGTTGATGCCGGCCGGGCCGGCGCGGCTGGCGGCGCGCGCGGCCGGCTTGGGCCGTGCGTCCGCCGATCTGCCGAGCGGGATGTTGATTTGCGGTTGGGTCGGCTGCTCGGGCCGCAACTCACGCGGCATCGTGGCGCTGTCCCGGGTTTGTGCCGGGCTCATCAGCCGGGGCCGCGGTTTGGCGTCGCGCGGCGCCGATGCCGCCGGGCCGGGCGACGGCGCGGGGCTTTGGGCCGGGGCGTTTGCGGATGCGTTTGCGGATGCGTTTGCGGATGCTTTCGCCGGTGGTTGTGCACTCACGACCACACCCGCCACCGCCAGCAAGTTGGTGGCCAGCAACTTGGCCAAGCGGTTGATTTTCATGACCCGCATTCTGACCCGGTTCACGGCCCGGCCTTGTGGGACGGCGCGCCGCCCCACCGGACACAAGCGCCCCCGTCACTGCGAGGTGTGGATCACATTGCGCACCACCGGGTAAATGTGGTTTTGCCACCGCTTGCCGCTGAACACGCCGTAGTGGCCCACATTGGGCTGCACGTAATGGGTGCGCAGATAGGGCCGCAGGCTGCTCGCCAGGTCTTGCGCGGCCAATGTCTGGCCGATGGCGCAGATGTCGTCGCGCTCACCTTCCACCGTCAGCAGCGCGGTGCGGCGGATCGCGGCCGGGTTGACCTTGCGGCCACGGAACAGCAGCTCACCCCGGGGCAGTGCGTGATCCTGAAACACCTTTTGCACGGTCTCAAGGTAGAAATCGGCCGACAGATCGGCCACCGCCAGGTACTCGTCGTAAAAAGTGCGGGTGATCTCGGCCTGCTCGAACTCACCGGCCACGAGGAGCCTGTCGGTCTTGGGGCGTCGAAGCGTTCACGCAGTGCGGCGTAGCCAAAATTGGCCCCAGCGAAGACAGTTTTTGTCGGATTCGCCGGCTCATAGCCATCGTTGGATAGGGGTAGGGAACGGCGCTCGCCGTCCCCTCCCTCCGAACCCGCTGTGCAGTTCTCCCGCGACGGGCTCTCCAGTCAGTTGTTTCCGCATCGGGATTGGCGCGCCAATTGATGAGCTTCAGACATCGTGAATAGC
>JANLOP010000272.1:0-2310 GCA_031366635.1 Betaproteobacteria bacterium | reverse complement strand
GGCTGACCGCTGCTGGCCGGCAACGCCCATTTGCTGAGCCGACCTCACTCGACTCGACAAGCTCAGCTTGGCGCCCTTCGGGAACCAGGCATTCAACGCCGCCCGCCCTGGCCCGTGACTTGCTGACGTTTTAGGCGTGGCGTACCCGCAAATGCGGTGTCTACCGGCCTTTGATCCGGGCGGCACTTGTGGCAGCCTCTTGCTTGAATGGGCAAGCCCCCAAAAGGAGTCCCGGATGAGCCACTCCAGTGAACTGGTCCCCGTGTCGCGCGGCAGTATCCCGATCGCGCAGATGCGCAGCGTCTACCGCTGCGACGAGGTCGAGCGGCTGCTCACCAAGCTGCTGCCCAAAGAGCACGAGAGCCTGCGCAGCACCTACGAGCGCATGCTCGAAAAGGGCCCGGAGCGTTTTCAGGTCAAGCCCAGCGGGCTTCCGGCGATGGCCCATCTGTACGACGAGATGCCGAACTTTCACGAGGTGCTCGACGACATCCGGCGCCAGTTGGCGCTGTGCCATGACAGCCGCGACCCGCTGGAGATCACGCCGATGCTGCTGCTCGGCCCGCCCGGCGTGGGCAAGACCCACTTTGCGCGCGAGGTGGCGCAGTTGCTGGGCACCGGCATGGGCTTTGTCTCGATGAGCTCACTCACCGCCGGCTGGGTGCTGTCGGGTGCGTCCAGCCAGTGGAAGGGCGCCCGCCCCGGCAAGGTGTTCGAGACGCTGGTGGACGGGCAATATGCCAACCCGGTGATGGTGGTCGATGAAATCGACAAGGCCCGGGGCGAGCATGCTTACGACCCGCTGGGCGCGCTGTACAGCCTGCTGGAGCACGACACCGCCGAGCAATTTGTCGATGAATTTGCCGAGGTGGCGGTGGACGCCAGTCAAATGATCTGGGTGGCCACCGCCAACGACGAGCGGGCCATCCCTGAGCCGATCCTGAACCGGGTGAATGTTTACCAGGTGGCCGCGCCTGATCGCGACGCCGCCCGCGCCATCGCGCTGCGGCTGTACAGCAGCATCCGCAGCCAGCATGACTGGGGCCGCCGCTTTGAGCCGGCGCCGGGCGATGCGGTGCTGGACGGCCTGGCCGAGATGGCCCCGCGTGAGATGCGCCGGGCCTGGATGACCGGCTTTGGCAATGCCCGGCTCGACGGCCGTGACCGCATCGAGCCCGGCGATCTGCCGGCCGCAGGCGGCGCCGGCAAGCGCGGGCCGCTGGGCTTTATGAACTGATCTGGCGCGGCGCGGCGCCTCGGCCGGCCCACGTTCCAGCGCCGGCCGGGCCGTGCGACGCGCCACTCCGGTGCGCGCTGCGGCGGCGGGCCGCTGGTCGGTGGATCGGCCAGCAGCCAGCGGCCAGGTGGCTTCTATGATCCAGCCATGCATCTTCCCGCCCCGCCCGGCAGCGGCACCTTGCCCAGCCCACCGGCCCCGCCCGACCGCCTGGTGATTGCGCTGTCCTCGCGCGCGTTGTTTGATTTCGAGGCCGAGAACGAAGTCTTTGAGGGCCATGACGACCGCGCCTACATGCAACTGCAACTGGCCCGGCTCGACCTGCCGGCGCCGCCCGGCGTGGCGTTTTCACTGGCGCGCAAGCTGTTGGCTTTCAACGCAGGGGCAACAGAACCTCGGGTGGAGGTGGTGATCCTGTCGCGCAACGACCCGGTGTCGGGGCTGCGCGTCTTCCGCTCTTGCCAGCATTACGGGCTGGCGGTAGAGCGCGGCGTGTTCACCCGGGGCGAGTCACCCTGGCGCTACCTGGGCCCGCTCAATGCCCAGCTTTTCTTGTCGGCGAATGAGGCCGATGTGCGCGCGGCACTGGCCGCCGGCGTGCCGGCGGCGCGCGTGTCGCCGCTGGCGCCGCAAGCCTCCCTGGCCCATCCGCAAGAGCTGCGCATTGCGTTTGACGGCGATGCGGTGCTGTTCTCGGACGAGGCCGAGCAGGTCTACCAGCAGGGCGGCTTGCTGGCCTTTCAGCGCCATGAGCAAGACCAGGTGGCCACGCCGCTGGCCGCTGGCCCGTTCAAGCCGGTGCTGCAAGCGCTGCTGCGGCTGCAACAGGCCGGCAGCGCGTCGGGCATGCGGGTGCGCACCGCCCTGGTCACGGCGCGCAGCGCCCCGGCGCATGAGCGGGCCATCCGCACGCTGATGGACTGGCAGATCGAGGTCGATCAGGCGATGTTTCTCGGCGGCCTGCCGAAGGGCGAGTTTTTGCGTGAGTTCGCGGCTGATTTTTTCTTTGACGACCATCCGCGCCACATCCACAGCGCCGCCCAGCATGTGCCGGCCGGGCATGTGGCGTCGGG
>JANLOP010000264.1:0-35743 GCA_031366635.1 Betaproteobacteria bacterium | reverse complement strand
CGGGCTTGGGGCGTCGAAGCGAAATTTGGCCCCAGCGAGGACAGTTTTTGCCGGGTTTGCAGGCCCATAGCCGTCGCTATGGGACAAAAAGCCGGTGAAAAATGGACCGCTGCGGCCAAATTGCAGCCGACGATCCCCAAGCCCGACAGCCTCCTAGGAGCCTGTCGGGCTCACAAATACAACGAAACAATGTCCCGACCGGCCTGGTGCGCGTAGACCAAGGCATCGCAAAGCGCATAAAACCAGGCATCGTCGTCGGAGTCGCCCAACGCCGGCAAGGCATCCATGTCGATGGCTGGCACCAGGCCGCTGATTTCGGCTCGGGTCAAGCCCCCCCAGGACGGATAAGCGGCGTGCCACAGGCCGAACAGCGTGCGTGAGGTCAGCAACGCCGCCAGGTCCAGCGCCGTGCTCAGCGCTGCCGGGGCCAGCTTGGCCAGAAACTCTTCGCGGAATGCCCGGCCCGCCATGCTGCTGTGCTGCAGCCGGCCGATCAACTCGCCGCGCTGGCGGATGACAGCCGCCCAGGCCAGTGCACCGGCGTCCGACGTTTCTGGCCCGGCCTGCGCCGACTTCGAGCCCGCGCGTTGGGCGGCCGGCAGCAGCAGCAAATCGCGCAGTGCGGCATCCCATTCGGCCATCGGCAGATGGGCCAAACCCGGCCCCTGGTCGCGCCGCACCGCGTCGAGAAAACCCGTGTCACCGGCACCCAGCACGGCTTGCAGATCGGCCCAGTCGCAGGCGTACAACTCGACGGCGTAGCCCATGCGTCAACTTGTCAGCAACAGTTCGGGGATATACACCGACGCTGGCACGGCCCAGGCCCGGCGCAACGCCAGGCGCGCCAGGCTGGTGGCCCGCAGGTCGATCAGCGCCTCGGGAAACTGGCGGTAGTCGGGCCGCGAAAAGAGTTTGATGTAGTCGGTGCGGCGTTGCGTGCAGGCTGTTTTCCAGAGTGCCTCGTCGCCCGCCGCAAGCGCCTGCACCATCAGCAGCAGGCCGGCATACTCGGCCGCCTCGAAACGGTTCAGCTTGGCTGCTGCCGCCTTTGCCGCAGCGGCCAGACCGGTTGCCTTGGCGGCATCGCCCGCTGCCAGCCGGCAGGCCGCCTCGGCCAGGCCATAGGCCGCAGCGGGTGCAGGATCGTCCGGGTCGCTAAAGCGCTTGTTCGGTGCATTTGTCAGACTGGTGATGAAACCGGTGTCGCTGCTGATCAGCGCCAGGCCCAGAAACAGCATGAATTCCGACGGCGCCAGCAGCACCTCAAAATCCCAGGCCCGGGCATAGTGTTGGGCCGCGCTTTTGGTGTAGGCCAGCACCGTGGCCGGGTTGTCCTCGAATGCGTAGGCCATGCAGGCCAGATCGAGCGCATCGTTGCCTGCCAATTGCATCCAGCCGGCGTTGCGGTCAACCAGCTTTTGCGCCAAACCGTCGCCGGTCATCTTGGCATAGTGCTTCAAGCGCCGCTCCCAGTTATCGCGCAGGTCGTCCGGATCGACGTGATGAAAATAGGTCAGCATTTAGATTTTGACGTCCTTGATGATGATCGGGTTGCTGCGTCCGTCAACGGCGACGCTGGTGGACAAGAATCTGCTGTTGAAGGGATTGGTGAGTATCTCGTCCTCGATTTCTTCGCCCACGTCCTTGCGGCGCTTGCTTTCCTCGGCAACACGAGCTTCTTGCTCGGCATCGGTTTCACCGCGCAGGCGCTTCTTCGACTTTCTTTGGTTGTTCTTCATTTTCTTGGCTGTCTTCAGCACGTTGGCCCGCGTGCCCTGCCCGGGCTGGAGCTTGGCTGCGCCGCCCTTGGCCTCACCAACCCACAGCTTGTCGGTTGAATCGCGGGCCGTCATGTTGACGACATACGGCCCGTGAAACACCTTGAAGGCGTGTTCCTGCAGGTTTTCACGGGCCTCCTGTCGGATTGTCCACTTGCAGCCTTCGATGCCGATCTGTTCGGTCAGGAATTTGCCGAGCAGGGCTTTGTCGGCCGGCGTGGCGTTGATATTGGCGTTGACCGCATCCAGAATGGCGATATAGCCGCGCGCCTTTGAAGAGGGCCAGGTTTGCCAGGCATCGGCAAATACCACGCCTTCGGTCTCGGGCTCGACCCGCCGCACCACGCATTCCTGAATCGCGATCTCGGGCTTGCGTTGCGCCATCGCCTGCAAAGCTTGTTCGGCAATCTTGCGCGCCTCGTCCTGCGGGTCCCAAACCAGCCGGGCGGCTTTGCCGAGCAGCGGCCAGATGAATGCCATCGTCAGGCCTCGCCGGCGCCAGGCCGCAGCCGGGAAGCGGCCGGGTCGAGTGCGCTGGCGGCCTGCCAATCGGCCGCGTTGGGCAGGCTGACCAGGGCGCTCATCTTTTCGCGCTCACCCAGCTTGGCATCGAGGATTGCGCGCATCAACGGCACGCTGTCAAAGTCTGGCCCCATCACCAGCAGCAGGGCCACAAAAGTGGTCAGACTGGAGGCCCAGCTCAGCCCGTGCGCGCGCGCCCGCGTGATGCCCTGCCGCACCCACGCCGCCCGGACCTCTGGCTTCAGGCCCTGCAGCGGTGTGCCCTGGCCGTCCGGCGCCGCCACCAGCGTGTCGCCGTGGTGTTTCAGCAAATGCTCGATCAAGCGCTGCACAAAGCCCTCGAAGGCCGCGCTTTGCAAAGCCTGCATCTGCTGGGTGCGGATGGTCAAGGCCACGGCTCAGCCCGGCGCCACCCGCACCAGCCCGATCACACTCGGCAGCGCCTGCACGAACAGTCTCTTGCGGCTGGCGGTGACCGCGCGGTACGGCCCAAAGGCGCGCGGCCCGACCGGCATTTGCCACAACAACGTCTTGCGCACCCGGCAGTGGACATGCAGCCGCCCCACCAGCGCGACGACGATGTTGGCGATCAGGGTCATGGCGGGTCCAAGGTGGTGGGTGGCCTGTGATCAGGCCGCCTTGGCGCGGCGTGGCCTGGGCTTGGGCACGGCTTGGCGGGTGGCGCCGGCCACCAGCGACGGGGCGGCATCCACCACCGCCAACTGCGGTTTGCGAACCGGCCGGGGTGGCCGGGGCGGCGCGGTGGCTGCGGCCGCAGGTTCAGCCGCAGCGACCGGGGCGGCAGCCGGCGCTGGCAACGTCTGCAGCGCCGCAAACGCCCGCACCATCTGCCGCGCCAGCTCAGCCACATCGGGCACGGCGCGGCGGCAGGCGATCAGGCCAAAGCACAACTGGCCCCGATAGCTTTGCACGGTGATGTTCAGCGCCACGCCGTGCACCACGATGGACAGCGGGTACAGCCCCTCCATGCGGGCGCCGGCCAGGTACAGCGGCACCTGCGGGCCGGGCACGTTGGAGATCGTGACGTTGGCCACGCGCAGCCGGCTGGCCAGCCGGCTGCGCCCGTACAGCGAGGCCAGGCCGCTGAGCAGCCAGGGTGAGCCCAGCGACGGGAAATCGGTCGGGATCAGGCTGCCAAACCTGCCCATCTGGGCCTTCATGCTGCGCGTGCCGGCGATGATGTCGGCCAGGCGCTGCAGCGGGTCTTTGATGTGCGTGGCCAGGTCGATCAGCGTGCCCGAGACCTGGTTGTTGCTGGTGGTGTCGCCCTCAGAGCGCAGTGAGATCGGCACGCCGGCGACCAGGGTTTTGGCCGGCAGTTCTTGCGATTCAGCCAGGTACTCGCGCAGCGCGGTGCTGCACAGCCACAGCACCATGTCGTTGACCGACGCAGCGTGTTGCTTGCCGATGGCCTTGACCTCGGGCAGCGGCAGCGCCACACCGGCAAAAGCGCGCTGGTTGGTGATCGACACATTGAACGGCGTGGCCGGCGCCCACTTCAGGCGCGTGCCGGGTGCGGCCGTGCCGGTGCCGGCGTGGCGCTCGGCCAGCGCCTGTTTGGCCGCGCCCAGCGCCGCGCCGGCCAGTGGCGGCAGCAGCTTGGCAAACTCGACCCACTGGCGCAACTGGTTGCCCAGCGCGGCGGCCAGCAGCTCGGCCACGCCCAACTGGTAGCGGTGGCTGGTGGCGGCGCGCGGCGGCCGCACCCGGCGCGGCGCTTGGGTGACATCAAAAATGCTGTTCGCCAGCGCCACGGCGGCCTGGCCGTCCACCGCCGCGTGGTGCACTTTGGAGTAAAAACCCAGCCGGCCGTCGGCCAGGCCCTCGATCACATAAAACTCCCACAGCGGGCGGCTGCGGTCGAGCAGGCTGGAGTGCAGCCGGGCGCACAGCGCGTGCATCTGCGCCATCGTGCCGGGCTTGGGCAGCACCAGGTAGCGAATGTGGTAGTCCAGGTCGATGTCGTCGTCATGGATCCACACCGGATTCGCCAGGTCAAACGGCATCAGCGCGAGCTTGCGGGTGAACACCGGCGCCAGGTGCAGCCGGCTGGTGACATGGGCTTTGACGGCATCAAACCACTCGGCCGGGCCCACTTTGCCGTCTGCCGGCAGCGCCTCAAACAGCGCCAGGCTGCCCACATGCATCGGCATCTCCGGGCTTTCAAGGTGCAAAAAAGCGCCGTCGATCACGCTCAGGTGGCTCATGTCGGTCATCGGATCGTCCTCGGTGGGTGAGGTCTGTCGCTCAGGCGGCGGGTTTTGCGCGTGCCGCTTCTTCGTCCACCAGCGTCTTTTTTGACAATTTGCCCACCGGGGTCTTGGGCAGCTCGGCACGGACCTCAAGCGCGCCGATCATCTCGTGCTTGCCGAGCCGGTCTTTCAAGAACTCTTTCATCGCGGCCAGCGTGGGCGGCTCGGCGCCGGGCTTCATCGTGATGAAGGCCTTGGGCGACTGGCCGCGGTAGTCATCCGGGATGCCGATGACGCAGACCTCGGCCACGCCCGGGTGGGCATAGATGGCCTCCTCGATGGTGCGCGGGTAGACATTGAAGCCGCTGCACAACAGCATGTCTTTGGTGCGGTCGACGATGAACAGATAACCATCGTCGTCGAGCAGGCCGACATCGCCCGTGCGCAGATAGCCGTCGGCATTGAAGGCCTCGGCCGTGGCCTCGGGGTTGTGCCAGTAGCCCCGCATCACGTTCGGGCCGTGGATGCAGATTTCACCGCGCTCACCGGGCGCGGCGTAGGCATCCGGGTTGGCCAGGCTGGCCAGGCGGATGGTGATGCCGGGCATCGGCAGCCCGCAAGAGCCGGGGCGCGGCGGCGCCAGCGGCGGCGTGAAGGTGCCGGACGGTGAGGTTTCGGTCATGCCCCAGCCCTCGGCCAGGCTGCAGCCGGTCAGCGCCATGAAGCGCTGGTGCACCTGCACCGGCAGCGGCGCGCCGCCCGAGCCGCAGAACTTCAGCGCCCGCAGGTCGTATTTCTCGACCCCCGGGTGGTGGTTGAGCGCGGTGTACATCGTCGGCACACCGCAGAACACCGTCACCTGCTTGGCGCTGAGGTCTTTGAGCACCGGCTCGACCTCGAACCGGGTGTGCAGGATGCTGAGCGCGCCCAGCCGCACGCCCAGCAGCATGTTGACCGACAGCGCGTAGATGTGGAAGGGCGGCAGCACCGACAAAAACCGCTCTTGGCCCTCTTGCAGCGCGGCGCCGCCAAAGGTGTTGGTCAGCCAGTATTGGTGGTTGGCCGCGCTCAGGTTGCCGTGCGTCAGCATCGCGCCTTTGGGCAGGCCGGTGGTGCCACCGGTGTACTGCAGCACCGCCAGCGCATCGGCCGGGTTGCCGATGTCGTGCGGCTGGTGGTGGCCGTCGTTGTCCAGCAGCGCCGCGAAGGCGATGTGGCGGGCGTCAAACGCCACCGCGCTGAGCTGGCCGGCGGCTTGCAGGTGGGCGGTCACGCCGGCCGGGTGGCCGCTCATCTCGCCCAGGTTGCCGATCACCAGCGTCTTGAGCCGGGTGTTGTGCAGCAGCCGGTCCATCTGCGGGTAGAGCAGGGCCAGGTCTTGCGTGATCAGCACATCGGTCTGGCTGTCGGCCACCTTGTGCGCCAGCACCCGCTCGGCATCGAGCGGTGAGTAGTTGACCACCACCCCGCCGGCCTTGAGCACGCCAAAAAAGCTGACGATGTAGTGCGGCGTGTTGACCAGGTACAGCCCGACATGCACGCCCGGCCCGACGCCCAGCGCCTGCAGGCCTTTGGCGGCGCGGGCCACCAGATCGCCCAGCTCGCGGTAGTCGATCACCCGGCCCATGAAGTCGATGGCCGGCCGGTCGGGCCAGCGCGCCACTGCGTCGTCCAGGATTTGCGGCACCGGGCGCAGCGGGATCTCGCTGTCCCAGCGCAGCGCGGGCGGGTAGGCGTGGGTCCAGGGGGTGGATGGCATGGCAGAAGCTCCGTCATCAAGGGGCAAGGGGGCCGGGGCCCAATGCCGGGCGCCGATCATGGCACGCGCCCGCCCGTGGCGGAACCGGGCGATCACGGTGGTTTGCGGTGCGCCGGCCACCAGGCCGGGGTGTGGCTTTTGCCCACCAGCGCGTTGCCGGCGCCGTGACAAATGTCTCGCTTGCCCACGGCGGCACCGCGTTGGCAGCCAACCCCCGGGTGCGCGGGTGGTCAACAACGCCGAGATTTCTTAAACTTGCAATCAGTAAAACATGTAAAACTATTGATACGCAATTGCCGCGCCCGTTGAACCGTGCAGGCACCCCGGGTCCATCTCGCCCCGGGGCAACCGCCCCGCCGGGCCCACCCGATGCCCCACAAAAATCCGGTTTCGATCCTGCCCCGCTTGCCGGTGGCCTGTCGCACAGCCGGGCAGGTTTGCGCGCCGCTGCTGCCGGCCGCCGGTCTGCTGTGCAGCGCGCCCTGCTGGGCGGCGGCGATGACCGACAGCGCCTGGCACCTGGGCCTGCGCAGTGCACTGGGCCCGTGGTGGGGTGGGGCGCTGGTCGGCGCCACCGCCTTGCTGCTGCTGTTGTTGACGGTGTACGCGGTGCGCCACTATGTTTTTTCACTGAACCGGCTGTTTGCCGCGCAGCGCCATCCGTATGCCAGCGTGGTGAGTGCGGACTGGCCCCGGGTGACCATCTTTGTGGCGGCGCACAACGAAGAGGCGGTGATCGCCGACTGCCTGACCAACCTGATGGCGGTCGATTACCCGGCCGACCGGATGGTGGTGATGCCGGTCAATGACCGCTCGACCGACCGCACCCGCCAGATCATCGACAAGGTGGTGCTGCAATTCCCCGGCCGTATCCAGCCGTTTCACCGGGTTGGCGGCAAGCCCGGCAAGGCGGCGGCGCTGAAAGACGCCACCGCGCGGGTGGACACCGATTTCATCATCGTCTTCGACGCCGATTACCTGCCGTCGCGCGGCTTGATCCGGCGCTTGATGGCGCCCTTTGTCGACCCGGAGGTGGGCGCGGTGATGGGCCGGGTGGTGCCCAACAACGTCGGCGCCAACCTGTTGACGCGGCTGCTCGATCTAGAGCGCTCGGGCGGCTACCAGGTCGATCAGCAAGCGCGCATGAACCTGGGCCTGGTGCCGCAGTACGGCGGCACGGTGGGCGGCATCCGGCTGTCGGCGCTGGCCGCAGTGGGTGGCTGGCATGACGATGTGCTGGCCGAGGACACCGATTTGACGTTTCGGTTGTTGCTGGGCGGCTGGCAAACCGTCTACCACAACCGCGCCGAATGTTACGAAGAGGTGCCGCAGAGCTGGGCCGTGCGGGTGCGCCAGATCAAGCGCTGGGCCAAAGGCCACAACCAGGCGCTGGTGCGGCACAGCAGCGCGCTGCTGCGGCGGCGCCAGATACCGCTGGTGGTGCGCATCGACGGCCTGCTGCTGCTGGGCGTGTATTTGATGTCGCCGCTGCTCATCCTGGGCTGGGCCTTGAGCCTGCTGCTGTACTTCACCGTGTCGATCGAGCTGGCCACGCCCGCGCTGCTGGCGATTGCCTTCATGGGCCACAGCGCGCTGGGCAACTTTGCGGCGTTTTTTGAGATCGCGGCGGCGGTGCACCTCGACCGCTCGCGCCAGCGGGTGCGGCTGATCGCCTTCAACTGGCTCGGCTTCATCGTCAGCGCGGTGGCGATTGCCCGCGCCGTGCTGGAGCAGGCGCTGCTCGACCGGCTGCCGGGCCGGGGCTTTCAGTGGGACAAGACGGTGCGCTACCGCCGCCCGGCGGCCGGCGGGGCCGCGCCCACCGGGCTGGCGGGGCTGGCTGGCTTGGGCGGCATGACAGGGCCCACGCCATGATGGCCGCGCTGTTGTTCGTGCTGACGGTCAGCGTGGTGCTGCTGCCGATGCTGCCGGCGCTGATCGAGTGGCGCTGGCCCAGCGACGTGGTGCCGCTGCACATCGACACCGAGGACGCGCTCGACCCGCCGTTTCTGGCGCGCACCTTTGCCGCCCGGCTGCGCACGGCAGTGGCCGACGGCCAGCAGCGGTTGGGCCGGTCACTGCTCGCGCTGGCCCCGCCGGGCGCGGTGTGGACCTTTATCGAGCGTGAGCGGCGCAGTGGGCTGAGCCGGCGCGTCTGGCATGCCGGGGGCGACATCCAGTTGCCGGCCGGCATGACGTTTCTGGCCGAGGTGGCGGCCGGCCGCCATTTGCGCACTGCCCCGCGTGAGGTCTACCGGGCGCTCAGCGCCGGCCAGCAGTTGCACCTGGCCGCCGGCAGCACGGTGCTGCGCTGGGCGCACGGCGCCCAGGTCGAGGTGCACAGCGGCTGCATGCTGGCCGGGCGCATCAGCGCTGACGCGCAAATCAAGCTGCTGGGCGCGGCCAACTTCACCCTGCTGCATGCCCCGGCGGTGTGTTTTGGCATCGATCCGGTGCGGGCGGCGGCCCGGCTGGCGCCGCCGCTGGCGGTGGCCAGCGCCGGCCTGCCGCCGCCGGTGCAGTGGAACGCCGTCGCCGGGCGCGGCACCTGCGAGGCCGCGCTGGCGCTGCGCGCCGGCACCGCCTGGCGCGGTGACCTGGTCTGCCAATCCGACTTGACACTCGGCCCGCGCTGCTCGGCCGCCGGCAGCCTGAAGGCGCACGGCCACCTGCTGGCCGGTGCCGGCTGCCACATCGCCGGCAACCTGGTCACGGTGGGCCGGATCGAGCTGGGCGCGGCCTGCGCGGTGCTCGGCTCGGTGATCTCCGAGACCGAGATCGTGCTCGGCGCGGGCTGCGTGATCGGCGCGCCCGGCCGGCTGGCCACGGTGGCCGCGCCGCGCATCCTGGTGGCCCCCGACGTGGTGGTGCACGGCACGGTCTGGGCCGGCAAGGTGGGCCGCACCCACGCCCCGGGCGGCGCGGACGAGGCACTGTCATTGCCGGGCGACCTGCTCGACGGCCTGGCCAGTGGCCCAAACAGCGGCCCGGGCAGCGACGCCGGCGGCGACTCGGCCAACGGGCCGGGCAGCCGCCCGGGCAAAGGCCCAGGCCAGCGCCCCGGCGGCGGCCTGGGCGCTGGCCCGGCTGCCGACGACGACAGCGGCTTTGCCGATTGGGCCGAAACCCGGCTCGACCCCCGGCCGGCCGCAGCGCCGGTGACGGCATGACGGCCGGCCAGGTTGGCAGCGGCCTGTCACGCCGCGCGCTGCACTGGCTGGCGTCGGTCGGGCTGCGCCGGGCCGCTATTTGCGCGCTGCTGGCGGGGTCTGCGCTGGCCTTGTGGGTGGCCGCCCGGCCGGCCGATCTGCCGCTGCTGCCGCCCACCTTTCTGGCGCTGCTGCTGCCCGATGAAGGCCCGGACGGCGCCGCCGACGACGACCCGGCGGTGCTGGCCTGGCGCGATGCCGCCGCCGAGATCGGTTTTCCGCTGGTGCTGGTGCGGGCCTCGCAACTGCTGCGCGGCGGCGTTGATCTGCGCGCTGCAGCACTGATCCTGCCCGACACCGTGCACCGCCGCATGAACGACGGCCTGCTGGCCCACCTCGACCGGCTGGTGCGTGACGGCAGCCGGCTGATGCTGGTCTTCGATGCCGGCATGCAAGACCTGAACGGCAGCTACCACCCGCAGCAATCGCGGCTGTCGGCGCTGGCCGGCGTGCGCTACGGCCTGTACGGCGCGTTGGGCACCGGCATGCTGCGCCAGCAGGTGGCCTGGGTGGATGCCGAGGCGCTGCCGCTGCTGCACCTGCCGCCGGGCAAGCTGGTGCGGCGTGGCGGCCAGCAGCCGCTGACCAGCGCCCAGCCCGCGCCGCAGCCGGATGAGGCGCTGGCGGTGGTGGGCTACCACTACGGCCGGCTGCGCTACCCGGTGTTTGCCACCGACGGCGCTTTTGACGGCCGCCGCCTGATGCATGCCGATGGTGCCGATGGCGGCAGCGTGGGCGCTGCGCCCGGCGTTGTCGGCGCCAGCGCCAGCCTGCTGGCCGGCGTGCACCGGCTGGGGCGCGGCGAGGTGCTGTTTGTCAACCTGCCGCTGACGTTCTTGAAGCTGCGCACCGACGGGCTGTTCCTGCACAGCTTTCTGCGCTACTTTGCGCAAGACCTGGCCCGGCTGCCGCAACTGTCGCCGATGCCCGACGGCCGCGGCGCGCTGGTGATGAACTGGCATATCGACTCGGCGGCGGCAGTGCCGGCGATGGACAAGCTGGCCCGGCTCGGCGCGTTTGAGCAAGGGCCGTATTCGGTGCACCTGACGGCCGGCCCCGATGTGGATGTGCCGGGTGATGGCCTGGGCATGGACCTGGCCGGCAACCCGGCGATGCAGCAGTGGGTGCGCCATCTGGTCGATCGGGGCGACGAGATCGGCGGCCACGGCGGCTGGATCCACAACGAGTTTGGCCGGCTCATCGGCACCCAGGACGCGGCACGCTCGGCGCAGATGATCGAGCGCAACAGCCAGGCGATCAGCAGCGCCAGCGGCCAGCCGGTGCGCGAATACTCCGCCCCCACCGGCAACCACCCGGCCTGGGTCACGCCGTGGCTGCGTGAGCGCGGCGTGCGGGCCTATTACTTCACCGGCGACATCGGCATGGCGCCCACCCGCAGCTACCAGGACGGCCAGCGCGGGCCCGACGACATGTGGGCCTTTCCGGTGCTCAGCTACGGCAGCGATGCGGCGTTCGAGGAGGCCGCCGCGCACCACGTGCAGGAGCGCGACATCGGTGCCTGGCTCAAGGACGTGGCCGATTTCTGCGCTGACCAGCGCACCGTGCGGCTGGTCTACTTTCACCCGCCCGGCATCGCGCTGTTTCCGCAAGCCTTTGCGCACTGGCTGACCCATACCAAGACGCTGCTGGCCAGTGAGCGGCTGCGCTGGATGACGATGGTGCAGTACGCCGACTTTGCCAACCGCCGGCTGCAAGTGCAGTGGCAGGTGCTGCCGGCCGGCGCCAACCCCGGCAACGCCGGCAACCCCGCGAGCGCCGGCAACGCGGCCCAGCCAACCCCGCTGCGCCTGCAAGCCAGCCACCCCAGCTCACTGGCGCACATCACCTGGCTGCTGCCGGCCCAGCGCTACGGCCCGCCCCAGGTGCTGCAAGGCAGCGCGCTGGTGGTGCGTGAAGGCGCGTTCTGGCGCGTCACCGCCGGTGCCGGGCCGCAGTTGATGCTGGGCCTGGTCACGCTGCCGGTGCTGGCCTCATCCGCACCCGCACCCACGGCAGCCCCGGCATCGGCCACGGCCACTGTTTCGCCCTCTCCCGTCCGGACACTTTGATGCCAAGCCCCTGCACCGCCACCCCGCCGCGCCCGGTGCTGATCTCGGTCGGCACCCGGCCCGAGATCATCAAGATGGCCCCGGTGTATGCCGAGTTCCAGCGCCGTGGCCTGCCGGTGGCCTGGGTGCACACCGGCCAGCACCGCGAGATGGCCGACACGCTGTACACGTTTTTTGGCATCCAGCCCGAGCACCAGATCACGCTGGACCGGCGCAACAACAGCCTGGCCCACCTGAACAGCCTGCTGCTGGAGGGCTTGTCCGATCTCTACCACGCGCTGCAGCCCCGTGCCGTGCTGGTGCACGGCGACACCACCAGCACGCTGGCCTCGGCCCAGGCGGCGTTTTACAACGACGTGCCGATCGGCCATGTCGAGGCCGGCCTGCGCACCCACCTGGCCCGCGAGCCGTTCCCGGAGGAGAAAAACCGCGAGCTGACGGCCCGGCTGGCGCGCTGGCACTTTGCGCCCACCGCCGGGGCGGCGGCCAACCTGGCGCGTGAAGGCATCGCGGCGGCGGCCGCCCACACCGTGGGCAATACGGCGGTGGACGCCGCGCTGGCCGCCAGCGCCCGGCTCGACGCGCTGCTGGCCACCGGTGTGGCGGTGCTGCCGCCCGAGATCGAGCGGCTGCGCCAGCGGCTGGACCGGGCTGACGCCGCGCCGTGGCGGCTGATCACCGTCACCGCCCACCGGCGTGAGAACTGGGGCCACGGCATCGCCCAGACCGCCCGCGCGGTGGCCCGGCTGCTGGCCCGCCACGATGATCTGGCGGTGGTCTGGCCGGTGCACGGCAACCCGGCCGTCAGTGACGCGGTGCACCGCGAGCTGGGCCGGCTGGCGCGCGAGTTGGGCGGCCGGCTCACGCTGTGCCCGCCGCTGGATTACCCGGCGCTGCTGTGGTGCCTGCGCCGCAGCGTGCTGGCGCTGACCGATTCGGGCGGCATCCAGGAGGAGGGCGCGGCGCTGTCCACCCCCGTGCTGGTGCTGCGCAACACGACAGAGCGGCCCGAGCTGATTGCCGCCGGTGCCGGCCTGCTGGTGGGCACCGACGAGGCCCATGTGGTGGCCACTGTCGGCCGGCTGCTGGCCGACGGCCCGGCCCTGCAACGCATGCGCGACGCCGTCAACCCGTTTGGCGACGGCCGCACCTCGGCCCGGGTGGCCGATGTGCTGCAACACGATCTTCAGATTTGACCCAACCCCTGACCGGTGATGCCCTTGACACACGCCTTGAATCCATTCGCGCCACAGGCCCGACTTCTTGACTTGCTCCCTCGCCCCGCCGGGGAGAGGGCTGGGGCGAGGGGCTGCGCTTGGGGGTCTGCCGCGCGCACGAGCGCTGGCTGGCTGCTGGCATTGGCAGCCTTTGGCTGGGCCAGCACGGCCGCGCATGCCCAGCCCGTCCCCCCTGCCAGCCCCATCACCGTCGATCTGCTGGCCAGCCAGGGCCGGCTGAGCGCCGGCCTGGCCGATGCCCAGGCTGTCAACCTGCGTGGCACCTGGCTGCTGGCCGGCGGCGATGTGGCCCGGGCCGAACTGCTGGCCGAAGACAAATTCGACCGCCGGGGCGGCCTTGCCGCGCTCGGTTACAGCCACGTGCTGTCGCCCGACTGGGTGGCGGCCGGCACCGTGGCGCTGGGCCACGGCGGGCCCAACTGGGCCAACACCCGGCTCGATCTGGAGCTGTCGCGCAGTTGGGGTGAGGCGCGGGCGGTGGTCACCCGGCTGGCGGCGTACAAAGCCTTGTTCGACGGCAGCCGCAATGACCGCGGCCTGCGGCTGGCGCTGGTCGGCTATTTGCCCGGCCATCTGGTGGTCGAGGCCGGCACCGCGATCAACATCAGCGAGCCGGGCTCGGTGCATTCGGCGATGCCGTTTGTCGCCGCCACCTGGGGCCAGGACGGCCAGCAATACCTCAGCCTGCGCGCCAGCCGGGGCAGCGAGGCCTACCAGGCGCTGGGCGTCGGCCAGCAACTGGTGGGTTTTGACAGCCACAGCCTGGGCCTGGGCTGGCGCCGCTGGATCGGCCCGCAGTGGGGCCTCACCGCCCAGGCCGAGCAGTACCGCAACCCGACCTACCGGCGGCTGAGCGCCGGCGTCGGCGTCTTCGCCCAGTGGTGAGCGGGCGCAAAGCCATGCCGCGATCCAGCCAGCACAACCACCTGCAGGGCCGCCACCACGGCCACCGGGGCGGCGCCATCCTGCCGCACCGCTCGATCTGGCGGCTGCGCTGGGCGCCGCGCCGGCTGGCGGGCGGGGTGCTGATCGCGCTGTTCTTCACCGCCCTGCTGGGTTTTGGCCAGACCGCCGTGGCCACGCTGTGGGGCCAGCAAATGGTGTGGTGGATGCAGGCGCTGGCGCTGCCGGGCCAGTTTGCGCTGCCCGATCTGGCCGGCATCGGCCTGCTGGCGATGCCGGTGCCGATGATCGACCTGCGCCTGGCCGACACGCACCCGCTGGCGCTGGCCGGCCATGCGCTGGCCTGCGCCAGCCTGTGGCTGCTGGCCGGCTGGCTGCCCGACAGCGCCAAACCGGGCGCCTACCTGCTGCGCTTTGCGGTGCTGATCCACAGCGCGTCGCTGCTCTACTTCTGGCTCTGGCCGGCGCGCTTTCCGCACTCGCTGATCAGCCACATCGGCGGTGGTCTGCGCCAGTCGTGGGTGCTGATGCTGCTCACGCCCTGGCTGCACCTGTTCACCTACTACCTGTTCCCGTTTGCGGTCTGGCAGCGGCTGCTGCTGACCACGCTGACGCTGGCCTACCTGGCGCTGCTGGCGCCGCTGCAATACGCCAGCCATGCGGCCCTGCTGGTGGCGCTGGGCGCGGTGGTCATGCCGCTGCTGCACCTGCTGCTGGGCGTGATGGTGCCGATCCTGGGCCTGGTGGCGCTGTACGGCTGGGCCATGAGCTGGCATGACCCAGCGCGCGAGACCGGCCCGCCCGCCATCGAGGGCCACAGCCATGCGGGTTGACGGCTGGCGGCGCGGGCTGAAGGGTTTGCCGCGTTTGATTTCGTCGGTGTTGCCGTGCCTGCTGCCGCTGTGCCTGGCCGGCGCGGCCGGCGCCGCCGCCGCGCCTGGCGCCGACGCCACTCCCCCCACCACCCCCACCAGTGCCCGGGTGCTGCCCCCGGCGCTGGCCGACAGCCCCTGCGCCACCGGCGCGCTGGTCGATCCGGTGTTCCGCGACGCCGCCTTGCAGGCGCTGGCCGGCCTGGCGGTCAAGGCGCCCGGCCGCAGCGCGCACGGCGCCGTGCGCTCACACCACTCGGCGGGTTACGTCGATGGCCAAGGCCGGGCCTGGCACCAGATATCGGCCTACCAGGTCAACCTGGGCCTGGTCGGCGCGCTGCGCATGGGCCCGCAGCAACTGCCGCTGGCCGCAGACTGGCTGGGCTGGCTGGCGCGCCACATCGCGCCCGGTGGCGCCAGCCGGGGCGTGGTGCTCGACCACTGGGTGCGGGCCGGCGATTTTGAAGAATCCACCTGCCCGCCCGGCATGGCACCCGAGCTGTGCGGCGCGGTCGATGCCTTCGACAGCACCGCCGCCACCACCTTGCTGCTGGCCGATGCCTACCTGGCGCACGGCGGTGATGTGATGCTGGTCCGCTCACCGGCGCTGCGCCAGGCGCTGGAGGCGTCGGCCACCACGCTCAACGCACTGGCCACCGCCGAGGGCCTGACGCTGGCCAAACCCAGCCACCCGGTGGCCTACACGATGGACGTGGTGGAGGTGATCGCCGGCTGGCGCGCCTGGGCCCGGGTGCAGCGCGATGCGTATGCCCAGCCGCAATCGGCCATCAACAGCTTTGCGCTGGCCAGCCGGGCCGAGGCCGGGCTGCGCAGCCGGCTGTGGCTGGAGCCGGCCGGCGCCTGGCGCGTCAGCCTGGGTTCGGCCGCGCCGCAGCGCAGCCGCTGGTATCCCGACACCGTGGCCCAGGCCTGGCCGCTGCTGTGGGGGGTGGACGCCGGCCCGCCCGGCCGTGCCCGCGATGCCTGGCGCCAGGCCATCGCGCCGTGGCAGCCGCCCGCGCCAACGCACTGGGCGCGCAAAACCGCCGATCCCGACGGTTTCTGGTGGCCGGCGGTGGCGGTGGCCGCGCTGTGCACCGGCGACGAGGCCAGCGCCCGCACCTGGGTGGCGCGGGCGCGGGCGCGCTGGCTCGACCCGAAATCGCCGTTCGCCTGGCCGTTCCAGGTGGGCGATCTGCTGTGGCTGCTGTGGTTGGCCGAGCCGGCCGGCGCGGCGCCACAGGCTTCTGCGACATCCGTCGCCACAGTTCCACCCCGTCACTAAGCGCTTCTTTTGAGGACAAACCCCTGAAAACCCAACCCCGCTCGATCCACCCGTGCAGTTTTTTGACCCACTTTTGAGGAGAAACCCATGAAAACCCAATCCCGCTCAATCCTGACCTGGCTGCGTCGTCGCCCGCCGCTGCTGCGCAAATGGCTGCTGCCGGCGCTGCTGGCGCTGGCCGGCGGCAGTGCACTGGCCGCCGCACCACGCGACCGCCTGACACTGCTGGTGCCCGACGGCGCCAATCTCAGCAGTTGGCAGGTGCAGGTCTGGACCGACAGCGCGGCCGAAGAAGGCATCACGCTCGACCTGATCTCCGACTCAGCGCTGCTGGCGCTGGGCGACAGCGCGTCGGCCAGGATCGCCGGCCTGATCGTGCCCGACAGCGCCCACCTGGCCGCCAGCGACGCGGTGGTGGCCGCGCTCAAGCAGTACACCTACCTCGGCGGCAAGTTGATGCTGGTCTATGACGCTGGCGTGCTGACCGGCGGCGGCTTCTTCCCGCTCAGCGGCAACTCGCGCTTTGCCGACCTGGTGGGCGTGGACTATGTGTTCTGGAACAACGGCCTGGGCGCGTCCACGATGGTCGGCTTCGGGCCGGTGGTGGGCACCCGGGCGCGGCTCGACACCCTGTCGATGCCGCCGGGCAAATACCTGCCGTATGTGCCGCCCGCCAGTCTGGCCAGCCCGACGTTGAGCACGGCGTTTGTGCCGTCCAGCCGGCTCGACCCGGGCGGCGCCAGGACGATGACCGATCTGCTGCAAAAGCGCGCCCGCCAGGCCATCGAGGACGGCTCATCGGGCGTGCGCAACCAGCGGCCGGTGACGCTGCGCGCGCTGCTGGGCATCGGCGCCGAGGGCAGTGGCCCGCTGCGCTTTGACCGGCGCAATAGCAAGGCATCGAACGCCCGCGACAAGCACATCTTCGACCGGCCCGCCCGGTCGGGCGATTTTGTCGATGCGGTGCTCAACGCTGACGGCAGCAGCTCGACCGAGCGCAGCGCCTCGACTGCCGGCGCGGCCGCCGACGCCACGCTGCAAGCCATCAGCGGCTATGCCTACGGCCCGCTGGGCTACTTTCACTACGTCACCACCGGCACCTTCCCGGGCACGGTCTACCTGTCGTCGCCCGAGCACGGGCTGGTGGCCGGCCAGCGCAACTACGGCAGCGGCCAGTTGCTGTTTGTCAATATGCCGCTCGGCTACTTCAAGGCCATCGGCACCGACAGCGCACCGCTGCACGGCTTCTTGGGCCTGTTTGCGCGCGACCAGGTGGGCATCAGCACGGTCTCGGTGCAGCCGCGTGGCCGGGGCGGTCTGGTCTACAACTGGCACGTCGATGCCGGCGACGACCTGACCGTCAACACCAAATTCCTGCTCGACAAAACCAAGGTATTGGAGCGTGGGCCGTTTTCGATCCACTTCACTGTCGGGCCCGATGTCGTCTCCTTCGGTGACGGCAACGGCATCGACCTGAACAACAACGAGGTAGCCCAAAAGCTGGTGCGCAAGCTGGCCGGCGAGAAGAAAAACGGCTCGGTCGATAAGAAAACCAAACTGCCCGCCCATGAGTTGGGCTCGCACGGCGGCTGGATCCATGATTACTGGGGTCTGATGGCCACCGAGGCCAACGTGCCCGACCTGACGCCGCTGCTGGCGCAGAACTTCGACGCGATCGAAAACACCATCGGCCGCAAGCTGCGTGAGTATTCGTCGCCGGCAGGCAACACCCCCGCCTGGGCCATCAAATGGCTGGAGCAGCGCGGTGTGGTGGCGACATACCTGGTGGCCGATCTGGGCAACGGCATGACCCGCTCCTGGCGCAACGGCGCGCGGCTGGCCGACAAGCTGTGGTCGTCGCCGGTGACGCCGCTGGGCAAATACGCCACCTTCGAAGAGTTTGATGACTTTGGCATCAGCGACGCCATCTCGGGCCAGTGGCTGCTCGACCTGCAAAGCTTTGCCGTCAACCACCGCACCAACCGGATGTTCTACAACCACCCGCCCGGTGCAGCGGCCCACCTGAATCCGATCAACGCGCTGCTGACGCGGGCCGATCAACTGGCGGAGACGGCGCAGTTCAGTTGGTACACGATGGCCCAGTTGGCCGATTTCTCGCAGCGCCGGGTCGAGACCACCTGGACCACCGGCAACTGGCAGGGCTGGATCAGCTTTACCGCCAGCCACCCCAACTCACTGGCCGACGTGACGCGCTTGCTGCCCAAGGCCAGCTACAACCAGCCGCAGGTGATCTCGGGCTCGGGCTCGGTCAGCGAGGACAGCACCAACTGGATCGTCACCGCCGAGGGTGGCACGCAGATGATGTTCATCACCTCGGCGCGCTGACCGTGGGGCAGGGCCTGGGCCGGAGGCCGTTCCATCGCTCAGCGCGAATGGGCCAGTTTCCGCAGGCCCTGCAACAGGGATGGGTCGAGTGTCAGCAAACGCAGGCCGCCAACGATGGCGGTGGCCGCGATGATGGCATCCGGCAGCTTGAACTCACCGCTGCGCAGCAGGCGGATCGCCTCGGCGTCAATTTGTTCATTCAGCAACCGCACTTCGCAGGCCGCCAAAAACCGGCGTATCGCCTGGTCTTCATCGGCCGTGAGTTTTGGGCAACCCAGCAGTTCCATCCGGGCGATCTGGCTCACGGCGGCTTTGTTGAGCGCCAGGCCCGCCTGTTCGGCCAGTGCCGTCGCAGGCGCGTGGCCCTTGAGCAGGCCGATCACCAGATTGGTGTCGAGCAGGTATTCAATCCCACTCAAGGCGCATGTCCTGTTGAATGACCGGCGGGTCGTCATTCAGGTTCGGCGAGTTTTTCAGCGAGCCTGCCAGGTGGCGCCAGTCGGTTGGCGGGGCGACCGGGCCGAGGACGGCTGGTGGCTTGGGCAGCCGCAGGATGACCAGGGGCTCGTTTTCGTCGAACTGCACCGGCTCCAGTGGCTGGATCACGCCGGCCTTCGAGATGGCCTCAATCGCTTGGTACATGGCGCTCGCTCCTGACCTACAGGCCGAAAATGTAACTGTTGCGGGCAAAAATACACAACCATCCCTGCACCGCCAGACCGCCGCCAACGCCCGGGCCTGGCCCCCGAACGGCAAACGCTTGTCGCCCTGCGCAACCAAAAATCCGACAGGCGCTTCGATTTGGCCAGCGTGCAGATCAACGGTGCGCTACCGGCGGCCAGGCTCGGCCCACCTGGCACAGCAGCGCTCGGGCCCGTGGCAGCGGCAGGTCGCCGGCATCGATCTCAACGTTGAGATCGATGGTGTCGATGCGAAAAATGAAGTGCAGATCGACAGGCCCCGCCGGCAACCCCTGCGGCGGCTGGCGGCGCCGGGCCCGGCGCCGCCAGACTACAGCGCGTGGCGGTACACCGCGGCCTCGAAATCGACGTAGCCGGGGTACGAAACAGCGTTCATGAACGGCAGGATCTGCGCGCCCCAGATGCCACCAATGCCGTTTTTGCGGTCGATCCAGTCATACAGATTGCCCAGCCCGGCCCAGCCCACCGGCCAGCCGGTGGCCGTGGGCGCCTCGTTGCGCTGGAAGGTTGGAAGAACTCGTGGCTGAAACCGGTGGTGTGCAGCATCAAATCGCCGACGGTGATGTCGCGCTTGGGCGCCCGGGCGCCCAAGCGCGGCTGGCCGGCGCTGTCAAAGCCGTCCAGCACCTGGATTTCGGCGATCTCGGGCACGTAGCGCCTGGCGGCATCGTCCAGGCGGCTGCGGCCCTCTTCGACCCGTTGCAGGATGGCGGTGCCGGTCGGCGCCTGGGTGGTGGAGAAGATGGCCAGCACCGAATCGAGGGTCATCGGCCGGGCTTTGCCCAGCTCGCGCACGTTGGCGCAGCCCTCGTTGATATTGCCGCTGCGGTTGGTGGCCATCGCTACCACACCAGGTGCGGGCCAGACCCCAAGCCCGGCAGGCTCCTAGCCCAGCACCGTGTCGGCGGCGGTTTTGAGAGCATCGTTCATGACGGAGTGCACCCGGGGTTGCCGCCAAAGGGGATTCACGCGCGTGGGCCGGCTGCGGTGGCCCGGCGGCGTGGGTTGTTCAATCGGCGGTGCCGGCCCGGGGGGTGAGCACGGGCACGGGCGCCTCGGGCCGGGTCAACGCAGCGGCTTGGGCCATCGTCTCGGCCAGCGCGCGCAATTGGCTGCGCAGCGTTGCCAGATCGGCTGGCGCCAGTTGGGTGCGGCAGGCCACGCCTTGCTGAATGGCCGCCACTGGCGCACGCAGCGCCTGGCCCGTGGCGGTCAATCCGATCCACACCATGCGCTCGTCTTTGCGGTCGCGGTTGCGGCTGATCCAGCCGGCCGTCTCCAGCCGTTTGAGCAGCGGCGTCAACGTGCTGGAATCCAGTTGCAGTGTGTCGGCCAGTTGCTTGACGGTGCAGTTGCCGCGCTGCCACAGCACCAGCATCGCCAGGTACTGCGGGTACGTCAGCCCCACCTGGCCCAGCGGCCCACGGTAGGCGCGGGTGACGGCATTGGTGGCAGCGTACAGCGCAAAGCAGAGCTGGTTGTCGAGCAGCAGGGGGTCGTCAGGGGACACGGCAGGGGCTGAAGCAGACACGCAAAATACTTTGCACGCAAACTATGGCCGCGCAAATGAGTGCTTTCCCGTGGCCCAGGAATTGCCCACGAATGGTCCACGAATCGGCCGTGAATGGCCCGCGCAGCGCCCACCCCCGGCCAGCCGATGCCGGTCAGGGCCCGGGCGGGCCGTCGATCAGGATGGCGCGGAAGTCGTTGACGTTGGTCAGCGTGGGGCCGGTGATCACCGCATCGCCCAGCGCGCCAAAAAAGCCGTGGCCGTCGTTGTTGGCCAGGTGGTCTTGCGGGCGCAGGCCCAGTTGCCAGGCCCGGGCCAGGGTGTCGGGGGCCAGCGTGGCGCCGGCGATTTCTTCCAGGCCGTCCACGCCGTCGGTGTCGCCGGCCAGCGCGTGGATGCGCGGGTGGCCGGCCAGCGTGATGGCCATTGACAGCAGGCACTCGACATTGCGCCCGCCCCGGCCGCTGCCGCGCACGGTGACGGTGGTCTCGCCGCCCGACAGCAGCACGCAGGGCGGTGTGAAGGGCTGCTGGCGGTTGGCGGTCTGCAGCGCGATGCCGGCCAGCACCCGGCCCACGTCACGCGCCTCGCCCTCCAGCCCATCGCCCAGGATGTGCGGCGTGATGCCGGCATCGCGGGCCACCTGCGCGGCCGCCTGCAGCGCCATCTGCGGGGTGGCGATCAGCCGCCACTCGGCCCGCGCCAGCCGGGCGTCACCGGGTTTGACGGATTCACCGGCGCCGGTTTGCAGCAGCGCGCGCGCGGCCGGCGGCAGGTCGATGGCATAGCGGCGCACGATGTCCAGCGCGTCGGCGCAGGTGCTGGGGTCGGCCACCGTCGGGCCCGAGGCGATGTTGATGGGGTCATCGCCCGGCACGTCCGAGATCAGCAAGCTCAGCACCCGGGCCGGGTGGCAGGCAGCGGCCAGCCGGCCGCCCTTGATGGCCGACAGGTGGCGCCGCACGCAGTTCATCTCGCTGATGGTGGCGCCGGATTTGAGCAGCGCGCGGCTGATGGCCTGTTTGTCTTGCAGCGTCAAGCCTGGCGCCGGCAGCGCCAGCAGCGACGAGCCGCCGCCCGAGATCAGGCACAGCACCAGGTCGTCTTCGGTCAAACCCTGCACCAGGCCGAGCAGGCGCTGCGCCGCCTGCTGGCCGGCGGCGTCGGGCACCGGGTGGGCGGCTTCAACAATCTCGATGCGCTGGCAGGGCACGGCGTAACCGTAGCGGGTGACCACCAGGCCCGACAGCGGCCCGGGCCAGTGGTCTTCCACTGCCCGCGCCATCGCCGCCGATGCCTTGCCGGCGCCGATCACCAGCAGCCGGCCGGCGGGCGGCGGCGGCAGGTGCGGCGGCACGCACAGCGCGGGCTGGGCACTGGCGATGGCCGCATCGAACAGGCGGCGCAGCAGTTGGGATTGCGCGTTGGGCATCGCGGGCTTGGCGGTTGTGCGTGATGTCAACTCTTCTGGCCGATCTCGAAGTTGGCCAGGTTCTCCAACGCCTTGACCATCGCCGAATGGTCCCAGGCCTTGCCGCCGTGCGCCACGCAGGCATTGAACAGCTCTTGCGCGGTGGCGGTGTTGGGCAACGCCACGCCAAGCGCCCGGGCGCTGGACAGCGCCAGGTTCAAGTCCTTCTGGTGCAATTCGATGCGAAAGCCCGGGTCGAAGGTGCGCTTGACCATGCGCTCACCGTGCACCTCCAGGATCTTGCTGGCCGCGAAGCCGCCCATCAGCGCCTGGCGCACCCGCGCCGGGTCAGCGCCGGCCTTGGCGGCAAACAACAAGGCCTCGGCCACCGCCTCGATGTTGAGTGCCACGATGATCTGGTTCGCCACCTTGGCGGTCTGGCCGTCGCCGTTGCCGCCCACCAGCGTGATGTTCTTGCCCATCAACTGGAACAGCGGCAGCAGCCGGTTGAAGGCCGCCTCGGGCCCGCCCACCATGATCGACAGCGTGGCGTTTTTGGCGCCCACCTGGCCACCCGAGACTGGCGCGTCCAGGTAATCGCAGCCCAGCGCGTTGATCTTCTTGGCAAATTCTTTGGTGGCGATGGGCGAGATCGAGCTCATGTCGATGACGGTTTTGCCCGGGCTCAGGCCGGCCGCAATGCCCGCCTCACCAAACAGCACGGCATCGACATCGGGCGTGTCGGGCAGCATCAGGATCGTGATGTCGGCCCGCTCGGCCACCTCGCAGGCATTCAGGCAGGGGGTGGCGCTGCTGTCGGCAATCGACCCGGGCGGTTTGCTGCGGGTATGCACAAACAGCGTGTGGCCGGCCTGGATGAGCTGGCCGGCCATCGGAGCGCCCATGATGCCGAGGCCGACAAAGCCGATTTTGAGGGGTTGTGGGGTCATGCTTGATCCTTGAAGTGGGGCGGGCGTGGGCGGGCGCGGTTTTTTGCGGCCGGCCGTCAAACGGCCATCTGCTGGCGCCAGCCCAGCCCCGCTTGCGTGGTGGTGCCGGGTTTGTACTCGCAGCCGACCCAGCCGGTGTAGCCGATGCGGTCGAGGTGGCTGAACAAAAACGGGTAGTTGATCTCACCGCTGCCGGGCTCATGGCGGCCCGGGTTGTCGGCCAACTGGATGTGAGCGATCTGCGGCAGGTACTTTTGCAGCGTGCCGGCCAACTCGCCTTCCATGCGCTGGGCGTGGTAGATGTCGTACTGGATGTAGCCATTGCCGGCGCCCACCTCGGCCAGGATGGCGGCGGCCTGTGCCGTGCGATTGACGTAAAAGCCTGGGATGTCAAAGGTGTTGATCGGCTCGATCAGCAGCTTGAGCCCGGCTTTGCCCAGTGCGGCAGCGGCGTAGGCCAGGTTGCCCACCAGGGTTTGGTGCAGCACCGCATCGGCCACCCCGGCCGGTGCAATGCCGGCCAGGCAATTGAGCTGCGGCACGCCCAGCACCTGGGCATAGCGCAGCGCCTGGGCGACTCCGGCGCGAAACTCGTCCACCCGGCCGGGGTGGCAGGCAATGCCGCGCTCACCGGCGTCGAAGTTGCCGGCTGGCAGGTTGTGCAGCACCAGTTGCAGGCCGTGCGCGTCCAGCCGCTGCTTGATCTGCTCGGGCTCCCAGGCGTACGGAAACAAGAACTCCACCGCGTCGAAGCCGGCCTGGGCGGCGGCCTCGAATCGGTCGAGAAACGGCAGCTCGGTGAACAGCATCGACAGGTTGGCGGCAAACTTGGGCATGGTGGGTCTCTTGGTGGATGGCGCGTGGGTGGCGCGTGGGGCGTGGAGGGTGGCGCGTGTCTGGTGGACGTACAGCGCGTGTTTGGCACGCGCTTGACGGATTGCCCGGCTTTATTCCAGCAAGCCCGCCATCTCCAGCCCTTGTCGGCCTTCCGGGTGACGGCAGTCGATATCTTCAAACTCATTGACCTTGTCGATCTCGGTGCCCATCGCGATATTGGTCACTTTTTCCAAAATCACCTCCACCACCACCGGCACCCTGAATTCTCTGGCCATTGCCTGGGCCTGCACCAGCGCCGCGCTGATTTTCTCCGGGTCGGTCACGCGCAGTGATTTGCAGCCCAGGCCCTGCACCACGGCCTGGTGATCGACGCCGTAACTCTTGAGTTGCGCATCGTCCACATTCTGGTTCTCGAAGGCGAGCTGCACGCAGTAATCCATCTCGAAGCCGCGTTGGCTTTGCCGGATCAGCCCCAGATAGCTGTTGTTCACCAGCACCTGCACATACGGCAGGCGAAACTGCGCGCCCACCGCCAACTCTTCGATCAGGAACTGAAAGTCGTAATCGCCCGACAGCCCCACCACCGTGCGCGTCGGGTCGGCCGCCACCACGCCGAGTGCGGCCGGGATCGTCCAGCCCAGCGGCCCGGCCTGGCCGCAGTTAATCCACTGGCGCGGGCCAAACACGTGCAAGAACTGCGCGCCGGCAATCTGGCTCAGGCCGATGGTGGTGACGTAAATCGTGTCACGCGGAAACACCTTGTTCATCTCCTCATACACCCGCAGCGGCTTGATCGGCGTCTCGGTGAAATGGGTTTTGCGGTGCATCAGCGTCTTGCGCTCGGCGCAGCGGCGCGCCCAATCGCTGAAATTGGTCAGGGTTTTGGCGGCTTGCCTCTCACGCGCCACCTGCACGAACAATTCAAGCGCCGCTTTCGCATCGCTGACGATGCCCAGCTCGGGGTTGAACACCCGGCCGATCTGGGTGGGCTCGATGTCCACATGCACAAAGGTGCGGCCTTTGCAATACACCTCGGGTGAGCCGGTGTGGCGGTTGGCCCAGCGGTTGCCGATGCCCAGCACAAAATCCGATGCCAGCATCGTGGCATTGCCGTAGCGGTGGCTGGTTTGCAGGCCCACCATGCCGGCCATCAGCGGGTGGTCGTCGGGGATGCTGCCCCAGCCCATCAGCGTGGGGATCACCGGCACGCCGGTGAGCTCGGCAAACTCGACCAGCAGATCGGCGGCGTCGGCATTGATGATGCCGCCGCCGGCCACGATCAGCGGTTTGCTCGCTGCCATCAGCATGTCGAGCGCGCGCTCGATCTGCTTGCGGCTGGCGGCGGGCTTGTACACCGGCAGCGGCTCATAGGTGTCGATGTCGAACTCGATCTCGCCCATCTGCACATCAAACGGCAGGTCGATCAACACCGGGCCCGGCCGGCCCGAGCGCATCAGGTGAAAAGCTTGCTGGAAGACCCGGGGCACAAGCGCCGGCTCACGCACGGTGACGCTCCATTTGGTCACCGGCTTGCTGATCGATTCAATATCCACCGCCTGGAAATCCTCTTTGTACAGCCGGGCCCGGGGCGCCTGGCCGGTGATGCACAGGATCGGGATCGAATCGGCAATGGCCGAATACAGCCCGGTGATCATGTCGGTGCCGGCCGGCCCGCTGGTGCCGATGCACACCCCGATATTGCCGGCCCGGGCCCGGGTGTAGCCCTCGGCCATGTGGGATGCGCCCTCGACATGGCGGGCCAGGATGTGGCTGATCGACTGGCGCTCGCGCAGCGCGGCATACAGCGGGTTGATGGCGGCGCCGGGCACGCCAAAAGCCTGAGAGATGCCTTCTTTTTCCATCACCAGCACGGCGGCCATCGCGGCCTTCATCTTTGCCATTCGAGTCTCCTGACGGGGTTGTTGAAGCGAGAGGCTGCATCGTCGCTGCGCCGGCCGGCGAGCGGAATCCCTGCGCCGGGCATTTCGCTTATGCCAATCTGGAATGGACAAAGCCCCCGCCGCTGTGGCCCACTGCGGCGCATGGACCGAATCCAGGCGGTGCGGCTTTTTATCCGGGTGGTTGATCTGGGCTCGTTCAGCAAGGCGGCGGCCGACCTGGGGCTGGGCCAGCCGTCGGCCACCAAGCTGGTGGCGCAGTTGGAGAAGAAGCTCGGCTCACGGCTGCTGCACCGCTCGACCCGCGGCGTGACGGCGACCGAAATCGGCGCGCTGTATTACGAGAAGTGCAAGCTCATCGCCCACCATGTGGACGAGGCCGAATCGGTGGCCGCACTGCTGCAATCGCAGGTGCAGGGCGGTTTGCGCATCAGCACGTCGGTGGCTTTCGGGCGCCGGGTGTTGGTGCCGCTGGTGATCCGCTTCATGAAGCAGAACCCGAAGTTGCAGATCGAGTTGAGCTTCGAGGACCGCCATGTTGACCTGGTGGCGCAGGGCATCGACGTGGCCATCCGCATGGGCCGGCTGGCTGATTCCACACTCGGCGCGCGCCATTTGGGGCTCAACCCCTGGCTGGTGGTGGCCGCGCCCGACTACCTGGCCCGGCGCGGCACGCCCGCCACGCCGGCGGATCTGGCCGGCCACGATGCGCTGGTCTACAGCACGGTGCAGGGCGACGCGCGCTGGCTGTTCACCGGGGCCGACGGCCAGATGCAGCCCACCGCCGTGCGCGGGCCGCTGCGCTCCAACAACCTGTCGGCGCTGCTGGCGGCGGCGCGCGGCGGCATGGGGCTGGCGGCACTGCCCTGGTATGTGGCGCATGAATCGGTCAAATCGGGCGCGGTGCTGCCGGTGCTGGCCGACTGGCAGTTGCCGTCGCAAGAGATTCATGCGGTGTTTCCGTCACCGCGCTTGGTGCCCGCGAAGGTGACGGGCTTCATCGACTGGTTGCAAGGCCAGATCGGCGAGCGCTGGTGGGCTGATCCGGTGGCCTGAACAGCGCGCTGGTTACCATCGCGCCGGCCCGCCGCTGCTGGTGGGCGCCGCGCCAAGAAGGTGACCGATGGACCTGCTGACGAACCCGCAAACCTGGATCGCCTTTGCCACGCTCACCCTGCTGGAGCTGGTGCTGGGCATCGACAACATCATCTTCATCTCGATCCTGGTGGACAAGCTGCCCCGGGCCCGGCGTGAGGTGGCGCGCCGGCTGGGCCTGTTCATGGCCATGTTCATGCGCATCGGCCTGCTGCTGGTGCTGGCCTGGATCGTCGGGCTGGTGGCGCCGCTGTTCACCGTGTTGGGCCAGGCCATCTCGGGCCGCGATCTGATCCTGATCCTGGGCGGGCTGTTCCTGATCTGGAAGAGCACCGGCGAGATTCACCAATCGCTCGAAGGCGAGCAAGAGCACGGCCCCAGCGCAGCCAAAGCCACGTTTGTCTCGGTGATCCTGCAAATCATGGTCATCGACCTGGTGTTCTCGCTCGACTCGATCATCACCGCCGTGGGCATGGTGGACGACGTGCGCATCATGATCGCGGCGGTGGTGGCGTCGGTGGCGCTGATGATGCTGTTTGCCGGGCCGATAGGCCGGTTTGTGTCCGACCACCCGACCATCAAGATGCTGGCGCTGGCGTTTTTGGTGGTGGTGGGCGTGGTGCTGGTGGCCGAGGGCTTTGGCCACCACGTGCCCAAGGGCTATGTTTACTTTGCGATGGCGTTTTCACTCGGCGTGGAAATGATCAACATCAATATGCGCAAGCGCACCGCGCGCAAGGTGACGTTGAACCCGCCGCGCATACCGGGGGAGTGACGGCGGGCGCGCGGCGCCCCAGTGCGCCGCCCCGTCAAACCCCCAAAAACCCCGCCAGCGCCGCGCTGCCGGCCACTGCGGCGGCGGTGCCGGCCAGCACCACCTGGCCTTTTTGCAGCACCAGCGCCTGGTCGGCTTGGGACAGCACCTTGCGGTAGTCGCGGTCGACGATCAGCGTGGCAATGCCGCTGGCGCGGATGCTGCTGATGACGCGCCAGATCTCGGCCACGATCAGCGGGGCCAGGCCTTCGGTGGCCTCGTCCAGGATGATCAATTCGGGGTGGGTCATCAGCGCCCGGCCGATGGACAACATCTGCTGCTCACCGCCGGAGAGTTGCGCGCCGAGGTGGCCGATGCGCTCTTGCAGGCGCGGGAAGGTGGCCAGCACCCGCTCATACGGCCAATCTTGCCGTCCGGCGCGGCCCGGGCGGGCGGCCATCACCAGGTTTTCACGCACGCTCAAATTGGGGAAGATGCCGCGTCCCTCGGGCACGTAGGCCACGCCCAGCCGCGCCACCTCGTGCGGTCGGGCTCTGGACGCCTCTTGGCCAAACAGCGTGATGCGGCCGCTGCGCTGCGCCACATGGCCCAGCAGGCTGCGGATCAAGGTGCTTTTGCCCATGCCGTTGCGGCCCAGCAGGCCAACGGTCTGGCCCCGGCCGATTTGCAGGCTGATGCCGTGCAGCACATGGCTGGAGCCATACCAGGCGTGCAGGTTTTGGGCATCGACGATCAGGTCGGTAGGGGCCGCGGCCGTGATCAGGCCGGCGCCGGGCCCGGTGGGTGGAGCGGATGGAGCGGATGGGGCGGGTAGAGCAGCCGCCATCTCAATGCTCGCCCAGATAGGCCGCCCGCACCTCGGCGCTGTTGCGCACCGCGTCGGGCGTGCCGCTGTAGATCACCGCACCGTTCACCATCACGGTGATCACATCGGCGATGCGGAACACCGCGTCCATGTCGTGCTCCACCAGCAGGATGGCGTGGCCGGGCTTCAATGCCGCCAGCAGCGCCAGCATGCGCTCGGTTTCTTCGGCGCCCATGCCGGCCAGCGGCTCGTCCAGCAGCAGCACCTGGGGCGCGGTGGCCAGGCACATCGCAATCTCCAACTGGCGTTTCTGGCCGTGCGACAGGCCGCCGGCCGGGCGGTCGAGCACCGCATCCAGCCCGGCCCGGGCGGCGGCCGTGCGGGCGGCGCCGGTGCTGGCCTGGCAGCGCTGGGCGCTTTGCCACCACATCCACGGCTTTTGCGTGCCGGCCTGCGCCGCCAGCCGGCAGTTCTCAAACACGCTGAAGGCCGGGTAGATGGTATTGCGCTGGTAGCTGCGGCCCAGGCCGGCCCGGGCGCGCCGGGGCTGTGACCAGGCCGTCACGTCCTGGCCCAGCAGGCTCACCTGGCCGGCGGACGGCGGCGTCTCGCCCGACAGGATGTTGATCAGCGTGGATTTGCCCGCGCCGTTGGTGCCGATCACCGCATGCACCTGGCCGCGCGCCAGCGCCAGCGAGACGGCATTGACCGCTACCAGCCCACCAAAGCGGCGGCTGATGCCGTGGCCGCGCAGCAGGATGTCAGCGGCCGATGGGTCGGTCATGGCGCGTCCGCGCGGGTGGCGGTGCTTTGAGCGGCGGCCTGGGTGGCGGCCTGGGTGGCGGCGTGACCTGCGCCTGCCCGGCCCATCAGCCGGTCTCGCCACTGCCCTGGCAGGCCCACCAGCCCACGTGGCAACAAGGCCACGCTGGCGATGATGGTCAGGCCCAGTCCCAGGCTCCAGTGCTTGGCAAAGCTGCCAAAAATCGCCTCGGATTTGAAAAACTCCTGCAACAGCGCAAACGCAAACGCGCCCACCAACGCGCCGCGCAAATGGCCCAGGCCGCCCAGGATGATCATGATCAGCACGGCGCCGGACAGATGCCAGCTCATCAGCTCGGGGTTGACGAAGCCGTCTTTGATGCCGAACAAAAAGCCGGCCAGCCCGGCCAGCCCGCCAGAGATCACAAACGCCGCCAGCTTGTACGGGTAGGTCGAAAAGCCGGTGGCCCGCATGCGCTGCTCATTGGCCTTGATGCCGGCCAGCGCCCGGCCAAAGCGCGAGCGCAGCAGCACCGCCAGAAAGCCGAACACGGCGGCCAGGCAGCCGAGGGTGAAGAAGTAGATCGCGCCGGCTTTGTCCAGATCAAACAATTTGATGCCGCCCGCCGCGCCGCCGATCACCAGCACCGGCTTGCTGGCCAGGTAGATGCCGTCGGTGCCACCGCCCAGCGGCGTGTCGTGCACGATGTAGTAGGCCATCTGCGCAAAGGCCAGCGTGACCATGATGAAGTACACACCCTGGGTGCGCAGCGACAGCGCGCCCATGAACAGCGCGTAGCCGGCCGCCGCCAGCACGCTGGCCGGCAGCAGCCACAGCAGCGAGGCCGGGCCGTCGGCTGGCGACAGCAGCACCGCCGCATACGCGCCGATGCCAAAAAACGCCGCATGGCCAAAACACACCAGGCCGGTGCTGCCCACCAGCAGCTCCAGGCTGAGGGCAAAAACGGCGTAAATCATGATTTTGGTGACCAGATCGAGCCCGTACGGGCCGGCGATCAGCGGGTAGGCGGCCAGCAGCCCCATGCAGATCAGCACGAATGCCAACCGGCCGCCGCCGCCACCGCCACCGCCAAGCGGCCGCCGCGGAGCCGGCTTTGCCGGGCCGCTGGCGGCGCCGTCTGGGGCGAGGTGATCGAAGGGCGCTTCGGGGGCGGTCATGTCATCCCGCCTTGAACAAGCCGTTCGGCTTCCACAGCAAAATCAGCGCCATCAGCAGGTAAACCAGCACGCCGGCGGCCTGTGGAAATACCACCTTGCCGAAGGTATCGACCACGCCGATCAGCAGCGCGGCCAGCAGCGCGCCGCGGATCGATCCAATGCCGCCGATCACCACCACCACAAAGCAGATGATCAGCACCTGGTTGCCCATGCCCGGGTAGACGGACGACACGGGTGCGGCCACCATGCCGGCCAGCACCGCCACCGCCATGCCGGCGGCAAATACCACCCGGTACAAAAACTGGATGTCGATGCCGAGCGACTGCACCATTTCGCGGTTGCTGGCGCCGGCGCGGATCATCATGCCCAGCCGGGTGCGGGTGAAGACAAAGTACATGCCCAGCGCCAGCGCCAGGCAGACGCCGGAGATGAACAGCCGGTACACCGGATACGTCATCAACTCACCCAGCGGCAGGGTGCCGGCCAGCAAATCGGGCACCGGCACGCCGTGCACCTCGTCGCCCACCAACAGGCTGCGCAGCTCTTCAAACACCAGGATCAGGCCGTAGGTCATCAGCACTTGTTGCAGGTGTTCGCGCTGGTAGAGAAAGCTGAAAAATGCCCATTCCAGCAAGTAGCCGGCGATCACCGCCAGCACCACGCCCACCGCCAGCGTGGCAAAGAACCCGCCGCCAAAGGTGCTGGCCACCAGCGGCGCCAGCGCATAGGCCATGTAGGCGCCGATCATGTAAAAACTACCGTGCGCCAAGTTGATGACGCCCATGATGCCGAAGATCAGCGTCAGCCCCGAGGCCACCAAAAACAGCAGCAGCCCGTACTGAAGGGCGTTCAGGCATTGGATCAGGAAGGTGGCGAGGTCCATTGGGTGGGCGGCGGGCGGTGGGCCTGGAAAACAGCGGATTGCGGTGGTGGGCGGCGGCGCCGCAGTGCGCCCTCACCCCAACCCTCTCCCGCATGCGGGAGAGGGGGCCAGACGGCGCGCCGGCCGCAGACAGGTCGATTTCTCTTTCTCCCTCTCCCGCACGCGGAAGAGGGTTGGGGTGATGGCGCTTGCCGGCGAATATTGCGCAGTGCGGCCATCAAGCAAACCCTGCGGAACCGGCCATGCCGGGCCGCTGCGGTTGCCCTCCGGCAAGCATGCCGGAGGGCCGAACGTCACATCTTGCAGCTTCTGCCCGGGTCGGCCAGTGCCTTGCTGGCAAGGCCGATCACCTTGTTCTCTTTGCCCACCACCTGGCGCAAATACATGTCTTGCACCGGGTTGTGCGATTTGGACAGGCTGAAGGCGCCGCGCGGGCTGTCGATCTTGGCCTTTTCAACGGCTGCCGCAAATTCGGCCTTTTTGCTCAAGTCGCCCTGGGTGGCGCCCAGGCCGATGGCCAGCACCTGGGCTGCGTCATAACCCTGCACGGCATAGACATCGGGCTGCAATTTGTAGGTCTTGGCATACGACAGGCGAAAGGCGTTGTCGCGCGGTGTGCCCAGGCTGTCGCCGTAGTGCAGGCTGGTCAGCAGGCCGTCGGCGGCGTCGCCTTGCGCGTCCAGCGTGCCGTCGGTCAAAAAGCCGGCGCCGTACAGCGGGATGGTCTTTTTCAGCCCCGCCGCCGCGTAGTCCTTGACAAACTTCACCGCGCCGCCGCCGGCAAAAAATGTGTAGACCGCGTCGGGCCTGGCGGCGGCTATCTCGGTCAACAGCGCTTGAAACTCGACCCCCGGGAACGGCAGGCTCAGCTCTTTGACCACCTGGCCGCCGCCTTTCTCAAACGCTTCTTTGAAGCCCTTTACCGATTCATCGCCGGCTGCGTACTTCCAGGTGATGGTCACGGCCTTCTTGTGGCCCCGCTTGGCCACCACCTCGCCCATCGCATAACCCGGCTGCCAGTTGCTAAAGCTGCTGCGAAAGATGTTGGGCGCGCACATCGTGCCGGTCACCGCGTCGGCCCCGGCGTTCGGCACGATCAGCAAGATGCCGGTGTCTTTGGCCACCCGGGCCATCGCCATCGCCACGCCCGAGTGCACGCTGCCCACCAACACATCCACGTTGTCGCGCTTGATGAGTTTGTTGACGTTGTCAGTGGCCTTGCTCGGGTCGCTCTCGTCGTCCACCTTGAAAAATTGCACTTCCCGGCCGGCCACCTTGCCACCCTGCTCGGCGATCTGCAGCCGGAAGCCGTTCTCGATGGCCGTGCCCAGCGCGGCGTAGGTGCCGGTGTACGGCAGCATCAGGCCGATCTTGAGCTTGGGCACGGCTTGGGATTGGGCGTTGAGCGGGGCAGCGATGCTGGCCAGCAGCGCGATGCTGGCCAACAGGGTGTGGTGGGAGCGGCGGGAGCGGCGGGTGCGGCGGTCGGGGGTCATGGGCGGTCTCCGGCAGGATGTTGGACGAGCGGTTGGACGAGCGGTTGGATGAAGGGCAGCACGAAGGCTTGGATGGCGGCGATCAGCAGCTCGGGCTGGTCGCGCTGCGCAGAGTGGCCGCAACCGGCCAGGGCGCGCAATTCTGTACCCGGCACGCGGCGGGCGATGCCGGCGATCTGTTCCAAGGTGCCGTACTCGTCGTGCATGCCCTGCAGCGCCAGCAGCGGGCAGGTGATGGTGCTGATCTCTTCTTCGATAGACCAGCGGCGGAAGGCCGGGTTCAGCCAGGCGTTGTTCCAGCCCCAGAAGGCCGAGTCGGGGTCGTCATGGTGGCGGGCCAGTTTGTCGCGCAGGTCGGTATTCAAGTAGGCCAGGCGGGCCAACTCGATGCTGGCCACCGACACATCCTCCACCACGATATGCGGCGCCAGCACGATGGTGCCGGCCACCCGGTGCGGGAAGTGCGCCGCATGCAGCAGCGCGATCGAGCCACCGTCGCTGTGGCCCAGCAACCAGGGCGGCCGGGCTGCCGTGTCGATGTTCAACGCAGCCAGCAACGCCGGCAGCACGTCCAGCGCCTGGCGGTGCATGAAGTCCAGGCCCCAGACCTCATCCGCAGCACGCGGCGTGGACCGGCCATAACCGGGGCGCGAATAGACCAACCCCCGGCAGCCCAGCGCGCTGCACAGCACCTGCGGAAAGCCCCGCCACATCGAGACCGAGCCCAGGCCCTCGTGCAAAAAAACCATCAGCGGGCGCTGCGGGTCGGTGCTGCCCACCCAGTCAAACTCGATGCGCACCGGCCGGCCGGCCCAGTCGATCTCAACCCACCGGCTGCTCATCGCGGCCCGGCTTCTTTGTCACGCAGCTTGAAGCGCTGGATCTTGCCGGTCGCCGTCTTCGGCAGATCGTCCAGAAACTCGATCAGCCGGGGGGTTTTGTAGGGCGCCAGCCGCTCTTTGACAAAGGCCCGCAACTCGTCCTCGCTCACCGCTGCACCGGCCTTGCGCACGACAAAGGCTTTGCTGCGGGTCAGGCCGTCAGCGTCCAGCACACCGATCACGGCGGCCTCCAGCACTGCCGGGTGCAGCGCCAGCGTGGCCTCGACCTCAAACGGTGAGACATAAATGCCGCTGACCTTGAGCATGTCGTCGCTGCGCCCGGCGTAGGTGTAGCTGCCGTCGGCATTGCGGCTGTATTTGTCGCCGCTCTTGGTCCAGGCGCCTTGAAACGTCTCGCGTGATTTGGCCCGGTTGCCCCAGTACATCAGCGCCGCGCTCGGGCCCTGGATGTACAGGTCACCGGTCTCGCATGAGCCGTCGGCCTGCTCGGCCACCGGCCGGCCGTCATCACCGCGCAACTCGACCGTGTAGCCCGGCACCGGCCAGCCGGTGGTGCCGTAGCGCACCCGGCCCGGCGCGTTGGACAAAAAGATGTGCAGCATCTCGGTCGAGCCGATGCCGTCGATGATCTGCACGCCAAAGTGCGCCGTGAAGCGCTGGCCCAGATCGGCCGGCAGCGCCTCACCGGCGGACGAGCACAGGCGCAATGCCACGTCGGCCCGTGCCGGCAGGTGGGGTGAGGCCAGCATGCCGGCAAAGCCGGTGGGCGCGCCGAAGAAGACCGTCGGGCGGACGGCTTGATCACCGTGCAAACCGCCGGCCTGTTGGCCCGGCGTGGCGCCCAACCAGCGCTTGAAGGTGGCGTCGGGCGTGGGCCGCTCGGCCATCAGCACGGTGGTGGCGCCCACGCTGAGCGGGAAGGTCAGGCCATTGCCCAGCCCGTAGGCAAAAAACAGCTTGGCAGCCGAGAAGCAGACATCGCGCTCGGTCAGGCCCAGCACCGGCGTGCCGTACAGCTCAGCCGTCCAGTATGGGTTGGCATGGCTGTGCACCGTGCCCTTGGGCCGGCCGGTAGAGCCCGATGAATACAGCCAGAAGCCGGGATCGTCGGGCGCGGTGGGGGCAGCCTGGGCCAGCGCCGGCTGGCCGAGCAAAAAGGTGTCGAAATCCAGCGCATCGGGCGGCAACTGCTGGGTCGGCCGCGAGACGACGATCAACTTCACCTCGTGCGCCGCCTGCGCCATCGCCGCCTGGATTTGCGGCAGCAGCGCGGCCGAGACCAGCACCGCCTGCGCCCGGCAATCGGCCAGCATGAAGGCGTAATCGTCGGCAGTGAGCAGGGTGTTGACCGCTACCGGCACGATGCCGGCATACAGCGCGCCGAGAAAGCCCACCGGCCAATCGGTGCAGTCGTGCATCAGCAGCAGCACCCGCTCTTCGCGCCGCACACCGGCGGCCAGCAGGGCGGCGGCGAATTGGCGGCTGCGGTGGGCCAGATCGCCGAAACTCAAACTGCCGGCATCGTCGATGAAGGCGGTCTTGTCGGCCCGGCCGGTGTTGCGGGCGATCAGGTGCTGGGCAAAATTGAAGCGCTCACCGGGGGGTGGCACGTCACGCGTCGTTTTTGGCTGGGGCGGGTGCATTGGAGGGCCTTTCAATCGCTGACTGTGTGGGGACGTGGCTGCAATTGCGGGCCCGCATTTTTTTGGAAACGGCTTTCTGTGCGTTGCTTCATCGGTGGACTCCGAGAGGTCATCCGGAAAGCGCCGGGCCGGGTTGCCGTGTTTTGCTACGTGCCCGGGCCAGAGGCCCGGGCGTTCGCCAGGCACAAACAGTCCTCAGGACTGTTTGTGTCCGGGCTCACTCATCCGGCGTCGGCCGCAAGCGGCCGCCACCTCCCCCTTTACCTCCGCAAAACACGGCAACCCGCCCCAACGCTCCACAGCCAAGGTGGCGGCGCCGACATGTTTTTAAGACCGCCACCGCTGATGCCGGGCCGAGGGCGCCGGGTGACCGCCACTGCCGCCGCCGGGCCGAGGGCGCTGGGTGACCGGATGCCGGAGGTAAAGAGGGAGCCCGGCGGACGCTTGCGCCCGGCGGCGGATGAGTGAGCCCGGACACAAACAGTCCTGTGGACTGTTTGTGCCTGGCGAACGCCCGGGCCTCTGGCCCGGGCACGTAGGCATCCGGTCACCCGGTGGCCTCGGCCTCGCACCGGTGCCAAGACGCCTGGCCGGCAAGCAGCGATGCGCAGCACCCGCAAAGAGCCGATAGCCGCTGACGCCCACAGCCTCCCTTCGTCCACACCCACTCAGCCCGGCGGCAGCAAGGCTTTGGCCATGCCGCGCAAGCTGGCCGCGTCCAGCACCTTCATGCCCGCCTGCGATTCGCAGATCAGCGCCAGC
>JANLOP010000248.1:0-2425 GCA_031366635.1 Betaproteobacteria bacterium | reverse complement strand
GCTGCCAAATATCACCTGGTCGGTGTTGAAGCCGCCGTGGCCGTCGCCCTGCACCTCCAGGATCAGCCGGCTGCCGGCCTCGGCCGAGAACGCCCCGGTGATCTCCATCGTGCCGGGTGAGTTGCCGGGCGCAAAGATGCCACGGTTGGTCACATTCCCCGTGATCGTGCCAGTACCACCCAGAAAACCGTTGCTGCCGATGACGATCTCGTTGGCCGTCAGCGTGCTGTTGATCAGCACAAACGTGCCGGTGCCACCATCCACGTTGCCGGTGCCGGTCTTGCGCGCGCCCACGCCCACCCAGCCGGCGGTGATGGTTGAGCCTTCGGAGACGACCACCGTGCCGTCGCTGCCGCTGTTGCGGGCCACTTGCATCACGCCGTCCACCAAGTCGATGCTGCTGGCGCCGCGCAGGCGCAAAAAGCCCGAGCCTTCACGGCCGACGGTGAAGCTGTTCAGGCCCGGCTGCGTCTGCACCTGGATGCGTGAGCCGCCCAGCAGCGTGAGGCTGCCTTCACCCGTCGCAAACGACGCCGACCCGCCGATCGACACACCGGCCCCCGCGCTGCCCATGTTGCTCAGCGTCACCAGGCTGCCGTTGCTGAGCGTGGCCACACCCGTGCCGCCGCCCGAGCCGACGGTAAAAAATGCACCCGACAGATTGCCCGAGGTCTGCTGGCCCGAAAACGCCAACGTGGCACCGTCCACCTTCAACACGCCCACACCGCCGGAGCGACCTACGTTGATGCCGTTGCCACTGACCAATGCCTGGTTGCTGACGGTGAACTGGCCGTTGCTCTGGGGGCCGATGCCAACGCCGACGAAGCTGTCCTGGCCGGTCAGCTTGATCTCGGAGCCGGCGCCGGTGACGCTGGCAATGCCACGCCCACCGATGGCCGTGTCGTTGAGGCCACCGATGAAGAGGTTGGTGCTGCGCCGGTCGGTTGGCGTGGACACCGCGCCGCCTTCAAGCAGCAGCTTGCCGCCGCCGCTAATGTTGAGCGTGCCCGAGCCCTCACGGCCCACCAGCACCGACGGGTTGCCTGTTTCGCCTGCCGTGCCGGGCGCCGATGAGGTGCTGCGGAACAGCACCACACTGCCACTCTGGATGTTCAAAGTACCGGCCGAGTTGGCGTCACGCCCCATACCCATGCCCGTGCCGTTGGTCGCACCCACCGTGGTCAGCACCTCGATGCGCCCGCCATTGCTCACGCTGACCGTGCCATTGCCACCATTGCGGCCGATTTCCATGTAAGCCTGGGCCGAGTTGGTGTTGGCCGCTGCCGTGGCCGTGCCGTCAATACGCAGCAAGGTGCCAGCGCCGTCCACCAGCAGTGTGCCGACCGAGCCGTTGCGGCCGACGCCGGTGTAGAACATGCCGTCGGCCAGCGCCCCGTCGCGCATCTCCAGCGCTGCCGTGCCCTGTGACTGGCCCACGACCAGCGTGCCCGACTGGCCGGCAAAGTGCAGCCGCGATCCGGTGCCGGAGATCAGCGCATCGGTGCGCCCACCGCCCGAGGTGAAATTGACGCTGATGTAGCGTGCACCGTTGCCCTCCAGGCGCATCTCGGCACCGTCGGTGATGGCCAGCGTGGCCCAGGCGTTGCGGTGGGTGGCGGTGGTGACCACGGCGTACTGCGTGCCCTCCAGCGTGCCGCCGGTCACGCGCCACAACGAGCCCGCGCCGTTCAGGCTGACATCCGCAAAGCTGCGCTCGCTGCCCGACGGGCTACCCCCGCCAGGGCCCTGGGCCAGGCTGACGGTGTCGGTCACCAGCAGGCCACCTGCCAGCACATTGACGGTGCCGCGCGTGCTGCCGCCCGGCGTGCCGAAGGTGAAGCTGTCGATTGGCGGATGGAACACCGCCAGCCCGCCCACCACAAAGCTGCGCAGGAACTGCGCCTGGGAGCCCGCGCCCGTCACTGTGAAGGTGCCGGTGCTGCCGGCCGCATTGCCGATGAAGTTGTTGCAGTAGTGAAACTGGCCGATGCAGGCGGCCGACTCAGCGCGGCCGTCCAGCGTGGCGCCACCCGACACGGTGAGCGCGCCCTTGCCCCACTCACCGACGCCCAGCCGGTTGAGCACGCCGTTGGCGAAGCCGTCGCCCACCAAAGACACGCGGGTGCCCACTCCGCTGAGCAGCACCGTGCCGTCGCCATTGCCGGCCCCACTCGGGCCGATCAGCAGCGAGCCCAACCGCAGCAGACTGCCGCCCAGCGCCGAGAAGCTGCCCGGCGCACCGTTGCCGACAAACAGCCCGACATTGCCCAGATCGGCATTGCCGGGCCCGTTGGGCACTGCCGCATTGCCCGGGTAAACGTTCACCGCCCCCGAACTGCTGAACTGGGCCTGCGCCGGTGCGACCACCGCCAAAGCCAGCAAGGCGAAGACCAGCGGGGTAAGCGCAGTGCGCAACCCTTGGCGG
>JANLOP010000247.1:0-2424 GCA_031366635.1 Betaproteobacteria bacterium | reverse complement strand
GCTGCCAAATATCACCTGGTCGGTGTTGAAGCCGCCGTGGCCGTCGCCCTGCACCTCCAGGATCAGCCGGCTGCCGGCCTCGGCCGAGAACGCCCCGGTGATCTCCATCGTGCCGGGTGAGTTGCCGGGCGCAAAGATGCCGAAGTTGCTCACATTGCCGGTGATGGTGCCGGTGCCACCGAGAAAGCCGTTGCTGCCGATCACGATGTTCTGCGCCGTCAGCGTGCTGTTGATCAGCACCAGCGTGCCGGTGCCGCCGTCCACGCTGCCGGTGGCCGTCTTGTTGCGGCCCACGCCCAGCCAGCCGGTAGTCAGGTTGGACGCCTCGCTGAGGATCAGCGTGCCGTCCGCGCCTTTCAGCCGGCCGATGTAGGTGCTGCCGTCACCCACGTCCACGCTGCTGCCGCCCTTGACGCGCATCAACCCGCTGCCGTCGCGCGCCACGCTCAAGGTGGCCAGACCGGGTGCCGCCTGGATGTGGATTTGCGAGGCACCTGACAGCGTCAACGTGCCGTCGCCCAGCGGCCCCGGGCCGGTGCCGCCCAGATTCAGCGACGCACCCTGGCTGCCCAGGTTGTTCAGCGTGATCACGCTGCCGTTGCCCGCATTGACCACACCGGTGCCGCCAGACCGGCCGATCGACAAAAACGCGCCGGCTTGAACAAAGCCAGTCTGATGGCCAGAAAAATGGACCGTGGCGTTGTCCACCGCCAGCACGCCCACGCCGCCCGAGCGGCCCACATTCATGCCGATGGCGCTGACATCGGCCTGGTTGGCCACCGTCAACTGGCCAAAACTCTGCGGCCCGAAACCCACGCCGATGAAGGTGTCGATGCCCGTCAGGCGGATTTCAGAGCCGGCACCGCTGACCAGCGCGATGCCCTTGCCGCCGTTGGTGTTGTCGCCGGTGCCGCCGATGTACAGGTCGGTGCTGCGGCTGTCGGCCACGGTGGAAATCGCCCGGCCGTCGATCAGCAGCTTGCCGCCGCCGGTGATGTTGAGCGTGCCGTTGCCGTCGCGGCCCACCCGCACGAAGGGGTTGAAAGCCTCGCCAGGCCCGCCGCCGGCCAGCACCGATTGCGCGCTGAGCGACACCACCGAGCCGGCGCCGATGATGTTGAGCGTGCCGGCCGACGCCGCGTCGCGGCCCAGATTGAGGTGCGGGCCGTTGCTGGCAGCGCCGGTGGCAATCAGCTCGATGCGACCGCCATTGCTGACAGTGACCAGGCCATTGCCAGACCGCCCGATGTCCAGCACCGCGTTGTTCAGGCTGCCGTTGGCCAATGCCGACGCCGTGCCGTCCACCCGCAGCAGCGAGCCGGCGCCGTCCACCGCCAGATCACCAAACGAGCCGTCCCGGCCGACCGAAACGTAGAACATGCCGCTGGCCGAGCCGCCGCTGTCGATGCTCAACGCCGCGCTGCCCAGCCGGCGCCCCACTTGCAGCACGCCGGCATCACCGCTGAACAAGACGGCCGAGCCAGCGCCCGTCACCCGGGCGTCGGTGCGGCCGCCGTTGTTGGTGAGGTTGATGAAGTTGTAGATCCCGGCCTTGCCGTCGATCAGCAACTTGCCGCCGCCGCTGACTGACAACGCGGCCAGCGCATTGCGGTGCTCGCCCGTGGTGACACCGGCGCCCGAGCCGTCCAGCGTGCCGCCCGTCACCCGCCAAATCGAGCCGGCACCGTCCACCGTGGCATCGGCGATGCTTCGCTCATTGCCCACCGGGCTGCTGCCGCCGGGCGCCAAGCCGAGGCCGATGTTGTCGGTGGTCAGCAGGCCACCGGCCAGCACATTGACGGTGCCCCGGCTGCTGCCGCCCGGCGTGCCGAAGGTGAAGCTGTCAATCGGCGGATGGAACACCGCCAGCCCGCCGACCCGGAAAGCGCGCAGAAAGCTGGCATTCGAGCCCGCGCCGGTGACGGTGAACACGCCGGATGATCCGGCCGCATTGCCGATGAAGTTATTGCAGTAGTGAAACTGGCCGATGCAGGCGGCCGACTCAGCGCGGCCGTCCAGCGTGGCGCCACCCGACACGGTGAGCGCGCCCTTGCCCCACTCACCGACACCCAGCCGGTTGATCACGCCGTTGGAAAAACCATCACCCACCAGCGACACCCGGGTGCCCACGCGTCCAGCACCACCGTGCCGTCGCCATTGCCGGCGCCACTCGGGCCGATCAGCAGCGAGCCCAACCGCAGCAGACTGCCGCCCAGCGCCGAGAAGCTGCCCGGCGCACCGTTGCCGACGAACAGCCCGACATTGCCAAGATCGGCATTGCCCGGCCCGTTGGGCACTGCCGCATTGCCCGGGTAAACGTTCACCGCCCCCGAACTGCTGAACTGGGCCTGCGCCGGTGCGACCACCGCCAAAGCCAGCAAGGCGAAGACCAGCGGGGTAAGCGCAGTGCGCAACCCTTGGCGG
>JANLOP010000099.1:0-8893 GCA_031366635.1 Betaproteobacteria bacterium | reverse complement strand
GTGCTGGGCCTGGTGCAATACGCCGAAGGGCAGTCAACTTTCAGCGTCAGCAACGACGGCCACCCCTGGCTGGGCGCGGTGCCCACGACCGGGGGCGTGTTGGTGACGCTGGCGTCGCTGCCGGCGGGCCGCTACCTGGGCAGCATGACCGTGAGCAGCGGCATTGACCGCGTCACCGTGCCGGTGACCTACATCGTGGACAAGGGCGTCGCTGCAGAGTCCGGCTTCGCCGTCGGCCGGCCCGCGCTGGTCCTGGCATCGACCGTGGGCGGCGCGTTGGCGAGCGAGCTGCTGGGCGTGCAGCGCTCGACCTGGTCAAACCGGGCCGACATGAGCCTGGCCTATGACAGTGGCGCAGGCTGGCTGAGCACCAGCGCGGACGCGTCGGGCAATCTGATCTTCAAGGCCGACCCGGCCGGGCTGGCGGCCGGCGTCTACCGGGCGGTGGCCACCTTCACGTCCGACTGGCCCAGTTTGCCGATTACCGTGCCGGTGGTCTTCACCGTCGGCGACGGCATGGCGGTGCCGGCCCCGCAGACCGTGCTGATGCACAGCGGCAGCAGCGCCAGCACCTTGGCCGGCTCTGTAGACGTTCGCGACACCCGCGGCCAGGCGCTGGCCTGGACGGCCAGCAGCAGCGCACCCTGGCTGCGCCTGGCGACGAGCAGCGGCGCCGCCGGCAGCCTGCCGCAGTTCAGCATCGACACGGCATTGGCCGCAGCGCTGCCGAATTTCGCCGATACCCCCGGCAGCCTCACCATCACCGCCCAAAGCGCCAGCGGCGCGGCGCTGGCACCGGTGCAGGCCAGCATCACGCTTCGCCGCGAGCTGGCTGAGGTGCACAGCGTGGGCCCGTTGGCTGCGGTGCTGGGCCAGACCCGGGAGGTGATCGTGCGGGGTCGCGGCTTTGACCGCTTGGCGGCGGCTTTTGGCGAACGCGGCTTGCTGGTCAACGGCGTTGTGCCGGTGGCTTTGCGCTTGAGCAACACCACGCTGAAGGCCCGCATGCCTGACCCGGGGCTGTCGGTGACGGCAGGTGACTTTGCGGTGCACGCCCTGAACAAGCTGGGCATCGCCACCAGCACCGCGCTGCTGCGCCTGCGCCCGCCGCATGCGTTGCCGGGCGCCGCGCTGGCCACTGGTGGCAGCGTGCGCACGGTGCTGCATGACAGCCTGCGCCAGCAACTGTGGGTGGCCAACACCGGCCTGGGCGCGATCGGGCGCTGGCGCGAAGTCGACGGCGCCTGGGTGGCCGACAAGCTGGCGCTGGCCGACCTGTTCGACATCGGCTTGAGCCCCGACGGCGCCTGGCTGCTGGCCACCGAGCGCAGCGGCAAGCTGCACCTGATCGACCCGGTGGCCTTGACCATCAGCCACAGCTACAACGCACCGGGCGCGCTCTACCCCATCCCCAGCAGCGGCCACGGCATCGCCATCACCAACGACAGCCGGGCCTGGCTGACGCTGACTGGCGGCCAGGGCACGGCCAACCGCATGGTCAGCTTCGATTTGCGCTCGCGCAGCTTCAACATCGAGCAGCCGGCCGGCGTGGCCAGCACCTTTGACGGCGGGCCCTGGTACGAGGCCTCGCGCGACGGTGAGCGGCTGCTGGTGGTGCAGGGCTCGGTGGGCAGCCCGCCGCCGCCGATGTTGTATGTGGACATGGCCGATGGCCTGTGGCACCCCACGCCGGCCGGTTTGAACTTCTTCTACTTCTCGCTCAACGGCCTGAGTGACGATGCCGGGCGCAGCGTGGTGCTGGGCAATGTGTTCGACGCCGAATTCGGCTTTGTCGGCCGGCCGACGATCCCGGACGCCGGCTACAGCGAGAGCGCGGCAGTGCTGTCGCCCGGAGGCGAGCGCCTGTATGTCTATGCCCTGCCCAAGGACTGGCAGAACAGCGCAGCCACCGGCCTGCCGCGGGTCTACATCTTCAGCACCGTCACCAACACGGTGGTCGCCGGCCTGCCCTTGCTGGGCAGCGTCGCGCTCAGCGAATACCCCAGCTGCCGGCTGCAGACCCTGAGCGCCGAATGCGGCCGGCCGATGCTCAACATCGCCGCCGATGGCAAGACCCTGTTCATTGCCGGTGATGTAAAGCTGCTGGTGCTGCCGCTGCCCTGATGGTGGCGCGGGTGGCACGGCGGTGGTGGTGGTTAGTCCACTGAATCATTGAAATGGGCGGTGAGGGACACGCGAGACGGGATGCGATGCAAGGCGCGAAGCGCAGCAATGCCCGTAGGCATTGCGAGCATTCGCAACGCCGCAGCGCGCCCATATCGCGTGGACAGCACCGATCCGATTTCAGTGATTCAGTGGACTCGGGCATGTGGCCCGGGCGGGCGTTGCCGATTTCAGCGCGTCAGCCGATTGCAGATCTCCAGCGTCAGCGCCGACTGGTTGAGCGCATAAAAATGGATGGACGGCGCGCCGCCGTCGATCAGCCGCTGGCACATCTGGGCCACCACGTCGATGCCAAAGGCCCGGATCGACGCCGCGTCGTCCAGATAGCCCTCCATCTTGAGCATCACCCAGCGCGGTATCTCGATGCCGTCACGCTGGGCAAACTGCGCCACCCGGGCAAAGCTGTGGATCGGCATGACGCCGGGCACGATGGGCGCGGCCACGCCCAGCTTGCGGGCCTCGTCGACAAAATGAAAGTAGGCGTCGGGGTTGAAGAAAAACTGGGTGATGGCTGAATCAGCGCCGCAGGCCATCTTGTCGGCAAAGTGCTGCAAATCCCGCCGGGCGTAGCGCTGCTCGGGGTGGTATTCGGGGTAGGCCGCCACCTCGATATGCCAGTCGGCGCCCTGCGTCTGGCGGATGAACTGCACCAGCTCGCTGGCGTAGCGAAACTCACCCGCCACCGCCGTGCCGCTGGGCAAATCACCGCGCAGTGCCACCACCCGGTGGATGCCCTGGGTGCGGTAGGTGGCCAAGATCTCGGCAATGCTGTCGTGGGTGGCGCCGACGCAAGACAGGTGCGGCGCGGCCTCATGGCCAGCGGCGGCGATGTCGCGCACGGTGGCCAGGGTTTTGTCGCGGGTAGACCCGCCGGCGCCGTAGGTGACGCTGAAAAACTCAGGCTGGAGTACCGACAACTCTTGCACCACGGTCTTGAGCTTCTCGCTGCCGACGGGCGTGTTGGGGGGGAAGAACTCGATGCTGATGGGGATCATGGCGGCAAGGTCAGGGTGGGTGGTGCAGGCTGGGCCGGCTGCGGTGGACGCCAGTGCAACGGCGGCCCGGGGCGGCAGGCACAGGGTCAGTCGGTGGCCGACAAGTGGCGCGCTGCGGCGTTGGCCAGCTTGCGGTCAAACGTCGCCAGCGGGGCTTGCAACTCGGCCGCCAGCCACAGGTAGGCCGCGTCGTAGGCCGACAGCGCATAGCGCTCGGCCAGCCGGGCGGCGGCAGCGGGCGGCACCGGATGCAGGTCGATGCGTTGCTCAACAAAGGCTTGCAATGCCGCGTCCACCCAATCGGCTGCGGCACCGGCGCGCAGCTTCTTGCAGGCCACATTGGCCAGCTCGTATGGCAACAGCGTGGGCGCGTGCAGGGCCTTGTCGGCCAACATGCCGGCGGCAGTGTCACCGGCGTCTTCTTCAAACAGCAGCGCGGCCAGTGCACTGCAATCGGCCACCACCGGTGGCCGTTGCAGCCAGCTTGCTGGCGGCTCGGCCACGTACAGGCGGCGCGCGGCCGGCGCTGCGCTCATCGGCTGTCGCGGTCGGCGCGCACGATATCCACCGCCAGCGGCAAACCAGCCGGTGGCGGTGTGGCCAGTGGGCCGCGCTCTCGGCGGTCGGCCAGCAAGTCGTCAATCGACCGCCAGCCCTGGCGCAGCACCGGCCCGTGCGGCGCCGCTGGCTGGGCCAGGGTGGGCGCTGCTGCACCTGCGCTATCGGGCCCGGTGGCGGTTGTAGCGCCGGGCATGGCAGCGCCGGGCATGGCAGCCGACCGGGCCGCCGCAGGCGCAGCGTCGTCTTCAGCCGCCGCACGTTCGACGATGGCCATCAATTCACCTTGCAGCGACCGGTGATGGCGCTCGGCCCGGACGCGCAAGCGGTCTGCCACTTGGTCTGAAACGCCTTTGATTGACAGATTGATGCTCACAATGCCTCCAAACCGTTTCGATGGCGCCATTTTGGCGCCAAAGTGACTCTTCCGTCAACAGGCCAGGCCATTGCGGCGGTGGCCCGGCGCGCCGCCCCGCCGCCCCGCCGGGCAAAAGCAGCGCCGGGCGAGCCGACCACCGCGCCGGTCAATAGCGGTAGGTGTCGAGCTTGTACGGCCCGGTCTTGGCCACGCCGATGTAGGCCGCCTGCTCGTCGCTCAGCTCACTGAGCTGGGCATTGAGCGTGACCAACTGCAGCCGGGCCACTTTCTCGTCAAGGTGCTTGGGCAGCACATAGACCTTGCCGTTTTCGTAGGCATCTTGCCGGGTGAACAGCTCGATCTGGGCGATGGTCTGATTGGCGAAGGACGAGCTCATCACATAGCTCGGGTGGCCGGTGCCGCAACCCAGGTTCACCAGCCGGCCTTTGGCCAGCATGATGAGGCGCTTGGCCGGCTTGTCGCCCACTGCCGGGAACAAGATCTGGTCGACCTGCGGCTTGATCTCCAGCCATTCGTACTTCTCGACCGACACGATGTCGATCTCGTTGTCGAAGTGGCCGATGTTGCAGACGATGGCGTTGTGCTTCATCGCGGCCATGTGGTCATGGGTGATGACCGATTTGTTGCCGGTGGCAGTGACAAAAATGTCGGCCTTGTCGGCAGCGTAGTCCATCGTCACCACGCGGTAGCCTTCCATCGCCGCTTGCAGCGCGTTGATCGGGTCGATCTCGGTCACCCAGACCTGGGCTGACAGCGCACGCAGTGCCTGGGCCGAGCCCTTGCCCACGTCACCGTAACCGGCCACCACGGCCACCTTGCCGGCCACCATCACATCGGTGGCACGCTTGATGGCGTCCACCAGGCTCTCGCGGCAACCGTACAGGTTGTCGAACTTGCTCTTGGTCACCGAGTCATTGACATTGATGGCGCGGAACATCAATTGCCCCTTCGCGCTCATCTCGTTCAGCCGGTGCACGCCGGTGGTGGTTTCTTCGGTCACGCCGATGATCTCAGCGCTTTTGCGGCTGTACCAGGTGGCGTCGGTGGCCAGCTTGGCCTTGATCGCGGCATACAGCTCGCGCTCTTCTTCGCTGGTCGGGCTGGCGATCAGCGATGCGTCTTTCTCGGCGCGCTTGCCCAGGTGCATCAACAGCGTGGCATCGCCGCCGTCGTCCAGGATCATGTTCGGGCCTTCACCGGCCTGGCCCTTGCCGGCAAACTCAAAAATGCGGTGGGTGTAATCCCAATAATCCTTCAGCGTCTCGCCCTTGTAGGCAAACACCGGCGTGCCGCGCTCGACCAGCGCCGCTGCGGCGTGGTCTTGGGTGGAGTAGATGTTGCACGAGGCCCAGCGCACCTCGGCACCCAGCGCTTGCAAAGTCTCGACCAGCACGGCGGTCTGGATCGTCATGTGCAGGCTGCCGGTGATGCGCGCCCCTTTGAGCGGCTGGCTGGCGCCGTATTCGGTGCGCATGGCCATCAGCGCGGGCATTTCGACCTCCGCGACATCGAGCTCTTTGCGGCCCCAGGCAGCCAGCGTGATGTCGGCGATGGCGTGTTGCAGGTTTTGAATCGGCTTGAGAACGGCGTTCATGGGTTTGCTTTCGGCAATGGGTGGCCCGAACAGCTTGGTACGAAGGGGGGTTTCAAAAAACTCACCCGCGTCAAAAGCTGGGGGTGAGCGACGTTGCACAGAAGTGGCTTCGAGCCTGGGGCCGGGGGGTGGCCTTGCAACGCTCCTCGAAACAGCGCGCATTTTAAGCACAGCTTTCAAGCTGCTGCACGCGCCGGGCGTGATGTCTTGACGGGTTTGTGCGGCACTTCAAATCCGGGGATTTTGGGCCGCCCGCCCCGCTGCGCGCCGCCACGCGCGCCGCTGCTTGGCGGTCCGTCGGGGCTGTGCGGCTGTGTCGTTGTGCGGTTGTGCGGCTGTGCGGTTATGCAGTTATGCGGCTGTGGCAGACTTTGGCGATGCCGTGCGCACCGCCTCTCGCCGATCCAGTGCATGCCCGCCTGCGCCCGCTGGCCGAGTTGCCGGCCGTGCGCCTGGCCGCGTTGCGCGGCGTGCTGACCGACATCGACGACACCCTGACCCGCGACGGCGTGATCGAGCCGGCAGCGCTCAGCGCCTTGCACCTGCTGGCGGCGGCCGGCGTGCCGGTGATCGCCATCACCGGCAGGCCGGCGGGCTGGAGCGCGCCGCTGGCAATGGCCTGGCCGGTGCCGGCCATCGTGGCCGAGAACGGCGCGGTGCTGCTGCGTTGTGAAAACGGCCTGCTGCGGCAGGATTTTGCCGACGATGCCAGCACCCGACGCGCCAACCAGCAGGCCCTGCAAATCTGCGCCCGCGCCGTGCTGGCCGACGTGCCCGGCGCCCGGCTGGCCCGGGACAGCGCCGGCCGGCTCACCGACATCGCCATCGACCACAGTGAATTCAGCCGGCTGGATGCAGCGCAGATCGCCCGGGTGGTGGCGGTGCTGCAGCGCCACGGGCTGGCCGCCACGGTGAGCTCGATCCATGTCAACGGCTGGATCGGCGCGCACAGCAAATTCACCGGCGCCCGCTGGGCGGTGACCCAGGCGCTGGGCTGGCCTTTTGTGCCTGGCGACTGGCTGTACCTGGGTGATTCGACCAACGACCAGGCCATGTTCGAGCACATGCCGCTCTGCGTGGGCGTGGCCAACATCGCGCGCTTTGTGCCGCAAATGCGCTGGTGGCCGGGTTTTGTCACCCGCGCTGAGCGCGGTGCCGGCTTTGCCGAGCTGGCGGCCGCGCTGTTGGCCGCACGCCGCCGCGCATGACGGCCAGCGCCCTGCCCGGCAGCCGTGCCGATGTGCTGCGCCAAGCGCTGGCCCTCGCGCTGGGCGCGGCGGTCTCGCTCGGCCTGGCACGCTTCTCGTACGCGCTGCTGCTGGGCCCGATGCGGGCCGATCTGGGCTGGAGCTACTTCACCGCCGGGGCGATGAACACCGCCAACGCCGCTGGCTATCTGTTGGGCGCCTTGCTGATGCCGCGCTGGATCGCCCGCCACGGCCCGAAGTCGGCGCTGGTGGGCGGTGGCCTGGCGGCAGCGGCGTTGCTGGCGCTGCATGCCGGCGTGCGCGCAGACGCGCTGCTGGCCGGGTTGCGCTTGCTCTGCGGCATGGCCAGCGCCGCCACCTTTGTCGCCGGCGGCCTGCTGGCCGCGCGCCTGGCCAGCCGGGCCGCCGGCCTTGTCAGCCCGGGCCTGGTGCTGGGCCTGTACTACGGCGGCACCGGCCTGGGCATCATCGTCTCGGCCGGGCTGGTGCCGCTGTTCATCGGTGCTGGCGTGGGCGTGGGCGCGGGCGACGGATTGGCCGCCGGCGGGTCGTCCGGTGGGTTGTCCGGCTGGGCATCCGGCTGGCCCGCCGCCTGGCTGGCCCTGGGCGCAGCGGCCGGGCTGATGACCGCGTTGATGCACGCGGGCACCCGGGCCGACGCGCCCGCCGCCGCTGCCGCGCAAGCGCTGCTGCCGGTGCCGTGGCGGCGCCTGGGTTTTGCGCTGGCCGGCTACTTCTTGTTCGGCCTGGGCTACATCGGCTACATGACTTTCATCGTCACGCTGCTGCGTGAGCAGCAACTGGGCAGCGCGGCCATCAGCGCGTTCTACTGCACGCTGGGGCTGGGCGTGGTGGCCTCATCCTGGCTGTGGGCCGGGCTGCTGCAGCGCTGGCGCGGTGGCCAGCCGATGGCGCTGCTCAACGCCCTGCTGGCGCTGGCCACGCTGCTGCCGGTGCTCAGTGCCAACTTGGTGGCGGTGTTTGCCTCGGGTGCGCTGTTTGGCGCGGTGTTTTTGTCGGTGGTGGCGGCCAGCACGGCGGTGGTGCGCCACAACCTGCCGCCAGCCGCCTGGCCGCAGGGCATCACCGCCTTCACCGTGGTCTTTGCGCTGGGCCAGATCGCCGGGCCGAGCCTGGTGGGCCTGATCGCCGATGGCCCCGGCGGCCTGGCGCGCGGCCTGGCGGTGAGCGCGGCGGTGCTGGCGCTCGGCGCTGTGTTGGCCTGGCGGCAGCCGGCGCTGGCGAGCCGGACCTGATGTGATTGGGTAAAGCGCGCAGCCTTTGGTGGCGGCGAGCAATTGGGCCAGGGCGAACGGCCGATGGATGGTCGTATGTCAACGTTGTTTCTGAATTGACTGTGCGGCAGTGAATAAGCCGGCGACTGCGAATGGATGGACGAGCAATTTCTGAGCTGCCTGTGCGGCAGTGAATGATGGGTGGTGGGGAAAAGCGTGCTTTTGAGTTTTCTGAGCTGCCTGTGCGGCAGTGAATGTCGCGGCGGCGCAGGTCCGGGCCGCCCTCGTTTTTCTGAGCTGCCTGTGCGGCAGTGAATCAATACGGCAGCAGCACGGTGGCCCTGACTGTTTTCTGAGCTGCCTGTGCGGCAGTGAATAGAGATGTATCACAACAAAAATCGCCTCAAATTTTTCTGAGCTGCCTGTGCGGCAGTGAATACGGCCGCGCGCTGGGCCTATAGTCTGCGGCCTTTCTGAGCTGCCTGTGCGGCAGTGAATCGCAAAACGCCATGCAGGCCGCAGCGGTCTATTTTCTGAGCTGCCTGTGCGGCAGTGAATTGGAAAGTCGCAGACGAGATCGCGGACCGGATTTTCTGAGCTGCCTGTGCGGCAGTGAATAAGTCGCCCGGGAACCGCTTCTCGCCATCTTTTTTCTGAGCTGCCTGTGCGGCAGTGAATGGTAATAGGAAGGTTGATTAGCTAATGATTTGTTTCTGAGCTGCCTGTGCGGCAGTGAATAC
>JANLOP010000202.1:0-4410 GCA_031366635.1 Betaproteobacteria bacterium | reverse complement strand
GCACGGCCAATTCGGGGCAGCCGTTCGACACCTGGGCGACCAGCGGCTTGTAGCCACCGATGAACTCGCCGGTCACCGCGTCCAGCAGCGCCAGGTAGGGCGGCGCCGCCGCAAACCCGGTGACCGGCTGGCACAGCGCCGTCTGTACCGTCTGCCGCGCGCAGGCCTGCACCGCAAAGCCCGCGAAGCGCAGCGTGCGACGCAGCGTGAAGCTGCTGCTGTCCAGGACCTGGCCCTTCTGCGTGAAGATCTCGGCACCCACCTCCTGCAGGCCAACATCTTCTACACGCTCCAGCCCCGCCACATCGGTGGCCGCGCCCGTCTCCACCCCGGTGCGGAAGCGGTAGAGGCTGGAAGGCGAGTTGTAGGACACCCCCAGGAACTCGTCGACACGGCCCGTCCAGGTCACGCCACCCAGGCTGTAGTAGCCCCAGCCATAGTCGTCGGCGTGGTAGCGCGGCGCGTCGCGCTGCACCAGCACGCCGGCACGGAACAGCAACACAGCGCCCGAGTCACCGAAGACCGTGCTCTTGCCGGCGAGCAGCAGCAGCCGCGTGTTGTCGAAGGGGTCGACGGCCATGTCGTAGACGCGGTCATAGGCGCGGCCGTAGGGGTCGGCAGGCAGCGCAAACTGGCGCACCACGGACAGCGTGGCGGTGTCCAGTTCGGCCACCTGGCCGCCGTCCATGCCGGCGTACAGCCGGGTGCCGTCGGGTGACACGGCCAGCCTGCCCGGCACTGCGGGCAGGGCTGCGGCGCGAAGCGTCGCAAGGCTGTCGGCGTCCAGTTCCAGCACCTGGCCGCCCCCCGAAGCCGTGCCCACGAACACGCGGTTGCTGGCGGGCGCGTGCACCGCGTGCCGGTGGCGCAAGGCCAGCGCGCGCACGGTGGCTGCGTCGGCAAACGGCAGCGTCGGCGCCGCGAAGAAGTCGCCCGCCACGCTGTTGGCCACCACCGATGTGTTGTCGTGGGACAGCTGGCCATCCGCACGCGCCGTGCCGACTGATTCAATGCGCACCCGGCCGCCCTGCGGGCTGAACCAGCGCTGCTCGCGCGCCAGCAGGTCCACCTGCTTCTGCGTGGTGTAGTCGAGCAAAGCGATCTCGTAGTCCAGCGCCACGCGCACCGCCTGCGCCATGCCCCCCAGGGCCTGCACGGCCTCGGCCGGGTAGGTGCGGCGAGTGACCTTCACCGAAGCGCGAACGTTGTTGTCCAGCGACAGCAGGAAGCGGGGGTTGTCCACCAGCACCCGCGTGCCCACCGCGTGCGCAAACTCGATCAGCGGCAAGGGCTCCAGTTGGGTCAGCAGGACACTCATGGGATCGCTGGTGATGCCGTCGGGGCGCAGGCGTACCCCGGAGGGCTGCACCTCGAACAGGTCGGACAGGTCGGGCCGGCCGCTGGTCGCGATCGTGCAGTTGCGCCCACCGGGGATGTCGATGCAGATGAAGACGAAGTCCGCGGCGCTGGGAGTGCCGTTGCTGAGCACCGTGCACGGCCACGTCGCGCTGGCCACCGGCATCAGGCCCGCGACGTCAGCCGCGCCGCTGGCCGGGGTGGCCGCTGCCAGCCGTTCAAGCAGCTCATTCCACGGCGCGTGCGTCCGGATGAACTTGACCAGGCTGGTCACGCCCGCCGCCGCAGAAGCCGACGCCGGACGGCCCAGCCACAGCAGGCTGACAGACTGTTGCGCAGCCGCCAGCTCGGCTGCGGTGAGCGCGCGGTCCGCTAACGCACCGGCCGTGCGCAGGCGTGCCACTTCTTGCACCGCTGCTTCGGTACCCGGGGTGATCTCGGTCCAGCCGTCGGCCCATGCGCGCAGGGTGCTGCCATCGGCCAGCGTCAGCCGCAGCCACAGGTCGGCCGGCGCCACGCCGGTGGCCGCAGCCGCAAAGTCGAAGGTGCCGCCCGCAGCCGTCAAGCCCGTGGCCAGCACGCGCGGCGCTTCGGGCACGGTGGCGTCCAGCAAGGCCACCGTCAGCCCCGCAGCAGCGACGGTGCCCGCTGCTGACAACGCCTGTCCACGCTGGGCGCCGGCCATGGCCGATCACTCGGGCGGCGCAGCCAAGGCCGGCAGGCTGAAGCTGACGCTGGTGGCCAGAACCGGGTACTCCAGCTTGGGCGTGACAACCACCGGCGGGCCGCTGCCGCCATCGCCGCCGCCCCCGCCCCCGCCCCCGCAGGCCACCAGCACCAGCATTGCCACACACAGCCCCAGGGTCTCTGATCCACGCATGTCGCTTCTCCCTGTTGCGCACAGTCGGCGATGGTGCGGCATGCTATCGGAGAGCGTGCTGGCCGGGCCGTCCGGCCCGCTCGTAGTGGACCGGGGCGCCATGCGGTGCCCGCTGGGGCTGCCGGCCGATGGCTTGCACGCGGGGCTCCCGAGGTGGTGAGCCCGGACGGTCTCAAGCCGCGTACTGCGGCTCAATCGCCCAGACTGCCGACTACCTGTCTATGCCCACTTCGGCGCGGCCTCCTTCTGGTGACCAGCATGCGGTTGCCGAAAGGGCTGCGGACCAGCTTGCGGCTGCGCTGCACCGGGACAGCGCAAGTGCACTGCGCCAGGTGTTCGTTGAGGAAGACAACAACGTGTTGGTCGAGAGTCTGACATGCGAAGCGCCGCATATCCGGTTCTTGCCCATCGGCCCACGGTTTACGCTCCACGCATCCTCCCCAGGCTCGGTCACCCTCGCGCAGTTGCACTCGCCTCGCTGTGGTCAGCTCGGCCGGGGACTTGCACCCGAAGATCGCGCCCAGGCTGGGCGCAAGGTCTTGCCCCTCTCCCGCGTGCGGGAGAGGGAGTTCGCCCCCCGCCACCCCAGCGTCGTGTCTTGCCCTCTCTCCCGCCTGCGGGTCGGGGGTGAGGCTGCGAGCGGCAGAGAGCGTCCGTCCAATCCCGTCGAGCCCGCTGTTCGGCACGCCAGATAGCCACCGCCGCTGCGGCCAAACCCCCGGCGTTGATATTTGCGAATTGCCGAGCCAGGCCAGCGCCGTCAAGCTGCGCGCTTTGCAAAGCCATTCAGGAGACGCCTGCATGCGCCATTTTCTACACCGCCGGTGCTGGCTGGCAACGGGCGCGCTGGCCGGCTTGGCGGGGTTGGTGTTGCCGGTTGCGGCGCTGGGGCAGGCCACCACCCCGGCCACCAACCCCGCCACCAGCCCGCCGGTGCGCCTGCTGGTGGGCTATGCCGCCGGCAGCCCGGTGGACGCGATGGCGCGCATCTTTGCGCCCGCATTGGCCCAGGTGCTGGGCGCCAACGTGATCGTCGAGAACAAGCCCGGCGCCAGCGGCGCGCTGGCCGGTGAGCTGACGGTGGCCGCGCCGCCCGACGGCAGCACGCTGTTTTTTGCCGCCAGCCCCACCCTCACCATCGTGCCGCACATCCAGAAAAGGATGCGCTACGACCCGGCCCGCGACCTCACCGCCATCGCCCCGCTGCTGAGCTATGCCAATGTGCTAGTGGTGCCCAAAGACAGCCCGCTGCGCAGCCTGGCTGACCTGCTGGCCGCTGCCCGGCCAACCCGGGCAAGGTGTTTTACGGCTCGGCCGGGGTCGGTGCGTGCAACCACTTGAGCGGTGAGCTGCTGGCCGCCCAGGCCAAAGTGAGCCTGGTGCATGTGCCGTACAAAGGCAACGCCCCGGCGATGAACGATGTGATCGGCGGCCAGTTGCAGATGATGTTCGACATCATCGGCGGGGCCCAAAAATACATCAGCGCCGGCCATGTGCGGGCGCTGGCCGTCACCTCGGCGGTGCGCAACCCGATGCTGCCCGACGTGCCCACGATGCGCGAGGCCGGCCTGCCCGGCTACGAGGTGGGCGGCTGGATGGCCTTGTACGGCCCGCCCAGAATGGCGCCGGCGGTGGTGGACCGGATCAACGACGCCACCCGCCGGGTGCTGGCCAGCGCTGACTTTCAGGCCCGGCTGGCGGCGCTGGGCTACGCGCCGTGGGCCGGCAGCGCTGAGCATCTGGCCGCCCGGGCCGCCAAAGAGCGTGCGCTGTGGGGCACGGTGGCCAAGGGCATCGAAATCGATTGAGCATTTGGCCGGCAAGGCCGGTGCGCTAGAGTTTACAAATCGGCCACCGGCAAACCGCCGCGCCCACCCCAGGAGACCCGCGATGCAACCCACCCCCTCCCCACTGGCCCTGCTGCGAGACCCCGGCCTGCTCAAAACCGACGCGCTGATCGGCGGTGAGTGGGTGGCGGCCGGCGTGGCCAACCCCAGCCGCTTTGACGTGATCGACCCTGCCACCGGTGCCAAGCTGGCCGACGTGGCCAACCTGGGCGCGGTGGATTGCCACAACGCCATCATGGCGGCCGACAAAGCCGGCGCCGCCTGGCGCAGCAAAACCGCCAAAGAGCGCGGCGCCATCCTGATGAAGTGGTTTGCACTGTTGCACCA
>JANLOP010000089.1:0-20845 GCA_031366635.1 Betaproteobacteria bacterium | reverse complement strand
TGGCTGGATGTGCAGCGCGGCGCCCCCGAACTGCTGCTGCAGCAAGTCGACGTACACTTGAATACGAGTTGGCGTCATCATCAACTGGCATTGACTGCCGTGCCGCCGGTATCGATGGGCGCACCGATTGATATCCGGGCGCAATTTGATCATCCGCGTTTTGCCCGCCATCCAGCGGACGCCAGACAGTGGATTGGTGAGTTGTTCGCCGATATACGCGATACCGATCTGGCATTGTGGAAAACGTATATCGACTATCCCTTTGAGGTAGCGCGCGGCGCTGGTTCGGTGCGCGCCTGGCTCAGTCTGGATCATGCGCGCCTCGTCAACTTTACCGCTGACGTAAATTTGTCGCATGTCGAAAGTCGTTTGCGCAAGGATCTGCAAGCCTTGAATTTGATGCAGGCAAGTGGTCGGCTGTCAGTGCGCGAAACGCTGGCGGCCGACGGTGCGACCGGTACACCAACCTTCGGTACCCTCGGATACAGCATCGGGTTGACGGATTTTTCGATGCAAACCGAAGAGGGTTTGCAATTGCCGAAGACCACCTTGCGCCAGCCCGCGAACACGCTCGTGGCTTCCAGCAGCCCGAGGTCGAAGGCCACGCCCAGCAGCGGCCCGAGCACCGTGCCCAGCCCACCGATGAGCGCGTAGCTGACCGCGTGCACGCCGAGCATCGGGTCGAACAGCGCCGGCTCGATGTAGGTCGCGCGGTGGGCGTACAGGCCGCCGCCCAGACCCGCCAGCGCTCCCGCCAGCGTGGCGGCCAGCAAGCGCAGCCGCAGCACCGGCAGGCCCTGCGCTGCGGCCAGCACGTCGTCGTGGCCGACCGAGCGCAGCGCCAGACCGAGCCGATGGCGCTCCAGCCAGCCGACCGCCAGCAGCACGAGCGCCAGCACGGCCACCACCAGCGTCAGGTAGGCGCGCGGCGACACATCGTTTTCGAGCAGCCAGCGGATGTCGCGAAAGCCGTCCAGCCCCGCCGGGCCGACCAGCCCGTCGGCGCTGGCGTGCTGGAAGGTCCAGGCCTGCAAGCCGAGCCGCACCATCTCGCCGAATGCGAGTGTGGCCACGGCGTAGTGCAGGCCCGACAAGCGCATCGTCGGCAGCGCCAGTGCCAGCGAGGCCAGCGCACCGACCAGCGCGCCCGCCGCCAAGGCCAGCGCGAACGGCCATTGCGCCAGCGCCGATGCCAGCCCCGATGCATACGCGCCCAGACCGAAGAACGCCTGCTGGCCGAAAGAGATGCGCCCCACGCGCAGCACCAGCCAGGCCGACAGCGCCAGCAGCGACATGATCGCCATGTCGCTGGCCAGGCCGACGGCGTACTCAGACATGACCCCAGACAGGACCTTAGACAACGGCAGCCTCACTGCGGCGCGGCAGCCAGCGGCCCAGCGGCACGACCAGCACCAAGAACAACAGCAGGAAGGTCGCAAGTTCGCGCCCCACCGCGCCGAACAGGCCTTGTGCATGCGCCTCGACCACGCCCAGCAGCAGGCCACCCGCCAACACGCCGCGCACCGATCCCAGGCCGCCCAGCATCGCCGCAACCAGGCCCTTGAGCAACACCCACATGCCGACCATCGGCGTGACCTGGCCGTCAATCGTCAACACCGCGAAAGCGGCCAGGCCCGACAGACCACAAGCCGCCGCGAATGCCAGCCGCTGCACGCGCGCCACGGCGATGCCCACCAAGTGCGCTGCCACGCGTTGGTCGGCCGACGCGCGCCAGGCCAGGCCGCCGCGCGTGGCGTGCAGCCAGCGGTCAAGTGCGGCGACGGTCAGCAGCGCCAGCAACGCCAGCGCCAGCCGGTCGGGCCGAACCGCCATCGGGCCCAGCAGCCATTCCGACGCTGACGCCAACGACGGGAAGGGATTGAGGTGGCGCGGCAGCAACTGCACCGCCAATTGCTCCAACTGCATCCAGATCGCGAAGCTGGACGCCAGGGCCACCACCTCGCGGCCGTCGGCGCCGCCCACCGGCGCGCCGCTGCGTGTGACTGCAGGCCCAACCGCATGGGTAACGTCATGCCCGCCGTCATGCGCAGCGGGAAAGCACAGCCAATCGACATACAGGCCGACCACGGCCGCCACGGCCACGACAGCCATCAGCACGGCCACCGCAGGCGCATCGAATCGCTGGAACAACCAGGCACCGCAGTAGGCCGCAAGCATGGCGCCCGCGCCGTAGGCCAGGTTGATGCGCCGCAACGTGCCGAAGGTGAAGGTCAGGCCCAGGCCCACCAGCGCGTAGGCGCCGCCGTCCAGCAGACCGTCCAGCGTGCGTTGCAGCAGCTCTATCATTTGCGGCTCAGGCCGCACGGCGCTGGCCGAGGTAGGCGCGCTGCACCACATCGTCAGCCGACAGCTCGCCCGGTGTGCCCGAGAAGCTGATGCGGCCCTGCTCCATCAGGCAGAAGTGCTGGGCCACCTTCAAAGCCATGTGGGCGTTTTGCTCGACCAGAAAAATGCTGGTGCCCTCAGCGTGCAATTGGCGAATGATGGAAAAGATCTCGGCCACGATCAGCGGCGCCAGGCCCACCGAAGGCTCGTCCATCAACAGCAGGCGCGGCCGCGACATCAGCGCGCGCGCCACCGCCAGCATCTGCTGCTCGCCGCCCGATAGCGTGCCGGCCAATTGCGTGATGCGCGCGCGCAGCACGGGGAAACGGTCGAACATGCGCTCAATGTCAGCGGCGATGCCGGCGCGGTCTTTGCGGCGATAGGCGCCGGCCAGCAGGTTCTCGCGCACGCTCAGGCCGGGGAAGACCAGGCGGTTCTCGGGCACCAGGGCCAGCCCGCGGGCGACGATCTCGGCCGGGCTTTTGCCGACCAGTTCTTCGCCCTCGAAGCGCACCGAACCGCGCTGGGGCCGCAGGATGCCGGCCAGCGTCATCATCAGCGTCGTCTTGCCCGCGCCGTTGGGGCCGAGCAGGCAGGTCACCTCGCCAGCCCTGGCGCTCAGGCTCACGCCCTTCAGCGCTTCGATCTTGCCGTAGGCGGTGGCCAGGCCGTTGATTTCGAGCATGGTGTCGTGCCCCTTCAGCCGTTCAGGCCACGGCCTCGTCGGTGCCCAGATAGGCGGCACGCACCTGTGCGTCGCCTTGCACCTGGGCGGGTGTGCCTTCGGCGATCTTGCGGCCGAAGTTGAGCACCACCACGCGGTCGCAGACGTTCATCACCAGTTCCATGTGGTGCTCGATCAGCAGGATGGTGCGGCCCTGCCGGCGCAGCGCGCGGATGCGCTCGTCCAGCTCGTCGATCTCTTGCGCGTTCATGCCCGCCGCTGGCTCGTCCAGCAGCAACAACGGCGCGCCCGAGGCCGCCGCGCGGGCCAGCTCCAGGCGGCGCTGCTCACCGAAAGCCAGGTTGCCGGCCAGCACGTCACGTTTGTCGGCCAGGCCGCTGAAGGCCAGCAGCGCTTCGGCCTCTTCGCGCGCAGCACCCGCACCCGCCAGCCAGCGCGCTTTGAAGCCAGCCCAGCCGCCTTCGCGCACCACGCGCGCGGCCCACAGGTTCTGCCAGACGCTGAGCTGCGCGAACAAGCGGATGTTCTGGAAGGTGCGCGTTATGCCGAGCTGGGCACGCGCGTGCGGCGCCAGGTGGCCAATGTCCTGGCCCTGGAAGCGCAAGCTGCCCGAGGTCGGCTTGAGCAGGCCCGCGATCAGGTTCACCGTGGTGCTCTTGCCCGACCCGTTGGGGCCGATCAGGCCCAGGATCTCGCCTTGGCGCACTTGCAAGTCGAGCCCATCCACGGCCTTCACGCCGCCGAAGTATCGCGACAGATTGACCAGCTCAAGCATGGCGTGCCGCGCCTGTACCGGCACTGCCACCCGCTGCCCGCGGCAGACCCGGTGCCGTGCCGCGCGCCGGCCTCCACAGCGGCCCCGTCAGCACGCCAGCCGGCCGCACCAGCATCACCAGCAGGATCAGCGCGCCAAACAGCAAGCTGCGCCAGTCGCCCAAAAAGCGCAGGCCTTCGACCAGGAAGCCCTGGATGAAGGCCGCTGCGATCACCGTGCCCGCCAGGCTTTTCAGCCCGCCGAGGATCGGGTAGGCGATGGCGAAGGTGGCCAGCAGGATGGTGAAGTTGCCGTGCTCGATGTGCGTGGTGGTGTGCGCAAACAAGCCACCGGCCATGCCGGCAATGGCGCCGCCGATGCCGAAGGCCGACACCTTGGCCGCTGTCAGGTTGATGCCGGCACTTTGCGCCGCCACCTCGTCTTCACCCACCGCGCGCCACAGCGTGCCGATGCGCGTGCGGTCCAGCCACCACAGCGCGACCATTGCCAGCGCCACCAGCGCCCAGATCAACAGCAGAACCTGCCAGCCGGTCCAGCCGTGGCTGGGCAAGTAGCGGATGCCGCCAAAGCCCAGGCCACCGTCTGGCCCCACCGGGCCCTGCGGCGTCTGCACCCGCCAGGTGACGTTGAAGAACACCAGCCGGACGATCTCGGCAAACGCCGTGGTGGCCACCACCAGCATCAGGCCCTTCACGCGCAGCGCCGGGAAGCCGACCGCGACGGCTGCCGACCCAGCCAGCAACGCCCCGATGACCAGCGCCAAGCCCAGCGGCAAGCCGAACATCGCTGTGACGATGCCGGCGCTGTAGGCACCGATGGCGAAAAAGCCGCCCTGGGCCAGGCTGACCTGGCCGGTGTGCAACAGGCTCCAGGCCGACAAGCCCAGCAGGCTGTGCACCCCAATGACCTGCGCCAGGCCGATGTAGAAGTCCACCGCCGAGCCCTTCAGTCGCGCCCGCCCGGGGCGGCAAACAAGCCGCCCGGCCGGAACACGAGAAAAGCGAACAGCAGCAGCATGACGTAAATGTCACGTTCGCCCACGCCGCGCATGAACTGAAACAGATTCTCGGCACCGCCGACGATGAGCCCGGCCACGATGGCGCCCGGGATGCTGCCCAGCCCGCCGATGACAGTGACGACCAGGCCCTTGATCGTCAACGGCAGCGTCAGCAGTGGCGAGAGCACGCCGATGGCCGCGCCGGCCATGGCCCCCGCCATGCCGCCCAGCACGCCGGCGATGACGAAGGTGCTGGCGTTGGTCGCCTGCACGCTCATGCCGCACAGGCGCGCGGCCACCGGCTGCTGCGCCACGGCCCTCGTGGCCAGGCCCAGCCGGGTGCGTTCCAGCAGCAGCTTCAGCCCGACCATCGCGGCGCAACCCAGTGCAAAGACGAACAGCAGGTCGCCGCGAATCATGAACGGCCCGATGTCGATGTTGGCGCCGGCAAACATCGCCGGGTAGTTCTGCGGCATGCCGGCGGTGGCGTGAACAATGGCCTCTTCCAGCAACAACAGCATGCCCACGGTGGACATCAGCGTGGCGAGAGGTTTGTCCAGCGGCAGGAAGCGGAAGCAGACGAGATAGATCAGCGCACCCAGCAAACCGCCCATCAGTGCCGAGGCCAGATACACCAGCGGCGCCGGCGCAATCTGCACCACCAGCAGGCTGAGGTAAGCCGCGCCAATCGAGGCCGCCGCGTAGGACAGGTTGATCTTGTGCATGACGCCAAAAATCAGCGTGAAGCCGATGCCGATCAGTGCATAGGTGCTGCCGAACATCACGCCGTCGATCACCGACTGGGTCAGGTCCTGGATATCCAGCAAGGTCATCGCCATGCGCCTGGGTCCGGCTGCGGTGCGGTGGCGATCAGTTCGGCTTGTGGGCCACGGTCCAGGCGCCATTGGTGGCCTGCACGAACAGGAAGGGCTTGACGGCCTCACGGTCGTCGGTGCGGCCGACCTTGCCGAGCAGCCCGGTGGTCTCCTTCAGCGCCGCCAAGGCGTCGCGAATCTTGATGCGGTCGGCCAACACCGTCTCGGGCTTGCCCATCACCTTGGTCTGCTCGATCAAGCCCTTCAGCGTAAACACGTTCTCCCACGCCGCTGCGTTGTGCAGATCCATGTTGGCGCCAGCAGCGGCGACGGCCTGCGCGGCCTTCTTCGCCTCGTCGGTCACGGGTGCAAAGCTGGTGGGGATCAGCATGCCCTCGGCCTGGGCGGCGCAGCCTTGCAGCGTCTCCAGGCTGGATGAGCTGGTCAGGCCGACCAGCATCTTCGGCTTGACACCCTGGCGCTGCATTTCCTTGAGCACGCCGCAGGTCGTGAACGGGTGTGCCGAGATCGCCACGACGTCGGCATTGGCGCGCTTCATCTCGCGCACCTGGGTCGAGAAGGTGGTGTCGGCCAGCAGCCACTCGCTCTGGCCCTGCACCTCGAAGCCGTTCTTGCCGGCCTGGTCTTTCATCACGTTGTAGGTGGCGTTGCTGTGCGCAAAGTCTTTCTCGACGCCACCCCAGAAGGTCTTGATGTCGGGCCGGGTCGCCTTGACCCACTCGAACATCGCCTTGTACATGGCGGCCTCGCTGGGCACGTTGCGAAAGGCCCACTGCGAGATCGACGCCAGGCCGCCTTTGGCCGCCACGTCGGTGTACAGCGGGAACTGCAAGCCCGAGTCGCTGGCGTCGCCGAACTTCTTTTGCAGCACGCCGAACAACGGCTCGGCCACGTTGGAGCAGGTGGGTCCGATGGCGACGACAGCGTCGGGCTGCGACACGATGCGGCGCAGCGCGTTGATGCCCTCTTCGGCGTTGCAGCGGTCGTCCAGGTACTCGATGACCAACTTGGCTTTGGCGCCGTCGCCCATCGTCACGCCGCCGGCTTTGTTGATCTGGTCGGCAGCGGCCTTCATCGCCGCTTCGCTGTTCAGGCCAAAGATGCGCACCACGCCGCTTTTCGCACCAATGCCGTAGATCTTCAGCGTGCGTTCCTGGGCCACGGCGGGCGCAGCAAGCACCACGGTGGTGGCGGCAGCGGCAAGTGCGACGTGAGCGGCACGCGCAGCGCTGGCGAAAGCATGGCGCAGGATCGGGCGGGGCATGGTGTGTCTCCTCGATATTGTTGTCGTCGCCGGACTCTGGCGAGTGCGGCTCACGCCGGCAATTCCAAAGACGTTCATGCAGCCTTGCCGTTGGCGCAACAGGCGCCTTGCAACGCCGGCAATGCTGGATTAGCGCAATAGCAATTCCACTGGGTGGCGGGGCATTTCGACAATGCCGGCCTGTTGCGTTGTCCAGGAACCACCATGCCGCATCCACCTGCGCAAACCCCTGCGCAAACCCCTGCGCAAACCCCTAGCGTCGAACGCCCGCTTGACGGCGTGCTGGTGATTGCACTTGAGCAGGCCGTGGCGGCGCCTTACTGCAGCAGCCGACTGGCCGATGCGGGCGCGCGCGTGATCAAGATCGAACGCCACGAGGGCGATTTCGCGCGCGGCTACGACAGCACGGTGCACGGCGAGTCGTCGTACTTTGTCTGGATCAACCGGGGCAAGGAATCGATCGCGCTGGACGTGAAGAACCGCGAGGACATGGCCCTGCTCGACAGCCTGCTGGCGCGGGCCGACGTGTTCATCCAGAACCTCGCGCCCGGCGCCACTGATCGGCTGGGCATCGGCTCGGCCGCGCTGCGTGCGCGCTACCCGCGACTCGTCACCTGCGACATCAGCGGCTACGGCGACGATGGCCGGCTGTTCGGGCTGAAGGCCTACGACCTGCTGGTGCAGGCCGAGAGCGGGCTGGTCTCGATCAGCGGGGCACCGGGCGAATGGGGCCGCATCGGCGTGTCGCTGTGCGACATCAACGCCGGGTTGAACGCCTTGATCGGCATCCAGCAAGCGCTGATGCAGCGCCAGCGCACCGGCATTGGCTCGGCGGTGAAGGTCTCGCTGTTCGGTTCAGCCGCCGAGCTGATGGCGGTGCCCTACCTGCAAGCGCGCTACGGCGGCAAGGCGCCCGAGCGGGTGGGGCTGAAGCACCCGACGATCGCACCCTACGGTGCCTTCACCTGCGCCGATGGCCGCGACATCGTGATCTCGATCCAGAACGAGCGCGAGTGGTCCGACTTCTGCCGCTTGGTGCTGCGCCGCCCCGACCTTTTGCATGACCCGCGCTGCGGCAATAACGCGGCGCGCGTGGCCAACCGCAGCTTTGTTGATGGCCTGGTGGCCGAGGTCTTCGGCAGCCTGACCAGCGCAGCGATGCTCGACCGCCTGACCGAAGCGCAAACCGCGTTCGGCAATGTCAATTCAGTGCATGACTTGATCGAGCACTCGCAACTACGCACACGGCCGATGCCCGTGCACGGCCGCAGCGTGGACGTGCCGGCATCGCCCTGGGGCGTGGCGTGGGAGGCCGAGGCGTTTGCGCAAGCCCCCGCGCTGAACGCGCACGGCGACGCCATCCGTGCGGAGTTCGGGCACGGCCCGGCACCGACTTCTGCGTCGCGGCATGACGCTGCCCCCGGGCGTTCGGGCACTGAGCAGCCCTGACCGCGCGCCTTCCACTCGCGCCGAACTTTCATGTCCGCAACCACAAACGTCCGGCTAAAAGTTGTGTTGCGGATCAAACACTCGACACGGGCAGCCGATAGTCGGCGATAGGTGCCGAGAAGCCCCAAATCATTCCCACTCGATGGTGGCCGGTGGCTTGCTGCTCACGTCATAGACCACCCGGTTGATGCCGCGTACCTCGTTGATGATGCGGCCAGAGACCCGTTTGAGCAGCGCGTAGGGCAGCTCAGCCCAGTCGGCGGTCATGAAGTCACTGGTCTGCACGGCGCGCAGCGCCACCACATGTTCGTAGGTGCGGCCGTCGCCCATCACACCCACACTTTTCACCGGCAGGAAGACGGCAAAGGCCTGGCTGGTCAGGTCGTACCAGCTCTTGCCGGTGGTCGGGTCCATCTCGCGCCGCAGTTCTTCAATGAAGATGTGGTCGGCGCGCTGCAGCAGCGCGGCGTACTCGGGCTTGACTTCACCCAGGATGCGCACGCCCAGGCCGGGGCCGGGGAAGGGGTGGCGGTACACCATCTCATGCGGCAGGCCCAGCGCGACACCCAACTCGCGCACCTCGTCCTTGAACAGTTCGCGCAGCGGCTCCAACAATTTGAGGCCCAGTGTGGCGGGCAGGCCACCCACGTTGTGGTGGCTTTTGATGGTGGCCTTTTTGCTGGCGGTGCCGCCGCTTTCCACCACATCGGGGTAGATGGTGCCCTGGGCCAGCCATTTGGCGCCTTTGTTGCCGCCACCCTTGAGCTTGTTGGCCTCGGCCTGGAACACCTCGACAAACTCGCGGCCGATGATCTTGCGCTTCTGTTCCGGGTCAGTCACGCCCTTCAAGTGGCCCAGGAACTGCTGGGCCGCCTGCACATGCACCACCTTGGCCCGCAGACTGTTCTCGGATTGGCCGGCAAACATGGCCATCACCGTTGCCCCCTCGTTCAGGCGCAGCAGGCCGTGATCGACAAACACACAGGTGAGCTGGTCGCCGATGGCGCGGTGGATCAGTGCGGCGGCCACGCTGCTGTCCACCCCGCCCGACAGGCCCAGGATCACCTCTTCGTCACCCACCTGCTGGCGGATGCGGGCCACGGCCTCGTCGATGTAGCTGCCCATGATCCAGTCGCCCCGGCAGCCGGCGATGTCACGCACAAAGCGGGTCAGCATGGCCAGGCCTTGCACCGTGTGCGTCACCTCGGGGTGGAACTGCACAGCGTAATAACTGCGGGCCTCGTCGGCCATGCCGGCAATCGGGCAACTGGGCGTGCTGGCCATCAGTTTGAAGCCCGGCGGCAGCGCGGTGACCTTGTCGCCGTGGCTCATCCAGACCTTGAGCATGCCGTGACCAGCGGCGGTGCTGAAGTCCTGGATGCCGTCCAGCAAGCGGGTGTGGCCGTGCGCGCGCACCTCAGCGTAACCAAACTCACGGTGGTCGGCTGCCTGCACGGTGCCGCCCAGTTGCACGGTCATGGCAAACATGCCGTAGCAGATGCCCAGCACCGGCACGCCTGAGTCCCACACCGCCTGCGGGGCGCGCAGTTGGTGGTCTTCATAGGTGCTGGCATGGCTGCCGCTGAGGATGATGGCCTTGGGCGCAAAGCTGCGGATGAACGCATCCGACACGTCGTTGGGATGAATCTCGCAGTACACATGCGCCTCGCGCACCCGGCGGGCGATGAGCTGGGTGACTTGCGAGCCGAAATCGAGGATCAGGATCTTGTCGTGCATGGGCCTGCGCATTGTTTTGGCCGCGCTGTCAGCGGACGGCGGCAAAAGCGGTGGAAGCGGCGGCGCTGCGGCGCGCGACCCGGCGGAAATGCAGCACTGCCAGCAGCAGCGCCACGGCCTGCAGCGCGGCGCCAAAAAACATCGGCGCGCCGATGCGCCAATCGCTGCGGTTCAAATGTGAGACGGTGGCCATCAACGGCGCGGCCATGGCGGGCGCCAGCACGGCCATCAGGCTGCTCAGGCTGCTCACGGCGCCCAGGGTCTGGCCCTGGTTGCGCTCATCGGCCGCGGCCGACACCAGGCCCTGCAGCGCCGCTGACACCGCCGCGCCCAGCACGTTGGCAAAGATCACCGCGTACATCATCCACGGCTGGGTGGCCAGGCCCCAGCCGACAAATGCCAGGCTGGAGGACACCAGCCCGACGATGGCCAGGCGCTGCGCCGTAAAGCGCTTGAGCAGCCGGCCCAGCAGCGCGCCCTGCACCACAGCCGACACCACGCCCACTGCAAACAGCGACCAACCGTTCTCGGCCGGCCCCCAGCCAAAGCGCAGGCTACCGTACAGCACCCACACCGTGTACAGCGAAAACTGCGCCAGCCCGGCAAAGGCCAGCACGCCCACCAGCAACCCCACGCCCTTGAGTGCGACGAGCTGCTTGAGTGAGGACAGCGGATTGGTGCGCCACCAGTCAATCGGCCGGCGCCGCGCCGGGCCCAGCGACTCCGGCAACACGAAGTAGCCGTAAACCAGGTTGGCCAGGGCCAGCACGCCGGCAGCAAAAAACGGCAGCCGCAGGTTGATGCCGCCCAGCACACCACCCAGCACCGGCCCCAAAATAAAGCCGATGCCGAACATCGCGCCCAGCAGGCCAAAGCGCTTGGCGCGGTCGGCCGGCGCGGTGATGTCGGCCACATAGGCATTGGCCACCGCCGCATTGGCCTGCATCGCACCACCCACAATGCGCGACGCGATCAACATCCACATCGCGCTGGCCAGCGCGGTGGTGAAAAAGTTCAACGCCAGGCCGCAAAAGCCCAGCAGCAGCACCGGCCGGCGGCCAAAGCGGTCAGACAACGCGCCCAGGATCGGCGCCGAGACAAACTGCGACAGCGCATACGACACCGCCACCACGCCGTACCAGCGCGCCTGCGCCACCGGGTCGCCGGTGAACTGGCCGACGATGGCCGGCAGCACCGGCACGATGATGCCCACGGCCAGCATGTCCAGCAGCACCACCAGCATGATGAAGCGCATCGCCGCCCCTTGACCCGGGGCTGCCTGCAAGGGGGCAGTCGTCACGCGGGGCTCATTCCATCCGGTAGTTGGGCGCTTCCTTGGTGATCTGCACGTCGTGGACGTGGCTCTCCCGGATGCCTGAGGACGTGATCTCGACAAACTGCGCCTTGCTCTGCATCTCGTCGATGCTGGCGCAGCCGCAGTAGTGCATGGCCGCCCGCAGGCCACCGGCCATCTGGAAGATGATGCCCACCACCGAGCCTTTGTACGGCACCTGGCCCTCGATGCCCTCGGGCACCAGCTTGGTGGTGTTGGCCTGCGTGCTGCCGCCTTCTTGAAAATAGCGGTCGGCAGAGCCCTGCTGCATGGCCCCGATCGAGCCCATGCCGCGGTAGCTTTTGTAGGTGCGGCCCTGGTACAGGATCACCTCGCCGGGCGCTTCTTCGGTGCCGGCAAAGGCGCCGCCCATCATCACGCTGTCGGCACCGGCGGCGATGGCTTTGGCCAGATCGCCCGAGAAGCGCACGCCGCCGTCGGCGATCAGCGGCACGCCGCTGCCCTTGAGCGCCCGGGCCACCGAGTCGATGGCCATGATCTGCGGCACGCCCACGCCGGTGACGATGCGGGTGGTGCAGATCGAGCCCGGGCCGATGCCCACCTTGACGGCATCGGCGCCGGCCTCAACCAGCGCCAGCGCGCCCTCGCCGGTGGCGATGTTGCCGCCGACCACATCCACCTGCGGGTAGTGCCGCTTGACCCAGCGCACCCGCTCGATCACGCCAGCCGAATGGCCGTGGGCGGTATCGACCACGAGCACATCGACACCGGCCTTCACGAGAAGTTCTACACGTTCCTCGGTTTCATCGCCCACGCCCACCGCCGCGCCCACCCGCAGCTTGCCGAGGGAATCGCGGGCGGCGTTGGGGAAATTGGTCTGTTTGGTGATGTCTTTGACGGTCATCAGCCCGCGCAGCTCAAACGCCTCATTGACCACCAGCACGCGCTCCAGCTTGTGCTGGTGCATCAGCGCCTTGCCGTCGGTGATGGTGGCGCCGTCCCTGACCACGATGAGCTTGTCGCGCGGCGTCATGATCTCGCGCACCGGGGCATCCAGCCGGGTCTCGAAGCGCAGATCGCGGCCGGTGATGATGCCCACCACCACGCCGTTTTCGATCACCGGAAAGCCCGAGATGCCGTGCTGGCGCGACAGCGCGATCACCGCATGCACCGGCAGATCGGGTGACACGGTGATCGGATCACGCAGCACACCCGACTCGTAGCGCTTGACCCGCGCCACCTCGGCCGCCTGCTGCGCCGGCCGCAGGTTTTTGTGCACGATGCCGATGCCGCCCTCTTGCGCCAGCGCAATGGCCAGCCGGGCCTCGGTGACGGTGTCCATCGCGGCCGAAACCAGCGGCAGATTGAGCCGGATGTTGCGCGACAGTTGGGTGGACAGGCGGGTGTCGCGGGGCAACACCTGGGAGAAAGCCGGCACCAGCAACACGTCGTCGAAGGTCAGTGCTTTGCCGAGTAGCCGCATGAGAAAAGCTCCAAACCCAAAACGAGATTATAGGGAGCGGGCTGGCCAAGCCGGTGCCACTGGCGGCCGGCCGCTGGGTAGACTGGCTGCTTACACCGCGTTGGGAGCCCGATTTGCGCCGCTTGTTGAACCCCACGTTGAGCGCTGTTCTGCTGCTGTCGCTGCTGTCCGTCAGCGGCCCGGCCTGGGCGCAGTACAAATGGAAAGACAGCCGGGGCCAGGTGCATGTCAGCGATTTGCCGCCGCCCCGCGACATCCCCGACAAAGACGTGCTGGGGCGCCCGGCTTCGGGCCCGAAGGCTGCCGCGTTGCCCGCCGCGTTGCCCGGCACAACAGCCAGCGCAGCGCCGCTTGTCAAGACGCCGGTAGACCCCGAGCTGGAAGCGCGCCGCAAACGGGCCGATGAGGACGCCCGGCAACGAGCCCGCGCCGATGAAGACCGGCTGGCGGCGCAGCGTGCCGAGAACTGCCAGCGCGCACGCCAGCAGTTGGCGATGGTCGACAGTGGCCAGCGCCTGTTGCGCTACAACGAGCGCGGTGAGCCGGTAGTGATCGACGAAGCCGGCCGTGCCAACGACGCGCAAGCCGCACGCCGGGTGATGGCCAGCGATTGCCGCTAACGCCGGGTGTTGACAGCCCGGCAGCAGCGGCCAACGCAGCCGGCACGGATGGCGGGTTCAGCCCTTGGTTCGCGCGCTGCGGCGCTGCGCCTTGCGCAGGCCGTCCCGGCGCAGGCGCTGCCGTCGCGCCTCCATCGGGTCGATCAGCAGCGGGCGCAGCAGCTCCAGCCGGTCATCGGCCTGCAACACCGTGCCGGGCTCGCACAGCCGGCCCCACAGGCCAAACCGCAGCCCGTCCAGCAGCGCCGGGCCGAGCTGCCGAGCCAAGCCACTGGCCTCCAAGGCCTGCCGGGCGGTGCTGCCGGCAGGCAGTTGCAGCGCCACCAGCTGCAATCGGTGCGCACCCGCCGCAAAGACCACCTGCACCGGGATCAGGGCCACCGGCAACCCCGGGCCAGGCGCGTCAACGCGGGCCATACACCTGCCCGGCGCGCCGCACAAACGAATCGACAAAGGTGTTGGCCACCCGGTCAAACACCGGGCTGAGCGCGGTCTCCAGCGCCCGGCTGGAAAATGTGTAACGCAGGTCGAACTCAACCCGGCAAGCCGCGCTGCCGGCCGCGCCGATGGGGCTGAAAAGCCAGGTGCCGTCCAGTGCAGAGAACGGGCCGTCCACCAGCGCCATCAGCACCGATTGCCCGGCTGTGTGGGTGTTGCGGGTGGTGAAGGCATGGCGCAGGCCGGCGTAATGCAGGTGCAGGCGGGCGGTGATGCTGCGGCCGTCCTGCGCCAGCCGCTCGGATTTCTCGCACCAGGGCAAAAAAACAGGGTACGACTCGATGTCGGTGACCAGCGAGTACATCTCCAACGCCGAGTACCACAGCAAAACTGACTTTTTGACATGCTTCATACAATGGATTCGATTTTAGAGTCGGCTGCTGTATGCACCGGCCGACACGCTTTCGCTGGCCACCATGCCCCCTGCCAAAACCATTCCCGCAGCCCCGCAGGCTGCCGCACGCGAAACCACGCGCAAAGCCCTTCGCAAGGCGCCTCAGAAGGGCGCGGTCAAGCACGCCGCCGGAGGCGAGACCCGAGTCGCGCCGAAAGACCTCAAACCCTCGGCGCCGGTGGCCGAGAACCGGCGGGCACGCTACGACTACCACATCGAAGAGCGCTACGAGGCCGGCATGGTGCTGGACGGCTGGGAGATCAAGGCCATCCGCGCCGGCCAGGTGCAACTGACCGACGGCTATGTGGTGATCAAGGGCGGCGAGCTGTTCTTGATCGGCTGCCGCATCAACGCCTTGAACTCGGCGTCCAGCCACGTCAACCCGGAGGCCGACCGCACCAAAAAGCTGCTGATGCACAAGCAGGAGATACGGCGCCTGATAGGCAAGGTGGAGCAACGCGGCTTCACGCTGGTGCCGCTGAACCTGCACTACAAAGGCGGCCGGGTGAAGGCCGACATTGCGCTGGCCAAAGGCAAGGCCGAGCATGACAAGCGCAACACGGAAAAAGACAGGGAGTGGGACAGGGAGAAGGGCCGCCTGATGCGGCACGCCATCTCCTCGAAGTCTTAAAGCCAGTCGGGTTTGCGCTTGTCGATGAAGGCCTGCACGCCCTCCAGCGCGCTGGCGTCCATCATGTTGCAGGCCATCGTGCTGGCCGCGTCGGCATACGCCGCCGCGATCCCTGCTTCCAGTTGGCGGTAAAAAAGCGCCTTGCCCAGCGCCAGCGCAACCTGCGGCTTGGCCAGGATGCTGGCCACCAGCGACTCGACCTCATCGTCCAGCGCCGCTGGCGCCACCACCCGGTTGACCAAGCCTTTGATACGTGCCTCGTCAGCCGAAATAAAGGCCCCGGTCACCAGCAACTCAAACGCCGCCTTGCGCCCCAGGTTACGCGACAACGCCACGCTGGGCGTGGCACAAAACAGCCCCAGGTTGATGCCGCTGACGGCAAACCGGGCATCGGCGCTGGCCACCGCCAGATCGCACATCGCCACCAGTTGGCAGCCCGCCGCCGTGGCCATGCCCTGCACCTGGGCAACTACCGGCAGCGGCAGCGCCTGCAAGCTCATCATCATGCGGCCGCATTGCGCAAACAGCCGCTCGTAGTAGGCCAATGACGGCTCGGCCCGCATCTGCTTCAAATCATGGCCCGCACAAAACGCCGCGCCTGATGCCTTGATCACCAGCAGCCGGGCGGGCGGGTTGGCGGCCACCGCATCCAGCGCCTGCTGCAAGGCATCCAGCAAGCCCTCGGACAAGGCATTGAAGGCCTGTGGCCGGTTCAAGGTCAGCGTGATCACGCCGCGAGCGTCCTGGCTTTGCAGCAGCAGCGGGGGGTCGGTGCTCGGCATCGTGATCTGCCTCGATGAGGGATAGGTTCTGTCAAGACGGGCGCCGTCAACGAGCCGGCGCTGTTCAGGCCCGGCAAGGCCCGGATGCCGGCCGCATCGTCGCATACGCAACCCCCCGGTTTCAGGCCCCGCAATGTCCCGGGGGTGTCAGGGCAAGCCCCCGTTGCTGCTGCCACACCTGCCACCTATAAACCGGGACGACGCCGGGCTCAGCCCGGTGCCCGTTGCCGCAGGGCCCAGGAGCAGGACAACCCCACGATGGACGACGCCACCTCTCCCCTGCTCAGTGTTCGCGGTGTCACGGTGCGCTTCGGCGGCATCGTCGCGCTGGACGGTGTGAGCTTCGATGTGGCCCGGGGCCAGGTCTGCGGCCTGATCGGCCCCAACGGCGCTGGCAAAACCACCTTGTTCAACTGCCTGAGCCGGCTTTACGGCTACCAGGCCGGCGACATCCTGTTCGAGGGCCAGTCGATCACGCCGCTGGCCACCCACCAGATCGCCGCGCTGGGCATGGGCCGCACCTTCCAGAACCTGGCGATGTTCCGCACCCTGCCGGTGCGCGACAACGTGATGGTGGGCGCGCATTCGCGCTCGTCAGCCGGCTTTCTGGCCAGTGCCTTGCGGCTGCCCAGCGTCAGCGCCGAGGAGAAACGCCTGCGTGATCGCGCCGGCGAGATCATGGACTACCTCGGTCTCACGCCGTTTGCCGACCGGCCCGCTGGTGATCTGCCGTTTGGCACCCAAAAACGGGTGGAGCTGGGCCGCGCGCTGGCCGCTGACCCCAAGCTGCTGTTGCTCGACGAGCCCGCCGCCGGGCTGAACCATGAAGAGCTGGCCGATCTGGGCCGGCTGATCGTCGATATCCGCAACCGGCTGGGCATCACCGTGCTGCTGGTCGAGCACCACATGAGCCTGGTGATGTCGGTGTCGGACCACATCGTGGCGATGAACTTCGGCAAGAAGATCGCCGAGGGCACACCGGCGTTGATCCAGAACAACCACGATGTGATCGAGGCCTATCTCGGCACCGCCACGGCCGACAAGGACGCCGAGGTGGCCCATGCCTAAGCTGCTGGAGGCGAACAAGCTGTGCGCGTCCTACGGCGCCACCCAGGTGCTGTTCGGCATCGATTTTTCACTCGAAGCCGGCCACATCACCGCCATCCTGGGCGCCAACGGTGCCGGCAAGACCACCACCCTGCGCGCCATCTGCCAGATGGTGCGCACCAGTGGCAGCCTGCAGATCGACGGCCAGCAGGTGGTGGGCATGGCCACCGAGAGCGTGGTGCGGCTGGGCGTGGCCCATGTGCCCGATGGCCGCGGCACCTTCACCGCGCTGTCGGTCGATGACAACCTGCGGCTGGGTGCCTACGTGCGCCGCGACAAGGCCGAGGTGGCGCACGACATCGAGAAAGCCTATGCCCGCTTCCCGCGGCTGGCAGATCGCCGCCACCAGCAGGCCGGCACCCTGTCGGGCGGTGAGCAGCAGATGCTGGCCATCAGCCGGGCGCTGATGTTGCGGCCCAAGCTGCTGCTGCTCGATGAGCCGTCGTTCGGGCTGGCGCCGCTGATCGTGGCCGAGATCTTCAGGATCATGCGCCACATCAACCAGGAGGACGGCGTCAGCATGTTGCTGGTTGAGCAGAACGCCAGCCTGGCGCTTGACCTGGCCGACCACGCCTACCTGCTGGAAACCGGCAACGTGGTGCTGTCGGGCCCGAGCCAGACGATCAAGAACAACGAGTCGGTGCGGCGCGCCTACCTCGGCTACTGAAAAAGGCGCACCGCGCATGGAAGCCCTGCTGCACCAAATATTTTCCGGCCTGGCCAACGGCATCATTTACGGCTCGGTGGCGCTGGCGCTGGTGATGATTTACCAGGCCACCCACCACATCAATTTCGCCCAGGGCGAGATGGCCACTTTCTCCACCTTTGTCGCCTGGGCGCTGATGCAGGCCGGCTGGCCGTATTGGGGCGCGTTTTTCTTCACCATCGTGTTGTCATTTGCCGGTGGGCTGCTGGTGCAGCGCATCATCTTGCGGCCGATTGAAAAGGCCCCGGTGCTCACCAATGTGATCGTCTTCATCGGCCTGCTGCTGATCTTCAATGCGCTGTCGGGCTGGATTTTTGACCACACGATCAAAGCCTTCGCTAGCCCGTTTCCGAAAGACTCGGTGCTGGCCACCCAGTATTTCTCGGCCCACCAGTTGGGATCGGCGGGCGTGTTGCTGGTGCTGCTGCTGGCGCTGTTTGCCTTCTTCCGCTTCACCCCCATCGGGCTGGCGATGCGTGCTGCGGCACAAAACCCGGATTCGGCCCGGCTGGTCGGCATCCGGGTGTCGTGGATGCTGGGCCTGGGCTGGGGCCTGGCCGCAGCCATCGGTGCCGTGGCCGGCATGATGATCGCGCCGATCGTCTTTCTCGACCCCAACATGATGATCGGCATCCTGCTGTACGGCTTTGCGGCGGCCTTGTTGGGCGGCATCGACAACCCGCTGGGGGCCGTGTTTGGCGGCCTGGTGGTGGGCGTGCTTGAAAACCTGCTCGGCGCCTACGTCATCGGCACCGAGTTGAAACTCAGCGTGGCCCTGGTGCTGATCGTGGGCACTTTGACGCTCTGGCCCGACGGCCTGTTTGGCAAGAAAGTGGTGACCCGCGTATGAACGGGCCCACCCCCGATGCGGCCATCGGCCGCCTCCCCCTCACGGGGGCCCTGCCGATGGCCCGGCAAAGGCGGCTCCATGGCGGCCGCTTGACAAATTCTCTGATCTGCCAACGAGAAGCGGGCCCAGATTATGAACATTGATCGCAAATGGGCTTGGTTCTGGGGCGCGCTGCTGCTGGTGGCGCTGCTGGTGCTGCCGTTCCTGGTCAAAAACTACCGGGTATTTCAGTTCAACCTGGTGCTGGTGTATGCCGTGGCCATCCTGGGGCTGAATATCCTCACCGGTTTCAACGGCCAGATCTCGCTCGGCCACGGCGCTTTTTATGCCTTCGGCGCCTACACCGCTGCGGTGCTGATGGACAAACTGGGCGTGCCGTACTGGGCCACCCTGCCGGTGGCCTTTGCGGTGTGTTTTGCCTTCGGTTTTCTGGTCGGCTTTCCGGCTTTGCGCCTGGCCGGGCACTACCTCGGGCTGGCCACTTTTGCGCTGGCGCTGGCGGTGCCGCAATTGCTCAAATACCGCAAGATCGAGGGCCTGACCGGCGGTGTGCAGGGCATCGTGTTGAACAAGCCCGAGCCGCCGTTGTCGTTCAGCCTGTTCGGCCAGCCCTTGAGCGCCGACCGCTGGCTGTATTTCTTCACGCTGGCGGTGGCCGCTTTGATGTTTCTGCTGGCCTGGAACCTGCTGCGTGGCCGGGTGGGCCGGGCGCTGGTGGCCGTGCGCGACCATCCGATTGCCGCCACCGCGATGGGCATCAACCTGGCGCTGTTCAAGTCCTTGACTTTCGGTGTCTCGGCCGGCTTCACCGGGCTGGCGGGCGCGCTGGGCGCCATCGTGGTGGCCTTTGTCTCACCCGACAGCTTCACCGTCACGCTGTCGCTGTTCCTGCTGGTGGGGGTGGTGGTGGGCGGGCTGGCGTCGATCCCCGGCGCGATCTTTGGCGGCATCTTCATCCAGTTTGTGCCCAACCTGGCCGACGAGCTGTCCAAGTCCGCGCCTGCGGCGATTTACGGCGTGCTGTTGATCGGCATGATGTACCTGATGCCCAGCGGCGTGATGGGCGGCCTGCGCCGGGTTTGGCTGCGGCTGCGCCGCCAGACTGCGGGTTGACACGGACAACCCCGGCGCTGCCCGGGCGTTGGATGACTACCTTTTTGCAAGGAGACCCGGTATGACCCTCAAGACCTTCACCGTCGCGCTGGCGGGCCTGCTGTCACTGGCCTCGCTGACGCTGAGCAGCGCCGCCCTGGCGCAGAAAAAATACGACCCCGGCGCCACCGACAAAGAGATCAAGATCGGCCACCTCAACCCGTACTCGGGCCCGGCGTCGGCTTACAGCGCCATCGGCAAGTCGATCGGCGCCTACTTCGACAAGGTCAACGCCGAAGGTGGCGTCAACGGCAGGATGATCAAGTTCATCAGCCTGGATGACGGCTACAACCCGGCCAAAACCGTGGAGCAGGCGCGCAAGCTGGTCGAGGAAGAAGAAGTGCTGCTGTTGTTCCAGAGCCTGGGCACGCCGTCCAACTCGGCGATCCACAAGTACATGAACACCAAGAAGGTGCCGCAGTTGTTTGTGGCCACCGGCTCCACCAAATGGGGCGACCCAAAACACTTCCCGTGGACCATGGGCTTCCAACCCAGCTACCAGTCCGAAGCCAAGATCTACGCCGCACACATCCTGGACACCAAGCCCAATGCCAAGATTGCCGTGCTGTACCAGAACGACGACTACGGCAAGGATTACTTGAAGGGCTTCGAGGACGGTCTGGGCGAGAAGGGCAAGACCATGATCGTCTCGAAGATCAGCTACGAGGTCACCGACCCGACGGTGGACAGCCAGATGGTGTCGCTCAAAGCCTCGGGTGCCGACACCTTCTTCAACATCACCACGCCCAAGTTTGCCGCCCAGGCGATCAAGAAGGCCGCTGAGCTGGGCTGGAAGCCTGTGCAGTACCTGAACAGCGTGTCCAGCTCGGTGGGCTCGGTGCTGGTGCCGGCCGGCATTGAGGCGTCGATCGGCATCTACACCGCCGGCTACATCAAAGACCCGACCGACCCGCAATTCCAGAAAGGCAAAGAGTGGGACGACTGGCTGGCCTACATGCATAAGTACCACCCCAAGGGCGACCTGAACGACAACTTCAACGTCTACGGCTACACCGTCGGCCAGTTGATGGTGCAGGTGCTCAAACAGGCCGGTGACAACCTGACGCGCGAAAACGTCATGAAGCAGGCCGCCAGCCTGGATCTGACGCTGCCGATGCTGCTGCCGGGCGTCAACATCAAGACCGGGCCGGATGATTTCTATCCCATCGAGCGTGAGCAGATGATGAAGTTCGACGGCAAGACCTGGCAGCTTTTTGGCAAGGTCTACGGGCGCTGAGG
>JANLOP010000191.1:0-2240 GCA_031366635.1 Betaproteobacteria bacterium | reverse complement strand
ATCCATGCTGGCTGGCCTTTGGTTGATGGCTTGGGTGCTTCGTAACCAACCATGCTATCGACCTCTGGTCAGCCAACTCCCATTGCCTTCAACCACTTACGCGCGCTGCCGAGGCGCAAAACTCCAAAGTAAGTGCCATTCCTCCTAGTGTGGTGTTGCACGCTGAGCGCGACTTAAGAAAACCGATGGATTTGCGCCTGTGGCTAGGCGCAAACCACAGCGATGCCCGTAGGCATCGCGAGGATTTGCAACGACGCCACGGGCGCAAAGACACGGTTTTATGTCGCGTTTAGCGTGCAACACCACACTCGCGCCAGCTCGGCAGCGCGCCAGGGCAACGCGGTGCCGCGCACGATCTCGGACCAGGCGGCAAACGAGCGCCAGGCGACTTTGCAGCGGGTCGTTGTTGACCATCGGCTTGGCCGGGTCACCGGCCCAGGTGACGGTGAGCAACCGCTCTTTGCGCAACCCCATCAAATGGTCGGGCCGCCGGGTGCACAGCTTGACGGCCAGCACGCCCTGGTCCGGCACCCGGTGCAGCCAGCCGCACCCGGCGCGAGCAGCACCGCCGGCCACCTGGGTGCACGCCAGCAGCGGCCGGGGCTCGGCCACCAGGCCGCTCAAGCGGTGGCCCGGGTCGCCCAGCAAATCCGTCAGCAACCGGCCTTTGAGCGGGTGCTCGGCCGGGCCGCCGACGCACATCGACTGGAAGGCCGGGTTGGCCATCAGCACCCGGCCGACCGAATCGGTGATCACCACCGCATCGGGCGTCTGCTCGACAAACTCAGCCAACTGGCTTGCGTTGTCGCCGCCACGCGCCTCTGCGGCGCGGGCACGCGGCAGCAACAGCATCACGCTGGCGCCGTCCTGCGCCGTTGAACGGCGTGGCCGACAAATCCACCAGGCCGGCGCCCTGCTGCGCGCCCAGCCGGGCCCGCATCTCGGCCGGCCGGCCGCTGGCGCGGGTGTGCATCTTCTTCAATGACACGGCCCACCTGCTGGGGCTGGCGCGGGTAGGGGCCCGCCCGGCTGGCCGAGCGGCGAATGCACCGGCTTGGCGGGATGGCGCGCAGCGCCTGGGCTGCCTCAGTGAGCTTTGGCTGGGCCGGCCTGCTGGACGCGGTGACAGTGTGGGTGCTGATCGAGATGGCTGCGCTGCTGGCCTGGCACCACCGCACCGGGCGCGGCCTGGCACCGCGCGCTGTTGCCCAATCTGCTGGCCGGCCTGTGCCGGATTGCGCTCGACATCAGCGCGCCCCACTCACCGGCCGTGCCCGAGCCGGCGGCCGCGCTGCTGCTGGCCGCCGGCCTGGCGGGGCTGGCCGGGCGGGCGGCATGGCGCAGGCGCAGCGGCATGACGGCCGCCACCGGCGCCAGGCCCCGCTGACGCGGCGCACCGGACCGCCAGGCTGGCGCATCGCCACACCGCCCTACCGCGACGCCGCGCTGCACGCAACACCGACCGACCCGCCCCGCCCTGCCCACTGCCCGGCCCGCTTTCATGTCTGCCGCAGCACCGCCGTCCGCAACCTCACCGCCGAAGAACCCCCCATGACCCCGCACCCGCATCAAAGCCCGCGCCGCAACTGGCCGCTGCTGGCCAACTCTCTGGCCAACTCTCTGGCCGGCCTGGCTGGCCTGGCCGGCGCGCTGGGCGGCACCGCCGCGCTGGCGCTGGACGCGCCGCTGGCCGCCGACAGCCACGTCGACACCACCTTGCCGGCGAACAATTTTGGCGGCCTGCCCACGCTCAATGTGGGCGGCGGGTCTACCGGGCTGCTGCGCTTCGACCTGGCCACCTTGCCGGCCGGCACCACGGCGGCCAAGCTGGTCAAAGCCACGCTGGTGCTGTATGTCAACCGGGTGGGCGCGGCCGGCGCGGTGGAGCTGCAAACCGTCAATGCCGCCTGGGCCGAGGCCGGTGTCACCGCCGCCACCGCGCCGCCCACCGGCGGGCCGGGCAGCGGCCCGGTGCTGGCGCTGCCGGCGGCTGGCCAGTACCTGGCGGTGGACGTGACGGCGCAGGTGAAATCCTGGGTCAGCAACCCCGCCACCAACCACGGCTGGGCGCTGGCACCGGCGCTTGCCGCGCCCGGCACGGTGGTGTTTTTTGACAGCAAGGAGAACACCGCCACCGGCCATGTGGCGCGGCTCGACCTGACCTTGGCCGACCAGGGACCGGCCGGCCGGGCCGCCGGGCGTGCCGGGGGCGAACGGCACGAATGGCACGAATGGCACGA
>JANLOP010000166.1:0-4177 GCA_031366635.1 Betaproteobacteria bacterium | reverse complement strand
TCACGGCGCTTGTCACGGCATTCGTCACGGCGTTACCCATTGGCCGGTGCCGCTGGCATCAAATTGGGCCCGGCGGCGGCCAGCGCTGTGCAGCTCCAGCCAGTCGATGGCCTGCACCTGCGCGCTGACCACGGCAAACTGCGCGCGGCTGGCACGCACAGGCAGCACCCGGTCCAGCGCTGACCCCGGTGGCAGGGGGGCCATGTAGTCCAATGCGGCGGGCGTCAAACTCAGCCGCGCCCAGCGTGACGACACCGCCAGCCCGTTGGTCTCGACCGCCAGCCGCACCCGCAGCCGCAACTGCCAGCCCAGCCGGGCGCACCAGAGCATCAGCGTGGCGGCCGGATGGGCCTGGATCTGGGCCACTTTGGGTGAGCGGGCGTCGGTGAAGAACATCAGCGTGTGCGTGTCGGGCTGCACCTCGCGCAGCACCACGGTGCGCAGATCGGCGCCATCACCGTTGACAGTGGCCAAGCCCATCAGCCGGAAGCCGTGGCCGCGCTGGGTGGTGCCGGCGGCCAATTCGTGCCAGCAGGCTTGGTGGATCAGCGGCAGTGTTTCGATCATCGTCTCGCTCCTTCGTCCTGCCAGGGGGCAGGGCGCTTCAGCCCTCGCGCCGCAGCGCCGGAAACAGGATCACATCGCGGATGCTGGGGCTGTCGGTGAGCAGCATCACCAGCCGGTCCAGGCCCACGCCGCAACCGCCGGTGGGCGGCATGCCGTACTCCAGCGCCCGGATGAAATCGGCGTCGTAGTACATCGCCTCTTCATCACCGGCCTCCTTGTTGGCCACCTGCGCCCGGAAGCGCGCCGCCTGGTCTTCAGCGTCATTCAGCTCGGAGAACCCATTGCCAAACTCACGCCCGGTGATGAACAGCTCAAACCGCTCGGTGATCGATGGGTCGGCGTCGGACGCCCGGGCCAGCGGGCTCACTTCCACCGGGTAATCGATGATGAAGGTGGGCTGCCAGAGCTGCGCTTCGACCACGGCCTCGAACAGGCCGAATTGCAACGCGCTCAAGCCCCAGTGGGCCGGCGGCTCCTGGCCCTCGGCGCGCAGCCGGGCATGCAGCAGCGTGGCATCGGTGGATTGGGCCTCGCTCAAGCCGGCAAAGCGCAGCAGCGACTGGCGCACCGAGAGGCGGGCAAACGGCTCGTGCAGCGCCACCGGCTTGCCGGCGTAGTTCAGTTTCGCTGAGCCGGTGGCGGCCACCGCCGCGTGGCGCAGCAACTGCTCGGTGAAGTCCATCAGATCATGGTGGGTCCAGTAGGCGGCGTAAAACTCCATCATCGTGAACTCGGGGTTGTGCCGCACCGAGATGCCCTCATTGCGAAAGCTGCGGTTGATCTCAAACACCCGCTCAAAACCGCCGACGATCAGCCGCTTCAAATACAGCTCGGGCGCGATGCGCAAAAACATCTGCTGGTCGAGCGCGTTGTGGTGGGTGACAAACGGCTTGGCATTGGCGCCGCCGGGGATCGGGTGCAGCATCGGCGTCTCGACCTCCAGAAATTGATGCGCCACCATGAAGGCGCGGATCGCGCTCACCGTGTGGCTGCGCGCCACAAAGCGCAGCCGGGCCTGCTCGTCGGCGATCAGATCGACATAGCGCTGGCGGTACTTTTGCTCCTGGTCGGCCATGCCATGAAATTTGTCGGGCAGCGGCCGCAGGCTTTTGGTCAGCAGGCGCAGGGCGCTCACCTTGACCGACAGCTCACCGGTGCGGGTTTTGAACAACTGCCCTTCGGCGCCCAGGATGTCGCCCAGGTCACTGTGCTTGAAGGCGTCGTAAGCCGCCTCACCGAGTGCATCGCGGCTGATGAAGAGCTGGATGCGGCCGTGGTTTTCACTGCCCGCCGGGCCGAATGAGCCGTCCTGCAAGGTGGCAAAACTGGCCTTGCCCATCACCCGCTTGAGCACCATGCGCCCGGCCAGCACCACGGCCACCGCCAGCGACTCCAGCGCCTCGTTGTCGAGTGCGCCGTACTGCTGTTGCAGCGGCGACGCCTGGTGGAGCGGTTTGAAGTCGTTCGGGAACAGCGCCCGCCCGGCCGCTTTGGCCTGGGACCGCAGACCGGCCAGCTTGTCGCGCCGCTCGGTGGTGAGCTTGTTGTCGTCGGGTTCGGGCTGGGCGGTGGCAGTCATGGGCAGCGGTTCGGCGGGGGCGGCTTGCAGGCGAAGGCGCAAATTGTAGGCAGTGCTCCCGGGCCCGCCGGGCGGCCGGGCGGCGCACACCCCTGCGCGATAATCCGGCCACTTTGGCCCCCCGCCAATGCCGCGATTCCCCGGTGTTGCCGCCCCCATGCACCTGCATCCCCCCGCCATCACTGACCGCAAGATCCGCTTTGCGTTGGCCGGCTGTGGCCGCATCGCTGGCAACCACATCGAGTCAGTGGCCCGCCATGCCGAGCGGGCCGAGATCGTGGCCGTCTGCGACCCCAGCCCCAGCGCGCTGGCAGAGGCCACCGCCGGCACCGGCGCGCCCGGTTTCAATCAATACGACCAACTGCTGGCCCAGGCCAGCGCCCTGACCATCGATTGCGTGGTGCTGGCCACGCCCAGTGGCCTGCATGCCCGCCAAGTGGCCGACGCCGCCGCCGCCGGCCTGCATGTGATGACCGAGAAACCGATGGCCACCCGCTGGGCCGACGGCCTGGCGATGGTCAAAGCCTGCGACGACGCCCGGGTGCGGCTGTTTGTCGTCAAGCAAAACCGCAGCAACCGCACTTTGCAGTTGCTGCGCCAGGCGGTGCAGGCCGGGCGTTTTGGCCGCATCTACATGGTCACCGTCAATGTGTTCTGGTCCCGGCCGCAAAGTTATTACGACTCGGCCGCCTGGCGCGGCACCTGGGAGTTTGACGGCGGCGCCTTCATGAACCAGGCCAGCCATTACATCGACCTGCTGGACTGGTTGATCGGCCCGGTGGAAAGCGTGATGGCCTACACCGGCACGCTGGCCCGCGACATCGAGGTGGAAGACACGGGGGTGTGCGCCCTCAAATGGCGCAGCGGCGCAATGGGCTCGGTGAATGTGACGATGCTGACGCACCCGAAGAACCTGGAAGGCTCGATCACCGTGCTGGGCGAAAACGGCAGCGTGCGCATCGGCGGCGTGGCGGTCAACACCATTGAGCACTGGCAGTTTGCGGCACCGCATGCGATGGACGCCGGGCTCGATGGCGCCAGCTACCAGACGACCTCGGTCTACGGCCACGGCCATGCGCTGTACTACGACAACGTGATCCGCACCCTGCGCGGTGAATGTGAGCCCGACACCGACGGCCGCGAGGGGCTGAAATCGCTGGAGTTGCTGATCGCGATGTACCGCTCGGCCCGCGATGGCAAGCGCGTCAACCTCCCTCTTGAATACTGAGCCGGCATGGTCAGCACCATCCATCCGTCAGCCATCGTCGATGACGGCGCCCAACTGGGTGACGGCTGCCGGGTGTGGCACTTTGTGCACATCAGCGCCGGGGCGCGCATCGGCGCCGGTTGCTCGTTCGGCCAGGGCGTGTACGTGGGCAACGACGTGCTGATCGGCAACAACGTCAAGATTCAAAACAATGTGTCGGTGTACGACGCGGTGACGCTGGAGGACGATGTGTTTTGCGGCCCCAGCATGGTGTTCACCAATGTGCACAACCCGCGCTCTGCCGTGCCGCGCAAGGGTGAATACCGGCGCACGCGGGTGGCCCAAGGCGCCACCCTGGGCGCCAACTGCACCATCGTTTGCGGCGTGGAGGTGGGTGAATACGCATTTGTCGGCGCCGGCGCGGTGGTCAGCCGCGACGTGCCGCACTATGCGCTGGTGGTGGGCGTGCCAGCGCGTCAGATCGGCTGGATGAGCCGTCATGGCGAGCGGCTGAGCCTGCCAGTGGCCCTGCCCGACGGCACCGAACGCGAAGCCCGCTGCCCGGCCACGGGTGAGCGCTACCTGTTGAGCGGCGATGGGCTCATGCCACTGTGCTGAAGCCGCTGCGCTGAACCCGACCATGCAATTCACCGACCTCAAAACCCAGTACGCCGTGCTCAAGGCCGAGATCGACGGCCGCATCCAGCGCGTGCTGGACCACGGCCAGTACATCATGGGGCCCGAGGTGCAGGAGCTGGAAACGGCGCTGGCGGCCTACACCGGCGCGCCGCACTGCGTGGCGGTGGCCAGCGGCACCGAGGCGC
>JANLOP010000160.1:0-8164 GCA_031366635.1 Betaproteobacteria bacterium | reverse complement strand
CGGCCGCGCGCGACAGCGTCTGCTGGCCGTATTGCGTGGCGCTGCAAGGCCAGCACACGCTGCTGGTGGCTGATTCAGGCAACAACCGCGTGCTGCTGTGGCCGCTGGCCGGCACCGGAGACGGCGCATGACGGCGCGCCTGGCAGCCACCATCGCCGCCCCGGTGGAGGCGCTGCGGGCCGAGCAGTGGCGTTTGCGCGGCAGCGTGCAAGGCGTGGGCATGCGGCCGACGGTGTGGCGTATCGCCAATGAGCTGGGCATCAGCGGGTCGGTGTGCAATGACAGCCAGGGCGTGCTGATCGTCGCCGTGGCCAGCGCCGGCCAGCTTGACGCACTGGCGCGCCGGCTGCGCGCCGAGGCGCCACCGCTGTCGCGCATCAACGCCATCGAGCGCTGGCCGATGGCCCCGCCTGACCGGCTGTCCGGCCTGGCGTCAGACCGGGCGCCAGACGGGGCGTCAGACGGGGCGTCAGACGGGGTGTCTGACCGGCTGTCAGAACCGGTGTTTGACAGCATGCCAGCGGGCTTTTTCATCAGCGCCAGCCCCGCAGGCACGGTGCGGCCATCAGCCACCGCCATGACCGCGGTGACTGCCGACGCCGCCATTTGCGCGGCCTGCGTGGCCGATATTTTTGATCCGTTCAACCGCCGTTTCCGCTACCCGCTAACCCACTGCACCCACTGCGGCCCGCGCCTGTCGTTTGTCACCGGCGTGCCCTACGACCGGGCACGCACGACGATGGCCGACTATCCGATGTGCGCCGCCTGCCAGGCCGAATATGCCGCACCGGCCGACCGCCGCTTCCACGCCCAGCCGATTGCCTGCCATGCCTGCGGGCCGCGGGTCACGCTGAAGCGGTTGGACGGCCGCGCCTTCACCCTCGACAGCTACACCTTTCTTGACGATTGCGACGCCGCCGGCACCTTGCTGGCACGCGGCCAGATCGTCGCCATCAAGGGCCTGGGCGGCTACCAACTGGCCTGCGATGCCACCCAGCCGGCGGCGGTGGCGCGGCTGCGTGCGCTCAAGGCGCGCGAGGGCAAGCCTTTTGCGCTGATGGCGGCCAACGTCGATGCGGTGCGCCGCTGGTGCGATGTCAGCGCTGCCGAAGCCGATCTGCTGCAATCCCCCGCCGCCCCCATCGTGCTGCTGGCGCGGCGCTGCCCGGCGCCGCTGCCGGGCATTGCCGACACGGTGGCGCCGGGCCTTGCCACGCTGGGCTTTATGCTGCCCAGCACCGGCCTGCTGCACCTGGCGCTGCGCCGCATGCAGCGGCCCATCGTGCTGACCAGCGGTAACTTGAGCGACGAGCCGCAGGCCATCACCTTCGATGCGCTGGCGCAGCGCTTTGGCAGCGGGGCCGGTCTCGACATTGGCAGCGGCATCGATTTTGTGCTCGACCATGACCGGCCGATAACGCGCCGGGTCGATGACTCGGTGGTGCGGGTGGTGGACGGCGGCGCCCAGGTCTTGCGCCGCGCCCGCGGCCATGCGCCAGAGCCGATCAGCCTGCCGCCCGGGTTTGACGCCGCGCCGGCGGTGCTGGCCTACGGTGGCGAGCTGAAAAACACCTTCTGCCTGCTGCGCGCCGGCCAGGCCACGCTGTCGCCGCACCTGGGCGATTTGTCGGAGCCCAGCACACGGCTTGACTACCAGCGTGCGCTGCAAGACCTGCAATCATTTTTCGCCTTCACGCCCGCGCTGCGCGCCTGCGACGCCCATCCCGACTACCAGGCCAGCCGGCTGGCCCACCAAGACGCCGCGTTGCAGGGCCAAACCGCTGTTGCGGTGTTGCACCACCATGCCCACATCGCCGCCTGCCTGGTCGACAACGGCTGGCCGCTGGACGCCGGCCCGGTGGTGGGCGTGGCGCTGGACGGCCTGGGCTACGGCGACGGGGGCGAGTGGTGGGGCGGCGAGTTTGCGGTGGCCGATTACCGCCAATTCCGGCGGCTCGGCAGCTTCAAGCCGGTGGCCTTGCTGGGCGGTGACGCGGCCGTGCACGAGCCCTGGCGCAACACCTACGCCCATTTGATGGTCGAGCTGAAGTGGCCGGCCTTCGCGATGAACTTCAGCGCGCTGGCGCTGTTCAAATTTCTCGACGCCAAGCCGCGCCCGCTGCTCGACGCGATGCTGCAAAAACAGCTCAACTCGCCGTTGGCCAGCTCGTGCGGCCGCTTGTTCGATGCGGTGGCTGCGGCCATCGGCATCTGCCGCGAGCAGGCGGCCTACGAGGGCCAGGGCGCGGTGGAGATGGAGGCGCTGATCACGGCCGACGCACTGCAAGCGGCCGACGCTGCGCTGGCCTATCCGTTTGCCATCCCGCGCCTCAAGTCAACCGGCCTGCCGTACATCGAGCCACTGGCGATGTGGCATGCGCTGTTGGGCGATCTGGTGCTGGGCACGCCGCTGCCGACGATGGCGCTGCGCTTCCACCAGGGCCTGGCCAACGTCATCGTCAAGATGGTCGACAAAGTGGCGCAGGCGCATGACGCTGACCGGCCGTTGCGCACGGCGGCGCTGTCGGGCGGGGTGTTCCAGAACCGGGTGCTGCTGGCGCTGGTCAGCCAGCAACTGCGCGCACTCGGCTACCGCGTACTCACCCATCACCGCGTGCCCTGCAACGACGGCGGCCTGGCGCTGGGCCAGGCGGCGGTGGCAGCCGCGTGCGCCTTGCCGGGCCCGCAGCCCCACCACCAGGAGAATTCCGCATGTGCCTAGGCATCCCCGGCCGCATTGTTGAGATCACGCACCCGGCGCACAAGCTGGCGATGGTGGAGGTGCTGGGCGTGCGGCGCGAGATCAACATCGCCTGCATCGTCGATGACCAGCATCCGGTGGCCGCCTGTGTGGGCGACTGGGTGCTGGTGCATGTCGGCTTTGCGATGAGCCGCATCGACGAAAACGAGGCCCGCCTGACACTGGAGGTGTTGCAGCAGTTGGGTGAGGCGCAGGCCGAGTTGCAGGCGATGCGCCAGGGCGATGCGGCGTTGGCTTTGCCATGACCACCGACAGCACTTCGGCCGCTTCGGCCACCTCGGCCACCTCGGCCACTTCGGCCGCTTCGGCCACGGCCGCCGCTTTGGCCGCTCTGGCCGGGTTCTACCCGCACCTGGCCGCGCCAGACGCAGCCCGGCCCGATGCCGCCTTGCAGCAAGCGTCGATGCAAGCCGCGCTGCTGGAATCGGTGCGCCAGAAAGCGGCCGACAGCGTCAGCGTGAAGCAGCGTTTTTTTGCCGAGAACGGCACGGCCATCGTCGATGCGGCGCATTTGCTGGCGCGTTGTTTTCGCGCCGGAGGCCGGCTCTACACGATGGGCAACGGCGGATCCAGTTGCGACGCCGCGCACCTGGCGGTGGAGTTTGGCCACCCGGTCACGGCCGGCCGGCCGGCGCTGCCGGCGATCAACCTGAGCCAGGACATGGCGCTGATCACCGCCGTGGCCAACGATGTCGGCTTTGCCCATGTTTACACCCGCCAGGTGCTGGCTTATCTGGGTGGGCAAGACGTGCTGGTCGGCATCTCCACCAGCGGCAACTCCGAGAACCTGCTGGCCGGTTTTGCCGCCGCCAAACGCCAGGGTGCGGCCACGCTGGGCCTGGCCGGCGGCGACGGCGGGCGCATGCGCAGCAGCCCGGATGTTGACCAGTGCCTGGTCGTGCCCACCGACAGCATCCACCGGGTGCAAGAAACCCATGTCGCGCTATACCACATCCTGTGGGACTTGACGCACACGCTGCTGGCCGACGACCGCCGCCCTGGCCCGCCGCAGCGCGGTGCGCTGCCATGAAATACGCTGACGAATTTCGGGATCCGGCCCTGGCCCAAGCGCTGGTGGCAGAGATCCGCCAGTTGGCCGACGCGCTGGTGGTCGGCCAGCCGCGCCCGCTGCAGGTGATGGAGGTCTGCGGCGGCCACACCCACACCATCTTCCGCTACGGCCTGAAAGACCTGCTGCCGCCGAGCATCGAATTTGTCCACGGCCCGGGCTGCCCGGTGTGCGTGCTGCCGATGGGCCGGGTGGACGATTGCGTGGCGATTGCCGAGCAGCCGCAAGTCATCATGACCACCTTTGGTGACGCGATGCGGGTGCCGGGCTCGAAAAAAAGCCTGCTGCAGGCCAAGGCCGAAGGCGCCGATGTGCGCACCGTCTACTCGCCGCTGGACGCGCTCAAGCTGGCGCAAAAACACCCTGACAAACAGGTGGTGTTTTTCGGCCTTGGCTTTGAGACCACCATGCCCAGCACGGCGATGACGGTGCTGCAGGCCGAGACGCTGGGCGTGCGCAATTTTTCGCTGTTCTGCAACCACATCACCATCATCCCCACCGTCAAGGCCATCCTCGATTCCCCTGACCTGATGATCGACGGTTTTCTCGGGCCGGGCCATGTCAGCATGGTGATCGGCACCCGGCCGTATGAGTTCATCGCCCAGCGCTATCACCGGCCGCTGGTGGTGGCCGGCTTTGAGCCGCTGGACATCCTGCAGTCGCTGTGGATGGTGCTCAAGCAATTGAAAGACGGCCGCTGCGAGATCGAGAACCAGTACAAGCGCATCGTGCCGGCGCAGGGCAATGCAGCGGCGCTGGCCGCCATCAGCCGGGTGTTTGAGTTGCGTGAGTTTTTTGAGTGGCGCGGCCTGGGATCGATCGACCATTCCGGCGTGCGCATGCGCCCGGCCTATGCCGGCTTCGACGCCGAGTGCCGCTTCTCGGTGCCGAACCTGAAGATCGCCGACCCCAAATCCTGCCAATGCGGTGAGGTGCTGAAGGGCGTGATCAAGCCGCAGCAATGCAAGGTGTTTGGCACGCAGTGCACGCCCGAAACCCCGCTGGGCGCGCTGATGGTGTCGAGCGAGGGCGCGTGTGCGGCCTACCACCAGTACTCACGCATCAGCTTTGCGCCGCGCAGCGCCGCAGCGCTGGCCTGATCGCAATGACCCCGCTGCGCGACAAGACGATCACGATGGCGCACGGCGGCGGTGGCCGGGCGATGCGCGAGCTGATCGAGCGCTTGATCGTTCCGGCATTTGACAACCCGCTGCTGGCCACGCTGGAAGACCAGGCCCGGTTGCCGATCAGCGGCCCCGGCGGCCTGGCCGGCCAGGGCGACCGGCTGGCCTTCACCACCGACAGTTATGTCGTCTCACCGCTGTTTTTTGCCGGTGGCGACATCGGCACGTTGGCGGTCTGCGGCACCGTCAATGACCTGGCGATGTCGGGCGCGGTGCCGCTGGTGTTGTCCTGCGGCCTGATCATCGAGGAAGGCCTGGCCACCGCCGACCTGGCGCGGGTGCTGGCCAGCATGGCGTCGATGGCCCGGGCTTGTGCTGTCCAGGTGGTCACCGGCGACACCAAGGTGGTGAACCGCGGTGCGGCTGACCGGCTGTTCATCAACACCGCCGGCATCGGTGTGATCCCGGCCGGCGTCAATATCGCCGCCACCCGGGCGCGGCCGGGCGATGTGATCCTCGTCAACGGCACTTTGGGCGACCACGGCGTGGCCATTCTGGTGGCGCGCAATGAGCTGGACCTGCACAGCAGCATCGCCAGCGATTGCCAGCCGCTGCACAGCCTGGTGCAGGCCATGCTGGCCGCCTGCCCGGATCTGCATTGCCTGCGCGACGCCACCCGCGGCGGCCTGGCCACGGTGCTGAACGAATTCGCCATCAGCTCCCAGGTGGGCATGCGGCTGCAAGAGCGGGCCTTGCCGCTCAAGCCCGAGGTGCGCGGCGCCTGCGAGATGCTGGGGCTGGACGTGCTGTACATGGCCAACGAGGGCAAGCTGGTGGCCATCGTGCCGCGTTGCCACGCCGACGCCGTGCTGGCGGCGATGCGCGCCCATCCAGCGGGTGTGCACGCGGCAATCGTCGGCGAGGTGTTAGCCGAGCCGGCCGGCCATGTGATTTTGAATACCTTGTTTGGCGGCGAGCGAGTGGTGGACATGCTGGTGGGTGAGCAATTGCCCCGGATTTGCTGACATGCATGAGCTGGGCATCACGCGCAATGTGGTGGCCATCGTCATCGAGCAGGCGCACGGCCAAAAAGTGCTGCGCGTGACGCTGGAAGTGGGCCGCCTGTCGGGCTTCATGGCCGAGGCGATTGCATTCTGCTTCGATGTCTGCTGCCGGGGCACCGCGCTGGAAGGCGCCACGCTGCAGATCATCGATGTGCCCGGCCGGGGCCTGTGCGCGGCTTGTGGCGCTGCGCCGGTGATGACCCAGCCGCTGGGCCGCTGCCCGGTGTGCCAGGCGCCCAGCCTGCGCATCGCGGCGGGCACCGAGTTGAAGATCAAAGAGATGGAGGTGGAATCATGTGTGTGACTTGCGGCTGCGGTGAGGGCGAGACCACGGTGACTTTGCTCGGCGATGTGCGGGAGGCTGCCGCACACCACGATCACGGTCACGATCACCAACATGGCCATGCCCATGCCCACGGGCATGACCACGAGCACACCCATGCCGACGGCACCACGCATGCCCACGCTGCGCACGAGCCCACGCCAGCGCACACGCAAACGCCAACGCCAACGCACACGCATCCACCCGCCCACCCGCACGACCTGCAGGTGCCCGGCCGCGACAGCCACACCATCGCGCTCGAAGCCGCGCTGCTGGACAAGAACCAGGCGCTGGCCGAGCGCAACCGGGGCTGGCTGGCCGGGCGCGGTGTGTTGGCGATCAACCTGATGAGCAGCCCCGGGGCTGGCAAAACCACGCTGCTGGAGCGCTGCATCCACGATTTGCAGGGCCAAACGACGATCAGCGTGGTCGAGGGCGACCAGGCCACGGCCCACGATGCGCAGCGCATCCGCACAGCGGGCGCGGCGGCGGTGCAAGTCAACACCGGCACCGGCTGCCACCTGGATGCCGACATGCTGGCGCGTGCCCTGCAATTGCTGCAGCCGGCAGGCGGCTCGCTGCTGGTGATCGAGAACGTCGGCAACCTGGTCTGCCCGGCGTTGTTTGATCTGGGCGAGCAGGCCCGGGTGGTGATATTTTCGGTCACCGAGGGCGAAGACAAGCCGCTCAAATACCCGCATATGTTCAGCCGCGCTGACGTGCTGTTGCTGAGCAAGACCGACTTGCTGCCGCACCTGCGGGTGGATCTGGCGCTGATGCAGCGCAACGCGCTGGCGGTCAACCCGCGGCTGAAGATATTCCCGGTCTCGGCCTACACCGGTGACGGGTTGGACGCCTGGTATGGCTGGTTGCGCGCTGCGCTGGCGGCGCAGGCCGGGCCACCCACGCCGCCCCTTGCGCACGCAGCCACGCCGGCACCCCGGTCGGCCGGCAGGCCAGCAGGCCCGGCCCTTTGACGCAACCAGGCATGGCCGATGAGCCCCAGCGATCTGCCGCGCGACTTCATCGGCCTGGCCCTGGTGGTGCTGCTGCTGGGCATGAAACACGGCTTTGATGCCGACCACCTGGCCGCCATCGACGGCTTGACACGCCACAACGCCCGCGCCCGGTCCCAATTGGCCCGGCTGGCCGGCGCGCTGTTTTCGCTCGGCCACGGCGTGGTCGTGGTGGGCGTGGCATTGGGCGTGGCGCTGGGCGCCTCGCTGGCGGCGCAAGCCTGGCAGGCGCCGGCCTGGTTGCAGGCGTTTGGCGCCTGGCTGTCGATCGGCCTGCTGACCGGCATTGCGGCACTCAATATTGCGGCCGTGCTCAGGACACCCGGCGATGAAGTAACCCCGTTGGCGGGTTGGCGCTGCGGTGTGTTCTCAAGCTTGCTGCGCGCCAGCAACCCGGCCACCGTGATGGCGGTGGGCCTGCTGTTTGCGCTGTCGCTCGACACCCTCAGCCAGGCCGCGTTGTTTGCCGTCGCGGCCAGCCAGTTTGGCGGCTGGCAGCCGGCGCTGGGGCTGGCCCTGCTGTTTGTCGCCGGCATGTTGTTGACCGACGGCATCAACGGCTGGTGGCTCTGGCGGCTGATCCGCCGGTCGGACCAGACCGCGCGGGTGGCCTCCCGGGTGATGGCGCTGGCCGTGGCTGGCGTCGGCCTGCTGACGGCCGCGCTCGGCGTGGCCTACCAGACCGTGCCGCGTTTTGACGCCTGGGCGCAGGGGAAAGAGGCCTGGGCCGGGCTGGCCATCATCGCCATTGCCGGCATCAGCTTCATCCTCGGCCAGCAACTGGCCGGCCGGGCGCGCGCGCAGATGC
>JANLOP010000141.1:0-3363 GCA_031366635.1 Betaproteobacteria bacterium | reverse complement strand
CCGCCACATCCGCCACATCCGCCACATCCGCCAAACCCGGCGCCGGCCCCGGCGGCCCGCCATGAGGCTGGTGCTGCTGGGCGACGGCGACAGCCCGCACCTGTTGAAGTGGGCCCGTGCGCTGGCGCCGCAAGTTGAGCTGTGGGCGGCGTCGTCGCGCGGCTTTGCGCCCGGCTTTGACGCCCTGGTGCCGGCGCAACGCCGGCTGGCACTGGCCACGCGGCCCAATTTTGCCGGCGGCAATGTGGGCCTGCTGCGCCAGTTGCCCCGGCTGGCGCGCTGGCTGCGGGCGGTGCAGGCGGACTGGATCCATGCCCACTACCTCACGTCGCACGGCACACTGGCCTGGCTGGCCACCCGGTTTCTGGGCGTGCCGGGCCGGCTGGTGGGCTCGGCCTGGGGCTCGGACATCCTCGTCACGCCGCAGCGCAGCGCCGCCCAGCGCTGGCTGCTGCGCCGGGTGCTGGGCGCCTGCGCGCTGGCCACCAGCGATTCCCAGGTGATGGCCACGCGCATGCGGGCGCTGGGTGCCGGTGAGCTGATGGTGTTTCCGTTTGGGCTGGAGGATTTGCCGCCGCTGCCGGCCCCTGGCAGTCAACCCGACTGGTCGTTTTTTGCCAACCGCGGGCTGGAGTCGATTTATGCGCCGCAGCAGGTGCTGCGGCTGTTTGTCCGCATCGCCTCGATCTGGCCCGAGGCCGAGCTGGTGTTGGCCAATGACGGCGCGCTGCGCCCGGTGCTGGTGCAGCAGGTGGCCGACACCGGTTTGCAGGCCAGGGTGCGCTTCGTCGGCCGGCTGGACGCCATCAGCCAGGCCGCCCACTACGCCCGTGCGCGCTGGTATTTGAGCCTGCCCGAGAGCGACTCGGTCTCGGTCTCGGTGCTGGAGGCGATGGCCCACGGCTGCATCCCCATCCTGTCGGACCTGCCGGCCAACCACGAGCTGGTGCGCAGCGGCGACAACGGCCTGGTGCTGGCCGGGGCCACGCTGCCCACTGCGGCCGAGCTGGCCCGCCAACTGCCCGCGCTGCTGGCCAGGGCCGGCGCGATTGCCGCCGCCAACCATGCCTGGGTGGCCGAGCACGCGATGTTCAACCGATCCGTGGCGGCGTTTTTGCACCGTCTTCGGGCCATCCAGGCAGCCGCGCTTGCGTGAAGATCGGCGCCATGAACATCCTGATCCTCAACCACTACGCCGGCGCCCCCGGGCTGGGCATGGAGTACCGGCCCTACTACCTGGCGCGCGAATGGGTGCGCGCCGGGCATCGGGTGTTGATCGTGGCGGCCGATTTCTCGCATGTGCGGGCGCGCCAGCCGGCGGCCGGCGACGAGCTGATCGACGGCATCACCTACCGCTGGCTGCACACCCCGCCCTACCAGGGCAACGGCGTGGGCCGGGTGTGGAATATCTGGCGCTACCTGTGGCAAGCCTGGCGGCAATCGCGCCGGTGGGTGCGTGAGTTCAAGCCGGATGCGGTGATCGCGTCCAGCACCTACCCGATGGACATCTGGGTGGCGCGGCGCATCGCCAGAATGCGCCAGGCCGGCGCGTCGGCCGGCGGGCCGGGTGCGGTGCTGGTGTTCGAGGTGCATGACCTGTGGCCGCTGTCGCCGATCGAGCTGGCGGGCATGTCGCCGCGCCACCCCTTTATCCGCCTGTGCCAGGTGGCCGAGGACGCCGCCTACCGTGACGCCGACCGGGTGGTGTCGATGCTGCCCAAGGTGCAGGATCACATGGCCGCGCACGGGCTTGATCTGCGCAAGCTGCACATCGTGCCCAACGGCATCGCGCTGGACGAATGGCCTGATCAGCAGGACGGGCCGCCCCTGCCGCACGGCGGGCAGGCCAGCAGCGCGCCACTGCGCGAGGACGTGGCGGCGGCTATCGCGGTGCAGCGCGCCGCCGGGCGCACAGTGGTGGGCTATGCCGGATCGATGGGCCTGCCCAATGCGCTGGACGTGCTGCTGGACGCCGCCGACCTGCTGCGCCATGAGCCCATCGCGCTGCTGCTGGTGGGCGACGGCCATGAGCGGGCCCGGCTGGCGCAGCGCATTGCCGATGAGGTGCTGCTGCATGTCACCCTGCTGCCGCCCATCGCCAAAATGCAGATCCCCGCGCTGCTGGCGCAGGTGGACATTGCCTACATCGGTTGGCAGCGGGTGCCGATTTACCGCTTCGGCATCGCGCCCAACAAGCTGATGGACTACATGATGGCCGGCTGCGCCGTGCTGCACAGCGTGCAGGCCGGCAATGACCCGGTGGCCGAGAGCGGCTGCGGCTTGACGGTGGCGCCCGAATCCCCGCAAGCGGTGGCCGACGGCCTGCGCCGGCTGGCGGCGCTGCCCGGCAGCGAGCGGCGGGCGATGGGCCAGCGCGGCCGGGCCTTTGTGCTGGCCCACCACACCTACCCGGTGCTGGCGCAGCGCTTCATCAGCGCGATGCAGCGATGAGCGGCCGGCCCGCGCCCGACGAAATCGGCCACCGCGCCGGCAACCGCGCTGGCGACCAGGGCGGCGGCCAGGACAGTGACCCAGCCGGCGATCAGGCTGGTGGCCAGGCCGGCGATCAGGAGGGTGGCCGGGCCGGCCACGAGGCCCGCGCCGTCGCCCAGCGCTACGCCCGGCGTGCGGCGCCCGGCCGCTACAGCTTTTTACAGCCCGATGTCTGGCAGGCGGTGCAAGAACGGCAAAGGGCGATGCTCAAGCTGTTTGTGCGGCTGGGCTGGGCCGATTTGTCGGGCCTGCGGGTGCTGGAGGTGGGCTGCGGCGCCGGTGGCAACCTGCTGGAGCTGCTGCGCCTGGGCTTTGCGCCCGAGCACCTGCTGGGTGCTGAGCTGCTGCCCGGGCGCCTGGCCCAGGCCCGCCGGGTGCTGCCGGCCGCTGTCACGCTGCTGGGCGGCGATGCCAGCCGGCTCGACATCGCACCGGCCAGCCGCGACATCGTGCTGCAGTGCACGGTGTTCTCGTCGCTGCTGGACGACGCTTTCCAACAGCGGCTGGCGATGGCGATGTGGCGCTGGGTGGCGCCGGGCGGCGGCGTGCTGTGGTACGACTTCACCGTCGACAACCCGCGCAACCCGGACGTGCGCGGCGTGCCGCTGGCGCGGGTTCGGCAGCTATTTCCGCAAGCGCGGGTGGTGAGCCGCCGCATCACGCTGGCGCCGCCGCTGGCCCGTGCGCTGTGCCGGCTGCACCCGGGGCTGTATCCGGTGGCCAATGCGGTGCCGCTGCTGCGCACGCATGTGCTGGTGTGGCTGGGCAAGCCGCTGGCTGGGTAGCGCTTCGGCGCAGCGCCAGGCGCGGACGCCCGCCTCAGGGTTCAGGGTCGATGCGGGCAAAGACGTCGGCCATCGGCACCTGGCA
>JANLOP010000057.1:0-7885 GCA_031366635.1 Betaproteobacteria bacterium | reverse complement strand
GGGTGTGGGGCTGGGGGGGGGCCCCCCCCCCACCCCCGACAGTCTCCTAGAATCTGCCCATGACCCCGGGCCGCATCAACCTGACCAACCAGTTCCTCATCGCCATGCCGGGCATGGGCGACGAGACGTTCGCGGGCGCGGTGGTGTATTTGTGTGAGCACACCGAGCGCGGCGCGCTCGGGCTGGTGATCAACAAGCCGATCGACATCAAGCTGAAAAACTTGTTCGAGAAAGTGGATCTGCGGCTGGATGCCGCCGATCTGGCCGGCCTGGCCGAGCAGCCGGTGTACTTTGGCGGCCCGGTGCAGACCGAGCGCGGTTTTGTGCTGCACGAGAAGCTGGTGGATGCCGCCAACCCGGCCAACAGCGCCGATGGTGCGGCGATCACCTACAAAAGCCCGTACAGCAGCACGCTGTCGATCCCCGGCGGGCTGGAGATGACCACCAGCAAAGACGTGCTGGAGGCATTGAGCAACGGTGCCGGCCCGAAGCGCCTGTTGGTCACACTGGGCTACAGCGGTTGGGCGGCGGGCCAACTGGAAGACGAGATGGGCCGCAACGGCTGGCTGACGGTGGACGCCGCGCCCGAGGTGATCTTCGACACCCCGGTCGAGCAGCGCTACGACAAAGCCGTGTCGTTGCTGGGGTTTGACCCGCGCATGCTGAGCCAGGACGCCGGCCATGCCTGATGGCGCGGGCGGCGCTGTCAGCGGCCGCATCCCGTCGTTTCTGGCGTTTGATTTCGGCACCCGCCGCACGGGGGTGGCCAGCGGCAACCCGCTGATCGGCCATGCCACCGCGCTGACCACGATTGACGCTGTGGGCGACGCCCGCTTCGCGCACATCGCCCGTCTCATCGCCGAGTGGCAGCCCGACGCGCTGGTGCTGGGCGTGCCGTGGCACCCGGACGGCGCAGCGCATGACAATACCCGTCGCGCGCAACGCTTTGGCCGGCAACTGGGCGGGCGCTTCCGGCTGCCGGTGCACCCGGTGGACGAGCGCTACAGCACGACCGAGGCGCTGGCGTCGGGCGCCGCCGATGCCGATGCGGCGTCGGCGGCGGTGATCCTTGACCAATTCTTGCGAACCCTGGCACAGGCGCTGTGATGAGCAACCTGATTCTTGATGCCGAGGCGCTGTACACCGAGCTGCGCAGCGGCGTGCAAAGCCTGTGGCGGCCCGGCATGGCCTTGATGGGCATCTGGTCGGGCGGGGCCTGGCTGGCTGAGCGGCTGGCGGCTGACTTGCCCGGCCTGCTGGGCGGGGCCCGGCCGGCGGTGATCAGCAGCAGCCTGCACCGCGATGATTTCTCGGCCCGCGGCATGCACGGCGGCACCGACGCCACCAAGATCCCGTTTGCGGTGGCCGGCGCGCACATCCTGCTGCTCGACGATGTGCTGTTCACCGGCCGCACCATCCGCGCGGTGATCAACGAGCTGTTTGATTTTGGCCGGCCGGCCAGCGTCAGCCTGGCCGTGCTGGTGGACCGGGGCGGGCGCGAGCTGCCGATCCAGCCGGCCTTTGCCGCCGCCAAGATCAGCTTGCCGGCCGGCCAGAAGCTTGAGTTGACGCGCGCCGACGATGGCCGCTTCAGCTTCTCGGTTGAAGATTCGGTCGCCTGATGCTGAACAAGCGCAACCCCCAGCTCAACGCGCAGGGTGAGCTGATCCACCTGCTGTCGATCGAGGGCCTGCCGCGCGACGTGCTGACCTTGATCCTCGACACCGCCGGCACGTTTTTGTCGGTGAATGACCGCGAGGTGAAGAAAGTGCCGCTGCTGCGCGGCAAAAGTGTGTTCAACCTGTTTTTCGAGAACAGCACCCGCACTCGCACCACCTTCGAGATTGCCGCCAAGCGGCTGTCGGCCGATGTCATCAACCTCGACATCGCCAAAAGCAGCGCGGCCAAAGGCGAGAGCCTGCTCGACACCATCGCCAACCTGAGCGCGATGCATGCCGACATGTTTGTGGTGCGGCACAGCGAGAGCGGCGCGCCCTACCTGATCGCCCAGCACTGCGCGCCGCATGTGCATGTGGTCAATGCCGGCGACGGCCGCCATGCCCACCCGACCCAGGGCCTGCTGGACATGTACACCATCCGGCACTGCAAGCAAGATTTCACCCAGCTCAGCGTGGCCATCGTCGGCGACATCGTGCACAGCCGCGTGGCGCGCTCAGACATCCATGCGCTGACCACGCTGGGCGTGCCCGACATCCGCGCCGTGGGCCCCAAAACCCTGGTGCCGGGGGATCTGGCGGGCATGGGCGTGCGGGTTTGCCACGACATGGCCGAGGGCATCTGCGGCGCCGACGTGATCATCATGCTGCGCCTGCAAAGTGAGCGCATGAGCGGCGCGATGCTGCCCAGCGCCGCTGAGTTTTTCAAGAACTACGGCCTGACGGCGCAAAAGCTGCTGGGCGCCAAGCCCGATGTCATCGTCATGCACCCCGGCCCGATCAACCGGGGCGTCGAGATCGCCTCGGCCGTGGCCGACGGCGCGCACAGCGTGATCCTGCCGCAGGTGACGTTTGGCATCGCGGTGCGCATGGCGGTGATGTCGATCATTGCCGGCAATGAGGCTTGACTTTGACCCGGCGCACGCCATGAAAATCCTGATCAAAAACGGCCGGCTGATCGACCCCGCATCGGGCCGCGACGGCCCGGGCGATGTGGCGATTGCCGGCGGGCGCATCGTCGGGCTGGGCGCGGTGTCGGCTGACTTTCAAGCTGACCGCAGCATCGACGCCAGCGGCTGCGTCGTCGCGCCCGGCCTGGTCGATCTGGCGGCCCGGCTGCGTGAGCCCGGCCATGAGCACGAGGGCATGCTGGAGAGCGAATTGAACGCGGCCGCCGCAGGCGGCATCACCAGCCTGGTCTGCCCGCCCGACACCGACCCGCCGCTGGACGAGCCGGGCCTGGTGGAGATGCTGAAGTTCCGCGCCCGCAAGCTGTCGCTGTGCCGGCTGTTTCCGCTCGGCGCACTGACGCGCAACCTGGCCGGCGAGGTGCTGACCGAGATGGCCGAGCTGACCGAGGCCGGCTGCGTCGGCTTCAGCCAGGCCGAGGTGCCGGTGACCGACACCCTGGTGCTGCTGCGTGCACTGCAATATGCCTCCACTTTTGGCTACACCGTCTGGCTGCGCCCGCAAGACCGCTGGCTGGGCACCGGCGTGGCGGCCAGCGGCGCGGTGGCCACGCGGCTGGGCCTGTCGGGCGTGCCGGTGGCGGCCGAGACGGTGGCGCTGCTGACGATCATCGAACTGGTGCGCAGCACCGGCGCCCGGGTGCATTTGTGCCGGCTGTCGTCGGCGGCCGGTGTGGCGCTGCTGCGCGCGGCCAAAGCCGAGGGGCTGCCGATCAGCGGCGATGTGTCGATCAACTCACTGCACCTGACCGATGTGGACATCGGCTACTTCAACCCGGCAATGCGGCTGACCCCGCCGCTGCGCCAGGGCGCTGACCGCGCCGCGCTGCGTGCTGCGCTGGCCGACGGCACGCTCGATGCGCTGGTGTCTGACCACACGCCGGTGGACGAAGACGCCAAAAACCTGCCGTTTGGCGAGGCCGAGCCCGGCGCCACCGGGCTGGAGCTGCTGCTCAGCCTGGCGTTGAAATGGGGCGCGGATGCCGGCCTGCCGCTGCCCACCACGCTGGCCCGCATCACCAGCGGCCCGGTGCGGGTGCTGGGCGACGCGCTGGGCTCACTGGCGTCGTCGGCCGGCCAGTTGCGCACCGGCGGGGTGGCCGATGTCTGTGTTTTTGACCCGGCAGCGGTCTGGACGGTGGCACCCGGTGGCCTGCTCAGCCAGGGCAAGCACACGCCGTTTGCGTTTGAGGCCACCGGCTTTGCATTGCCCGGCCGGGTGCGCGCCACGCTGGTGGCGGGCACGCTGGCGTTTGAATCCGCTGCGGGTTGATGCGGCGGCACCGGATGCAGCGGCGCCCAATGCAGCGGCGGCGGCTGCAGCGGCGTCCGATGCCCTGCCGCTGGAAGCGCCCGCGCCCGATGCACCGGCGCGGCGCCTGATGCACCGGCGTCTCGTACCGCTGCGCGCCGCGTGGCGCCTGTTGCGGCTGGCGGTGCAGGTTTTTTACGGCTTGCTGGTGATGGCGCTGCGCTTCCCGTCGCTGGATTCGGCCGGCCGTCAGGCGCGCATTGGCAGTTGGTCGGCCGGCGTGCTGCGGGCGATGGGCGTGCAGTTGCGCACCAGTGGCACGCCCCGGCCCGGCGCCAGCCTGCTGCTGGCCAACCATGTGTCGTGGCTGGACATCGCCGCGCTGCATGCCGCCGTGCCGCAGGCCCGGTTTGTGGCCAAGGCCGATTTGCTGCACTGGCCGGTGCTGGGCTGGCTGGTGCAGGGCGCGGGCACGCTGTTCATCGAGCGTGAGCGCAAGCGCGACGCCTTGCGCGTGGTGCATGCGGTGGCCGACGCGCTGCGCGCCGGCCAGACGGTGGCGGTGTTCCCCGAGGGCACGACCGGCACCGGGCCGGTGCTGCTGCCCTTCCACGCCAACCTGCTGCAAGCCGCGATTGCCACCGCCACGCCGGTCCAGCCGGCGCTGCTGCGCTTTGCCGATGACGAGCACCGCTTCAGCCCGGCGGTGGAGTTTGTCGGCGCCACCACCCTGCTGCAAAGCCTGTGGCGGGTGGCCAGCGCCAGCGGGCTGGTGGTCAATGTGGATTTGCTGCCGCCCCAGGCCACAGCCCATGCTGATCGGCGGGCGCTGGCCGGCGCCTTGCGCCAGCAGATGACTGACCAGTTGGCCGCCGCGACCTGACGCATCGCTGCCGGTCTTGCCCCTTCTCCCGCACGCCGGAGAAGGCTGGGATGAGGGTGCGGCGAGCGGCTGCGTTAGAGTTTGCGGGCCACCCCGCCAGCGCACCGCGTCAGTCGCTGTAGCGCGCCTCCTCAAAATCCAGCTCGCGGATGATGCGGCGCAATGCCAGCTCATCCACGCCGTGGCTGCGGCCGTAGCGCAGCACCTCCGCCCGCTCGGCGCGCAGGCCCACCAAGCGCAAACGGTGCTCGATGTCGCGGTGCGCATGGCGCTGCGCCGGGCCAGCGGCGGCATGGCGCGCCAGCCGGTCGCGGTAGCCCTGCACCAGCCGAGCCGCCACTTCGGCGCTGGCGCCGCCTTGCGCCGGTGCGGCCTGGATGGCACGCAAGGCGGCCTCGGCGCCGGCGCGCCGGGTGTCGCCGTCCACCGCCGGCGGCAAGGGCTCGGCCGGCCAGTCCAACTGGCGCAGCAGGCCCGGCAGCGCGATGCTGGCCAGCACGATGGACAGCACGATCACGCCGGCCGCCAGCAGCACCGCCAGATCGCGCGCGGGGAAGGTCACGCCCGGGCTTAGCGCCAGCGGCAAGGTCATCACCCCGGCCAGCGTGACGGCGCCGCGCACGCCGGCCAGCGTGGTCACCATCACCACCCGCCAGTTGTGCAGCAGCGGCGCTGGCGCCGGCGCAGGCGCCTCCGGCGTGGGCGCGCCAGTGGCCGGGCTCGTGGCGGGTTTGGCGGCCGCCCTGACGGCCAAGGTTGCCGAGCGCCGGGCGGCGCTGCGCAGCGACATCCACACCCAGCCAAAGCGCAGCGCGCACAGCGCCGCCAGGATCACCAGCGCGTAGCCCGCCAGCCACCACGGGTTTTGGTGGCCGGTGGTCTGCACGGTGGCGGGCGCGTCGGCCAGCAGCGCCGGCAGTTGCTCACCCAGCAGCACAAAAATCGTGCCGTTGGCCGCCAGTTGCACCGTGTCCCACACAGCGGCGCGGCGCAGCCGGGTGGTCGCCCGCCACGGCCACGCATCCGTCACGCTCATCGTCACGCCGGCCGCCACGGCGGCCAGGATGCCCGAGCAATGCAGCCGCTCGGCCAGCAGGTAGACGCCAAACGGGATCAGCAAGGTGACGAGGATCTGTGCGCCGCCGTCCTGCCCGGCCTGGGCCGTGGCGCGCGACGCCAGCCGCGCCACCAGCCAGGTGGCGCCCGCGCCGATGGCCAGGCCGCCGGCGGCCAGCCCGGCAAAGCTGGCCAGCGCACTGCCCAGCGAGAAGCTGCCGGTCAGTGCCGCCGCCACCGCAAAGCGCAGGCAGACCAGGCCCGACGCATCGTTGAGCAGCGCCTCGCCCTGCAGGATGTGCATCAGCCGGCGCGGCACCGGTGAGCGCCGGGCAATCGCCGACACCGCAATCGGGTCGGTCGGCGCGATCACCGCAGCCAGCGCAAACGCCACTGCCAGCGGCATCACCGGCAGCAGCCAGTGGATGAACAAGCCCATGCCCAGCACCGTGAACAGCACCAGCCCGAGCGCCAGCTTCAGCAGGGTGGCGGCGTCGCGGGCCAGCGCGTCGTTGGGCAGGCGCCAGCCGTCCAGAAACAGCAGCGGCGGCAAAAAAAGCAGAAAGAACAGCTCGGGGTCAAGCACTGCCGAGCTCATCCCGGCCCAATAGATGGCCGCGCCCAGCGCCAGTTGCACCAGCGGCGCCGGCAGGTGCGTGACGCGAGCGACAAAGCCGCTGACCACCACTGCCAGCAGCAGGATCAGCGCGATGCTGGTTGATTCCATCGGTGCACTCCCCGCTCAACGCGCTGCGCCTGCCGGCATGCCACGCCGTGCCGTGCCACCCAGCCCGGCTGCGAAGTTTGCGCAGCGTGCACCGGCGCCGCCAGCAGCCCCGGCCGGGGGGTGCTGTGGGCGGCGTCCTACGGCGGGCAGGCCGGCCGTGCCCGGGCCTGCAGCACAGCGCCCGACGCGGGTTCGCGTAAAGTGCCGGCGCGACGCCCGGCGACAGCCGACATGCGGGCGCAGCCTCCGAAAGGCATGCGATGACCCCCGGCCTGGTGTTGGCCTTCGACGACGAGCAGGTGCAGGCCCAGGCGCTGGCAACCGCGCTGGGCGTGCCGATGGCGCTGGTGCTGCGGCACCGCTTTCCGGACGGTGAATGCAAATTGCACCTGCCGCCCCATCTGCCGGCGCATTTGCTGCTGCTGCGCGGCCTGCACCAGCCGCACCACAAGCTGGTGGAGCTGCTGATCACCGCGCCGGCGGCCCGGGCGCTGGGCGCGCGCCAGGTGCTGCTGGTCAGCCCGTACCTGGCCTATATGCGCCAAGACATGGCCTTCACGCCCGGTGAGGCGGTCAGCCAGCGCCACATCGCCGCGCTGCTGGCCAGCCAGGTGGACGGGCTGATCACCATCGATCCGCACCTGCACCGCATCCAGTCGCTCGATGAGGTGATGCCCGGTTGCCGCAGCCAGGCGCTCAGCGCCGCGCCGCTGCTGGGCGCCTGGGTGGCCCGGCAGGTGCCCGGTGCGCTGCTGCTCGGGCCGGACGAAGAGGCGCTGCAGTGGGTGGCCCAGGCCGGCCGGCAGCACGGCCTGGCATTTGCCGTCTGCCACAAGCAACGCCTGGGCGACCACGACGTGCGCGTGGCGCTGCCCGCTGCCGCGCAATTGCCCGGCGGCACGCTGGCCGGCCGGGCGGTGGTGCTGATGGACGATGTGGCCAGCACCGGCCGCACGCTGGTGGAGGCGGCCACTGCGGCGCTGGCCGACGGTGCTGCCAGCGTGGACGTGGCGGTGACGCATGCGCTGTTTGTCGGCGATGCGCTGGCGCATCTGCGCGCTGCCGGCGTGCGCCATGTCTGGAGCAGCGACGCCGTGCCGCATGCCACGGCGGTGGTGCCGGTGGCGGGCTTGATTGCGGCGGCGGTGCGGGCGTTTTGACGGTCAATACCTAAAACAGCCTCCTAGGAGCCTGTCGGGCTTGGGGCGTCGAAGCGAAATTTGGCCCCAGCGAGGACAGTTTTTGCCGGGTTTGCAGGCCCATAGCCGTAGCTATGGGACAAAAAGCCGGTGTTCACGAAGTGCGGCGAAGCCAAAAATGGAC
>JANLOP010000030.1:0-4758 GCA_031366635.1 Betaproteobacteria bacterium | reverse complement strand
GCTTTGCGGGCCTGCAAGGCCAGCAGCCGCTCTTCGATGCTGCCGGCCACCACCAGCCGGTACACCGTCACCGGTTTGTGCTGGCCGATGCGGTGGGCGCGGGCGCTGGCTTGCTGCTCTACCGCCGGGTTCCACCACGGGTCGAGGTGGATCACGGTGTCGGCGGCAGTCAGGTTGAGCCCCACGCCACCGGCCTTGAGGCTGACCAGGAAGATCGGCGCCGCGCCGCGCTGGAACGCCGCCACCCGGGCGCCGCGCTGCGCGGTGGGGGTGGCGCCGGTGAGGGTGAGCCAGGTCAGCCCCAGCGCCTGCAATTCGGGCTCGACCAGCGCCAGCATGCGGGTGAATTGCGAAAAAATCAGGATGCGTCGGCCTTCGTCCACCAAGGTAGGCAGGGTCTCGCGCAGCCAGGCGATCTTGGCGCTGGGCAGCGCCTCGATAGTCGTGTGTTGACCGGTCAACTCGCCGGGACCGGCAGGCGCTGCCGGGCCAGCGCCACCGCCCGGCCCCGGCTCACCCAGCAAGCGCGGGTCATTGCACACCTGCCGCAGCTTGAGCAGCGCATCCAGGATGCTGACCATGCCGGCGGCAAATTTTTGCTTTTCCAGCACCTTGCGCACCTGCTCGTCGGCGGCCAGCCGAACGCTCTCATACAAGCAACGCTGGCGGCCGGCCAGTGCCACGCGGTGGATTTGCTCGGTGAGTGGTGGCAGCTCGGTGGCCACCTCACTTTTGCGGCGCCGCAGGATGAACGGCCGCACCCGTTGCGCCAGCAGTTGGGCACGCAAGGTCTCGCCGTTTTTCTCGATCGGCGTGCGCCAGTCGCGCACAAAACTGCGCGCGTCACCCAGGTAGCCGGGCAGCAGAAAGTGGAACTGCGCCCAAAGCTCACCCAGGTGGTTTTCCATCGGCGTGCCGGTCAGGCACAGCCGGTGGCGGGCGTTCAGCCGGCGGGCGGCGGTGGCCGTGCGGCTGCCGGCGTTTTTCACCATCTGCGCCTCGTCCAGCACCACCAGATGCCAGGGCTGGCGCTGCAGGGCAAAAGCGTCGCGCCACAGCAGCGGGTAGCTGGTCAGCACCACCTCAAACTGCGGCAGGCGGGCGATGTCGTGGCTGCGCTGCGGGCCTTGCAGCGTCAGCAGTTTCAGCGCTGGCGCCACCCGTGCGGCCTCGGCCTGCCAGTTGAAGATCAGTGAGGCTGGCGCCACGATCAGCGCCGGCCGGTCCAGCCGGCCGGCTTGCTGCTCGACCAGCAGGTGGGCCAGGGCCTGCGCGGTTTTGCCCAGGCCCATGTCGTCGGCCAGGATGCCGGCCAGTGCGTGCTGCCGCAGGTGTTGCAGCCAGGCCAGGCCCGTGAGTTGGTAGGGGCGCAAGGTGATGCCCAGGCCGGGCGGCGGATCGACCGGGCGCAGCGGGTTGGCGGCGGTCTGCCCGGCCAGCCACGTCAGGCCGGCGTCGCCTTGAAGCAAGCAGTCGCGCCGGGCGCTGGGGTGGCTGGCCATCGCATCCTTGAGCCCGGCGCGCAGCAGGGCCAGGCGCTGCGCCTCCCAGGACGACAGCAGCAGCGGCGCGTTCACCCGGCGCCGGGGCCGGGTGAGCAAATCCACCATCGCCCGGGTGATGGCCTTGAGCGGCGCGGCCTCGGCGTCGATGTGGCGCCCGCCCGGTGCGTGCAGCCGGATCAGCGCGTCGTCAGGGATGGCTTCTAGCGCCTCGGCATCGGTCCAGCGCCTGTCGTGGGCGATCAACCGGGCCAGCAGGGGCACCAGGTCCAGCGTCTCGCTGCCGTCGCGGGTTTGCAGCTCGACGCCCAGGCTGAGCATCCACGAGCCCATGCCGCGTGGTGGCGTCAACGGCGCCAGCTTGATCTGCCAGCCCGTGACGGGCAGCGCGGCATGGGCAAAGCCGGGCAGCAGCTTGATGTCCCAGCCCTCGGCTTGCAGTTGCGGCAGGGTGTGGGCCCAGAAATCACCAAAGTCGGCCTCGCGCACCAGGCTGTAGATCGGCTCATCGGCGGGCAGCGGCGATTGGCCGCCGCGCCATTGCAGGGCTTTGGCCGGCAGCAGGTGCAGGCCGCTGGCGTGCAGACGGGCGAGGGCGGCTGAATGGGCTTCGGGCGAGTCGTGGGAGCCGGGTGAGCCGGGTGAGCCGGGTGAGCGGGGTGAGCCGGGCGAATCGGGTGAATCGGGCGAGTCGGGCGTTTCGGGCGAGCCGGGCGAATCGGGCGAATCGGGCGAATCGAGTGAATCGCGTGAATCGGCTAAGTGGCGCGTTTCAAGCGCATCGGCTGATGGGTGCGCTGAAGGCGCTGGCCTGAAGCCCAGCCGCGCCACCGTCACCTGCGGCCCACGCGCACCAAACAGCGGCGTGCGTGCCGGCGGCCGCACGGGGCCGCAGGGCCGCAGGCCCAGCAGGCCGTCGCCCCGGTCCAGGGTTTGCAGCGTCAGGCAGGGTCGGTCGCTTTGGTGGGGTTGGCCCTGTGGGGCAAGAGGTGCGGCCGGCATCGCCGGCATTGTCGGGCGGGCTGAATCGGCCGCTTTGCCCCGACAATCCCGTGCCATCACCAGCCACCGCTGGCCCGCCGCCCCGAGAAACGCCCGTGCCCGCAGCCCACGCCGCCGTCTGTTTTTTGTTCACCGACATCGAGGGCAGCACCCGGCTCTGGGAGCAGCACACCGAGCGCATGCGCGCCGCACTGGCCTGCCACGACGAGATTGCTCGCAGGGCGGTGCGGGCGCACCGGGGCCGGCTGGTCAAAACCACCGGCGACGGCATCCACGCCGTGTTTGACGATGCGCTGGACGCGCTGGCCGCCACCCTGCAGATGCTGCACACGCTGGCCGATCCACAGGCCACCGCCAGCCTGGCGCTGGCGCTGCGCTGCGGCCTGCACACAGCGGCCGAGGAAGCCCGCGACCATGATTTTTATGGCCCCGAGGTGAACCGCGCGGCCCGCATCATGGCCGCAGCCCACGGTGGCCAACTGCTGCTGTCGCAGGTGGTGGCCGATTCACTGCGCGGCCGGCTGCCGCCCGGCGTGGCGCTGCGCGACCTGGGCGCCGTGCGGCTGCGTGATCTGGCCCTGCCTGAGCGGGTGTGGCAGGTGCTGGCGCCGCCGCTGCGAGCGGACTTCCCGGCGCTGCGCTCGCTGGCGGCCACGCCCAACAACCTGGCCCAGCCGCTGAACCGCTTCATCAACCGCGAGCAGGTGCTGGCCGAGTTGCACGGCCTGCTGGCGCAGCACCGGCTGGTCACGCTTCTGGGCACGGGCGGCATCGGCAAATCGCGCTTGTCGGCGGCGCTGGGCGGTGAGTTGATGGACGGCTTTGCCGACGGCGTGTGGTTTGTTGAGCTGGCGCCGCTGCAAGACCTGCAGCAGGCCGCTGAGCGGGTGCCGCAGGCAGTGGCCAGCGTGCTGGGCGTCAAAGAGGCGCCGGGCCGGCCGATGGCCGATGCGCTGCGCCAGTTTGTCGCTGACCGGCAGTTGCTGCTGATCCTGGACAACTGCGAGCATGTGCTGGACGCAGCGGCCAGCCTGGCCAAGACGCTGCTGCAAGCCGGGCCGGGCGTCAAGCTGCTGGCCACCAGCCGCGAAGTGCTGCGGGTGGCCGGAGAACTGGCCTATCCGGTGCCGCCGCTGGGCCTGCCCGAGTTGGCCGATGTGGCGGCTGGCGCTGGCCCCGCTGGCCCGGCTGCCCAGTCTGACCCGGCCGCCGCAGGCCAACTGCTGCAGCACGCCGCCGTCAGATTGTTTGCCGACCGCGCGGCCAGTGCCCAGCCGGCCTTCCGCCTGAATGCCGACAACGCGGCGGCGGTGGTGGAGATTTGCCGCCGGGTCGAAGGCATTCCGCTGGCGATCGAATTGGCCGCTGCCCGGGTGCGGGTGCTGCCGGTGCGGGCCATCGCCACCCAGCTTCGCGCCAGCTTTGCCTTGCTCAGCACCCGCGACGCCACCGTGGCGCCGCGCCAGCGCACGCTGCAGTTGCTGATCGACTGGAGCCACGACCTGTTGGCCGGGCCCGAGCAGGTGCTGTACCGGCGCTTGTCGGTGTTTGCCGGTGGCTGCACGCTGGCGGCGGCGCAAGCCGTCTGCGGCGGCGGCGATGTCGATGGTGGTGGCGGTGGTGATGGCGGCGGTGACGTCGATGGTGATGTCAATCAGGGCGGCGCTGCTGGCGACGCGCTGGCGCCCGCTGCGGTGATCGACCTGCTGGCCGGCCTGGTGGAGAAATCGCTGGTGGCAATGGTGCCGGGCAGTGAGGCCGACGACGGCCGCTACCGCATGCTCGACACCGTGCGCCAGCATGCCGCCGACAAGCTGCTGGCAGCCGAAGGGCAGGCACCAAGCCTGCGCCGCCGCCACGTGGCCTGGTGCCTGGACCTGGCCGAACAGGCGCTGCCGCAACTGGCCGGCCCGGCGCAAGCCGGCGTGCTGGCCGGGCTGGACAACGAGCGCGAAAATCTGCTGGCGGCACTGGATTGGTGCGCCCGCGACACGGCCCCGGCGATGGCCCGCGCCGTGGCCGAGCAGGGCTATCGGCTGAGTTTTGCGCTGCGGCCTTACTGGCCGAACCGCGGGCTGCTGACGCTGGCGCTGCGCATCTCACTGGCGGTGTTGGGCCACCCCGGCGCGCAGACGCGAGACCGCTTGCGCGCCCGTGGGCTTTTCAACGTCGGGCAGTTGTGCTGTTTCATGGGGCGCTACCGCGACGCCCAGCCTTACCTCGAAGACAGCCTGGCGATGGCCACCGAGATCGG
>JANLOP010000019.1:0-20118 GCA_031366635.1 Betaproteobacteria bacterium | reverse complement strand
GCGCCAGCCAGGGATAGACTGATTTAATGCCGACGCATGCCCCCTCACCACCGCTGCACCGCTTGCTGTTGCAGACGGCCGACGCGGTGGCGGCGGTGCGGGCCGGGCGCTCACTCACCGAGTGGCTGGCGCAATGCCCGGCTGATTTGCGCGCCGGCACCCAGGCGCTGAGTTTCCAGGTGCTGCGCGCGCTGGGCGGGGCCGAGGGCCTGCTGGCACTGATGGCGCCCAAGCCGCCGCCGCCCGCTGTGGCGGCGCTGCTGGTCACCGCGCTGGGCCTGCTGTGGCCCACCGACGCGCCGCCGCCGTATGCCGAACACACGCTGGTGGACCAGGCCGTCAGCGCCGCCCGGGCCCGCACCCCGGCGGCGGCCAACTTTGTCAACGCCGTGCTGCGGCGCTTCCTGCGCGAGCGCCCGGCCCTGCTGGCGCAGGCGCGCCAGCAGCCAGTGGCCGCGCACAACCACCCGCTGTGGTGGATCGAGCGGCTGCGCCACGATTGGCCCGGCCAGTGGCCAGCGCTGCTGGCGGCGGCCAACCGGCATCCGCCGATGGTGTTGCGCGTCAATGCGCTGCGCGGCACGGCGGCCGACTACCTGGGCCGCCTGGCCGCCGCCGGCCGCGCCGCCAGCACCGTGGACGATGCGCTGATCGGCGCCCAGGCGCTGCTGCTGGCCGAGCCCTGCGCGGTGCAATCGTTGCCGGGCTTTGCCGACGGTGAGGTGTCGGTGCAGGATTTGTCAGCGCAACGCGCGGCGCCGCTGCTGCTGGGTGGTGGCGCCAGCGGGCTGGCGCGGCTGCCGCCCGGCGCCCGGGTGCTGGACGCCTGCGCTGCGCCCGGCGGTAAAACGGCCCATCTGCTCGAGTTGGCCGATCTCCATCCATTCACGGGCATCGACCTGCTGGCGCTCGACAGTGATGCCCGGCGCCTGGTCCGGGTGCAAGACACGCTCACCCGGCTGCGGCTGCTGGCCGGCAGCGCAGGTGATCAAGCCGCCGGCAGCCGCGTCACGCTGCAAGCCGCTGACGCGCGCCAGGTGGCGGCGTGGTGGGACGGCCGGCCGTTTGACGCCATCCTGCTGGACGCCCCCTGCACCGCATCGGGCATCGTGCGCCGCCACCCGGACGTGCGCTGGCTGCGCCGGCCCGAGGACGTGGCCACGCTGGCAGCGGTGCAGCGGGATTTGCTGGACGCGCTCTGGCCGCTGCTCAAGCCCGGTGGCCGGCTGGTGTACGCCACCTGCTCGATCTTCAAGGCCGAGGGCGAGCAGCAGATCGATGCTTTTTTGCAACGCCACGCCGGCCAGAAGCCCCAGCCCAGCCCGGCCTCTCCGGGCCACCTGCTTGGCTTGCCGGACAATCCCGGGTTGCCAGCCGGGCCGCCTGCCGGCGATGGTTTTTTCTACGCGGTGATCCACAAACCTTGAGCTGCCCCCGCCGATGCGCTGCGTGTTGTTGCACTTGCCGCTGCTGCGCATCCTCCGCCAGACCCTGGGCTGGCTGTTGTTGGGCGCGGTATTGTTGGGCACGCTCTTGCTGGCCACTGGCGCCCGGGCCCAGTCGGTGGAACTCAAATCGCTCAAGCTGGAGCGCCGTGACGCCGAGCTGACGCTGGAGTTCAACACCCGGCTCACGCTTGGCCCGGCGATCGAGGACGCGCTGCAGCGCGGCGTGCCGATGTACTTTGTCGCTAGCACGGTGGTCTACCGCAACCGCTGGTATTGGCGCGATGAGCGCATCACCCGGCTGTCGCGCAGTTGGCGCCTGGCCTACCAGCCGCTCACCGGCAGTTGGCGCGTCAGCCTGGTGGGCGGGCTGGGCCAGGGCTATGCCACGCTGGCCGAGGCACTGGCGCCGCTGTCGCGCGTCAGTGGCTGGCGCTTGCTGGAGGGTGAGAAGCTGGAGCCCGGTGAGCGCTATTACGTTGATTTCACGTTCCGCCTCGACAACAGCCAGTTGCCCCAGCCGATGCAGATCGATCTGGGCGGCGACTGGAAGTTGAGCATCGAGCGCACCTTGCGCATCGAATGACGCGCGGCTTGCCCCCCGGCCGATGGCTGGCCGCACCCTCGGGCGGGGCCGCCCGGCCTGCGCATCTGGCCCGGAGCGGCGGTGTCTAAATCAGCGCGCTGGGCATTGCTGATCTCGTCGGTGGCGGTGCTGGGCGCGTCGCTGGTGCTGGCTTTTGTGCTGTCGCTGTCGGCCAGCGGCGGCCTGGCCGAGCAGCATTTTGTCGCGCTGTTCTGGGTCAACGTGGCGGTGGCGGTGGCGCTGCTGCTGGTCATCGGCGTGGCCGCGCTGCGGCTCGTCAACCGGGTGCGGCGCGGCAAATTTGGCAGCCGGCTGCTGGCCAAGCTGGCCGGCATCTTTGCGCTGGTGGGGGTGGTGCCGGGGCTGCTGATCTACGGCGTGTCGTACCAGTTTGTCACGCGCAGCATCGACACCTGGTTTGATGTGCAGGTGGCCGGCGCACTGGACGCCGGCCTGGCGCTCGGCCGTGGCACGCTCGATGCGATGGCCGCCGAGCTGGCCGCCAAGGCCCGCGCCGCCGCCGACCGGCTGGCCGACACCCGCCAGCCCATCGGCCCGCTGGCGCTGGAGCGTGAGCGGGTGCAGGCCGATGTGCGCGACGCCGTGCTGCTGGGCGCGGCCGGCCAGGTGCTGGCCAGTGCCGGCGGCAGCATCGACGCGCTGGTGCCTGATCGCCCTGCGGCCAGCCTGCTGCGCCAGGTGCGCAACCAGCGCAGCCTGAGTCTGCTGGAGGGCCTGGACGACGAGCCGCCGCCCGGCGCACGGCCGGTGGCCCGGGTGCGCGCCTTTGCGGTGGTGCCCAGCACCGATATCAGCCTGGGCACGGCCAACGAAGACCGCTTCTTGATGCTGGTGCAGCCGGTGCCCACCGCGCTGGTGGCCAATGCGCTGGCGGTGCAGGCCGCTTACCGCGAATACCAGCAGCGCGCGCTGGCCCGCGACGGCCTGCGCCGGCTGTACATCGGCACGCTCACGCTGGCGCTGGTGCTGGCGGTGTTTGGTGCGCTGCTGCTGGCGGTGATGCTGGGCAACCAGATCGTGCGCCCGCTGCTGCTGGTGGCCGACGGCGTGCGCCAGGTGGCCGACGGCGATCTCACCGCCAAACCGGTGTTTGCCTCACGCGACGAGCTGGGCGGGCTGACCCGCTCGTTTGCGCAGATGACCGAGCAACTCTCAGACGCCCGGGCCCAGGTGCAGCGCGGCGTGGCCCAACTGGAGGGCGCGCGCACCCGGCTGCAAACCATTCTCGACAGCCTGTCGGCCGGCGTCATCGTCTTCAACCAGCGCGGCCTGATCGACACCGTCAACCCCGGCGCCACCCGCATCCTGCGCCAGCCGATGAGCGCCTATCGGGGCCGCAAGCTCGACGAAGTGCCCGGCCTGGCCGATTTCTCGGCCGCCGTCTGGCAGCGCAGTGAGTTGCACCGCACCAGCCCCGAAGACGGTGAGCGCGACCACTGGCAAGACGCCTTCGAGCTCAAACTGGCCCAGGGCGACAGCCTCAATTTGCTGCTGCGCGGCGCCGACCTGCCGGGCCAGGCGCGGCTGCTGGTGTTTGACGACATCACCGAGGTGGTCTCGGGCCAGCGCAGCGTCGCCTGGGCCGAGGTGGCGCGCCGGCTGGCGCACGAGATAAAGAACCCGCTCACGCCGATCCAGCTCTCGGCCGAGCGGCTGGAGCACAAATTGGCCGCCAAGCTGGCCGATGCGCCCGACAAGGCCATGCTCAGCCGCTCCGTGGCCACCATCGTGGCCCAGGTGCAGGCGATGAAGCAACTGGTCGATGAGTTTCGCGACTACGCCCGCCTGCCGGCGGCCCGGCTGCTGCCGCTCGACTTGAATGCGCTGGTCGTGGAGGTGCTGGGCCTGTATGCCCAGGCCCAGGAGCAGGGCCAGTTGCAGGCCCACCTGACAGCGCCGCTGCCGCTGATCGACGGCGACGCCACCCAACTGCGGCAAGTGATCCACAACCTGGTGCAAAACGCACTCGACGCGGTCGCCGACCAGCCCGATGGCGCGGTGCAGGTGATCACCGAGGTGGCGCGCGGCGACGCGGGCGAGTTGCGCGCCGTGCGCTTGAAGGTCAGCGACAATGGCCCAGGCTTTGGTGCCAAAGTGCTGAAACGCGCGTTTGAGCCCTACGTCACCACCAAGCCCAGAGGCACCGGCCTCGGGCTGGCGGTGGTCAAGAAAATCGCCGACGAACATGGCGCGCGGGTGCGCATCGTCAACCGCCGAGGCACGGCCCTGGTGCCCGCAGGTGATCCGCCCATCACCCGCCCGGCTGGTCTGGCGGCGGCGCTGGCGCAGGGCCCGGATGCCGACCCTGCGGATGTTTTGGCGGGTCTGTCGGCGCAGGGCCCGCTGCAAGGCCCGGTCAGCGGTGCCCAGGTTTCGTTATCATTTTCACGCTTTGCCGCTGCGGCGCCGACCGCAGCCCGCCACACCGCCCCCCATCCCGCCCCCGACATGCCGGCGCCCGCCCGGACCCTAGACCCCGCCCCGGCATCGGCCCCCGCCGCAGTGCCCGGGCAGTGAGCACGCATGGCAACGATTCTTGTAGTTGATGACGAACTGGGCATCCGCGGCCTGCTGTCGGAAATCCTGTCTGACGAGGGCCACACCGTCGAGCTGGCTGAAAACGCCGCCCAGGCCCGCACGGTGCGCGAACGCCTCAAACCCGACCTGGTGCTGCTCGACATCTGGATGCCCGACGTGGACGGCATCAGCCTGCTCAAAGAGTGGGGCGCCAGCGGACAGCTCAGCATGCCGGTGATCATGATGAGCGGCCACGGCACCATCGACACGGCGGTCGAGGCCACCAAATACGGTGCCAGCGCGTTTCTCGAAAAACCGATCACGCTGCAAAAACTGCTGCGCGCGGTGGAGCAGGCGCTGGTGCGGCCCGCACTGCGCCCGGCGGCTGCAGCGGTGGCCGGTGATTTTGGCGGCGCCATTGGCGGCGCGCGCAACGACTCGCTGGTGGTTGGCGATGCCGGCGCCCAGCCGGCCGGTGCCGGTGGCACCGTGCTGCCGGCGCTACCGCTGGGCCCGCAAGCCGAGCAACGCTTCGACCTGGACCGCCCGCTGCGCGAAGCGCGTGATGCGTTTGAGAAAAGCTATTTCGAGTTCCACCTGGCCAAAGAGAGCGGCTCGATGACCCGGGTGGCCGAGAAAACCGGCCTGGAGCGCACCCACCTCTACCGCAAGCTCAAGCAGTTGGGGGTGGATTTGGCGCGCAGCAAGCGGGGCGGGCTTTAGCCGGTGGTCTGGCCCGTCTGCGCGGCCGGCAGCCCGCCAGCCGGCGGCATCCCCCGCAGGGCTGCGGCTATACTTGCGGGTTGACGGCCTGGTAGCTCAGTTGGTAGAGCAGCGGATTGAAAATCCGCGTGTCGGTGGTTCGATTCCGCCCCAGGCCACCAGACATGCCACAGCGCCGACACAAAGTCTTGATTTTCGCTGAGGCGGTGACGCTGGCGCATGTGGCGCGGCCGGTGGCGCTGGCGCGATCACTCGACCCGTCGCGCTACGACATCGTGATCGCCTGCGCACCGCGTTATGCCGGTTTTGCGGCAGGCCCCGGCTGGCGGGTGGTCGCGCTCAACAGCATCCCGGGTGCGCAGTTTGCGCAGGCGCTGGCGCAGGGCAAGCCGCTCTACGATCTGGCCACCCTCAATGCCTACGTCACCGATGACCTGGCGCTGATCGACCAAATCCAACCCGATCTGGTGGTCGGTGATTTCCGGCTGTCGTTGTCGGTCAGCGCCCGGCGGGCACAGCGGCCCTACCTGGCGATTGCCAATGCCTACTGGAGCCCGCAGTCGGCCGCACCGTTTCCGCTGCCGGTGCTGCCGCTGACCCGTGCGCTGCCGCTGGCGCTGGCCGCGCTGCTGTTTTCAGTCTTCCGGCCGCTGGCTTTTGCGCTGCATTGCCGGCCGATGAACCAACTGCGGGCCCAGCACGGGTTGGCCGGGCTGGGCCATGATCTGCGGCGCGTCTACACCGACGCCGACCACCTGCTGGTGCCCGATGTCGAGAGCCTCTATCCGCTGGATGCAGCGCCGGGCCTGGCGGGAGCGTTCAGCCGGGTCGGGCCGCTGAGCTGGTCACCCACGCTGCCGTGGCCGGCAGGCTGGGCTTTGCCCGGCGCTGATGGGCGCACCACGGTGTATGTCACGCTGGGCAGCTCAGGGCCAACAGAGGCGCTGGCGCTGGTGCTGGCCGCGCTGGATGGATTGGCGCTGCGGGTGATCGCGTCCAGCGCTGGCGCGCCGCTGCCGACGCGCATCCCCGACAACGCCCAGGTGGCGCCGTACCTGCCGGGGGACCAGGCGGTGGCGGGCGCCCACCTGGTGGTTTGCAACGGCGGCAGCCTGGCCGTGCAGCAGGCGTTGGCCGCCGGGGTGCCGGTGCTAGGCCTGGCCACGAACATGGACCAATTTCTCAACATGGCGCCCGTGGTCGCGGCCGGTGCAGGCCAACTGCTGCGCACGGACCGGCTCAATGTGGCGGTGCTGCGCCAGGCTTGCCAGACCTTGTTGAAATCGCCCGCTGCCAAGGCGGCGGCGCTGCGGCTGCAACCGCTGCTGAGCCCGGGCTTCACCCCAGGCCAGGTGTTTGACCAGGTGGTGCGGCGTCTGCCGGGCTTTGGCGCTGACGAAACCGCCAGACCGGACTGAAGGACTGGGCCAGGCGGCCTGCTGTGCATCGGCCTCGGGTGGGCTCAGAAGTACCAGGCGCCGAGGACTTGCAGCGCCTGGCGGTAGGGCAGCACCCCATACTCACTCAGCGCTTGGCCCAGCGTGCGCTGCCACTGCAGGGCCACATCGGCCTGGCCCCAGTGGTAGCGCAACTCCACCCAGGCCAGGCGGCTGTGGTCATCGGCGTTGATGCGCAGCAGGCCAGTGAAGTCGAGGCTTTTCCACAGCACATCCTTCTGGTTGGCGTACAGCAGCCAGGCCCGGCGCGATGCGCTTTCTTGCCGCACTTGCACCGCTTGCAGATAGCGCCCCAGCAGCGCTGGGCCGCCGGCCGCAGCGGCTGCCTGCCAGGCGGTGCTGTCGGGCGCCGCGCCGTTGTAGTCAAACTCGGCCGTCAGCGCCAGCCGGGTGGGCAGGGTGTAGGTCAGGCCGGCGGCCAGGCGGTTGCGGGTTTGCGCCGCGCGGGCGCTACCCAGCGTGTCGGCCAGCAGGTTGGCACTGCGGCCGCGTGATGCCTCGACATGGGCCACCGCCGCGTCGGACAGCAGCGCGGTGGCGCTGGCGCCCAGTTGCGTGCCCCGGCCCTGGTCGCCCAGCACCAGCAGTTGCGTGCTGATGCCGTCGGACAAGCGCGTGCTCCAGCTTGCCAGCGCGCGGTTTCTGGCGTTGGTCGATCCGATGTCTGCGCTGAAGCTGCCGCTGTTGGGCCCGTCGGCCAGCTTGGGCGCCAGTGCCAGCGACACAGCGCCGCCGGCCCAAAGCTGTTGCGCCCGCAACATCACCGTGCCCAGCCGGTTTTCGCGCAGCGCCAACGGATCGGCCGTGGTCACCGAGCGCAGCGCGCCGTCTCGAAAGTAATCGGTCGGGTTGTAGCCGTAGGCCGGGCCATTGCGCAGGTTGATGCGGCCCAACTCGACCAGCGTATTGCCGCCTTCGTTCTGCCAACTGGCATAAGCCTCACGCAGGCTGTTGAGCGTGGCGGGCGTGCCGGCGCCGGCCGGCCGGCTGTTGTCCAGGCGGTCCGACAAGACCGCGCGCCAGCCACCGGGCAAGGGCATTTGGTGCACGAAGTCGATCGACAACCGGTGCGCATCGAGCGCCGCCAAGCCGTAGCGCTGGCCGATGCGGCCCACGGTGGCTTCAATGAAAACGCGGGTGGGTTGTGCGGCCGATTTGGCCTCGGTGACCGGGGCGCTTTCGAGCGCCAAAGCGTCGCTGTCGTCGGCATGAGCGGCAGCCGATAACGCCAGTAACGCCAGTAACGCCAGGATCAAAGTGGCGGTTGAGAGTGATCGGGATACCAATGGCAAGTCGTCACTCCGGCTGAAATCGGGGTAAATAGTCTCGCTGAAACCACGAGGCAGGGATATTTCGTGCCACAAACTCTGACAGCCGCACGATGGTGACCGATTGTGGATTGAGCCCATCAATGATGACAGTTTCGGTCGGGCGCTCACTGCCCAATTGCGGCTGATATCGGCGGTAGTAGGCCGTCTTCAGCAGGCGGCCCGAGTCAGCCAGAAAACGGGCCTTGATCGGCCAATTGTTGGCGGCATCCACCCACAGTTCGATTCCCGAGTAAGTGGCATCCTCATTGGCTGACGCCAAGGCAAGCTTGAAGGTCCGGCGCGCACGCCGCTCACCGTCCGGGATGGTTTCTTCGGCGACGAACGTCGCCTTGTAGTCGCGCGCAAAGTTGATCGTGATGACATCGCCATTGGCCGCATCACCCAGCAGGCGCTGCTGCGGCGATATCCGAACGCTGGCTTTGGTGCCAGGGTCATAAAACCACAGATCGTTGCCATTCTTGAGCATCAGCTTGCCCGAATCACGCAGCGGTTGCACGAAGCGAATCAAGCTGGCGAACTGACCGCCTCCGTCTATCGTGCGGGAATAACTCGACAGTGTGCTGGTGTCAATCTGCTGGCCTTTGTCGTATTCGGTCAACGTGACGGTTACGCGGAATGGTTGGCCAGGATTGCGGATGGCGTCACTGGCCTCCAGGATGGCCTGCGCATCGGGCGTCGCGTGTGCTGCTGCGCCGCAGAGCAGACCGCCAGCGAGCAAGCTGGCCACACCGCGAAGGATAAAAAATCTGGTAAGCATCAAGCGTGCCTCAAGGCATCCACGATTTTCAGGCGGGCTGCCCGATAGGCTGGCCACCAGGCCGATCCGGCGCCGATCACGATCAAGCCGATGGTCGTACCGACGATCATGCGCGTTTCGCCCCACACACGCACCGTCAGTGGCAGCGGCTCTGAGCCGCCAGGAGGCAGCCACGTCAATCCGGATCGATTGACGATGAAGGCGATGAGCAGGGCACTGAACACACCCACGATGGCACCGACAACGCCGAGAAGAAACCCCTCCGTGACAAACAGGCGACGGATGCCGCTCTGCCGAAGCCCAACTGCCCGCAAGGTGCCGATCTCAGTGGTGCGCTCGACGACAGCAGCGTTCATCGTATTGCTCACGGTGAACAGCACGATGCAACCGATCAGTACAAAGATAAAGCCAAATATAGTATCGAACAGCGCCATCGTTTGTGTGTAAAAAGGATTCAACACTTCGAAGTCGACCACCGACAGGGTTTGGTCAGGCGCCACGCGGGCCAGCACCTCCCGCAACCGCGCAGCGGCAGGCTGCATTTGGTCAGTGTGTTCGAGTTGCACCATGATTGACGTGGCGCGGGGCGCTGATCGGCCAAAGACAAGCTGCTGAGCCTGACTCAAGTGCATGATGATGGACACTTCATCCAGCTCCTTGAAGCCTTGGTCTTCGGCGGCCAGCACATTCAAAGCCGCCACGTTGGGCGAGCCGCGGCCATGCCCGGCAAGCAATTCAATGCGCGCCTTGGTCGGCGGCGTCACCGATTTGACAGCTTGCTTTGAAGCCGCTGCCTGCTCGTCTTGCACCAAGGCGGCGATGTCTGCCGACAGCGCCGGACCTGCGGATTTGTGTTCCGACTCGGGCCGAGGGCAATTGGTGATACCGAGGGCCTCACACAACAGCAGCACCCGCGCCACACCGGTGCCGACGATTGCCGAATCGGCTGGCGTGCCCTCCAGCGCAAAGTGCCGCGCTTGCTGGGGAAATGCAAACTCGTTCCATTGCCGCATCCGATTCACGTCAGCGGCAACAAAACCCGTGCCGATGGCGGTGCGCGACACGCCCGCATCGAAGTTGCCCGCAATACCGCCGAAAATCAACGTTGGTGACGCGACCCTCACCATTTTGCTCAGCACGGCATCTTCGCGAATCGCCGCAAGAATACGTTCATAGTCGCGTATGGCGTAGGCAGTGGGATTGCCATTTCCATAAAGAAAGAAGTCGCGATGTTGCACTTCGAGGTGGCCTGCGCTGCGCACGTAGCCGGTGAGCATGCCGTAGCGGATATCGGCGCTGTAACCGCCAAAAAGCAGCAGTGACGCAATGCCAATGGCCAACGCCAACAAAGTTGCGATAGAGCGGCGCCTGTTGCGCAGCAGGTTGCGCAGCGCCAGAGACAGCGTCATCATGTCTCACCGGGCAAGGTGTCAGTCGCCGCGCTGCGGTCGTCATCGGGTATCGTCTTGCGACGGATAGACTGGATTACACCGTCCTTCAAGGTGATCAGGTCATCAGCGGCGCCGATCAGGCTGCGGTCGTGTGACGAGAACAGAAATGAAATCTTGTAGCGCACCTGCATGCGCCGCATCAGCGACAGAATGGCTGCGCCAGTCTGGCTGTCAAGATTGGCGGTGGGTTCATCGGCGATGACCAGCTTGGGTTTTCGCACCAGCGCGCGTGCAATGGCCACCCGCTGGCGTTGCCCACCCGATAACTGCCCTGGTCGGTTACGCGCACGGTCGCTCAGGCCCACGGCCTCCAGCAAACGGGTCACGCGGCGATGGCGCTCCTGCGGTGCGATGCCCGCCAGCACCAAGGGATATTCAATGTTCTCGTAGGCCGTCAAGACCGGGATCAGGTTGAAAGTCTGAAATACGAAGCCGATGTTTTTCGACCGGAAATCGGACAGTTGGTCATCGGTAAGCTCGCTGATGCGACGACCTGCCACAACCACGTCACCGGTTTCGGGGCGGTCTATGCAGCCGATGAGGTTGAGCAGGGTCGTTTTGCCACTGCCGGACGGCCCCAGTAGCACCGTGAAGAGCGAAGGCCGTACCAGCAGGTCGATGCCTTTGAGCACCGGGACATTTACCGCGTCGAGTTGATACGACTTGTCAACGTTGACCAACATCGCGACGGGCTCGTTCAATCGTTTGCTCCAAGAATTAGTCGCCAACATACTGCGCGGTCGGAGCCGCGCTTTGGCGATGGGCGGCCACTACATCCATTTCCGGGCTGGATTGCCACGCCAAGTTTCCCCCGCCGGAATCTTGCTGCCCGGCATCAAATAGGAGCCGCCCAGCAATACGGCGTTTTCGCCGATTTCTGTGTTGGGAAAAACAACCGCGTTGACACCGATGGTGGCCCCGGAAGCTATTTTCACCGGCCCAAGAATCAATGATTCTCGGGTTGTGAAATTACCAGATACCAGGGCAAATGCCCCCACCGTTACCCGATCCCCGATGCTGACCACAAACGGCGCGTCGATAATCCCGCCCAACGCAACGTCGCTGCCAACCTTGGCACCATAAAGCATCGCGACCAGGGGCGTGAGAAAGATCGGGGTCAGCGGCTTCAGTGCAGACTGACCAAAGTGGTAGATCACCGTGATCAACTTCCACCAGGTGAAAATCGGCGAATCCATGTTGTAAGTTCCTGACGGCAGCGGTCGCAAGCGCAACAAAACCCGAATGGCCAGCGCCGAAAGTACGCCGTAAAATAATAACGCGAGTGCGGTATCAACCAACACATGATAATCACCGAACCAGTGGCTGGACCATGACGAAAAAACCCATACCGGCCACACGCTAGCTGCTAGAAGTAGGCTGAGGGCAAGCGTGGACAGCAAATAGTCGGCAAGACTGGTCTTCATGCTAATAGTCTCTCAAAAGGCGCTGTACAAATGCAGCATCATTCAGCAAACGAGATTGCGGCAGCCAAGTTTTGAGCGGTTTCGGGCACAAACGCACACACCGTGCTGACGTTGCCATGCACTCGCCGCTGCCAACATGTCGCCGGCCGAAGCTCAATCCACCGCACGGCAAATCGATCCTGCGCAATGTACACGCACAATCGTCAGTGGGGGAAACGGCCCTCGCCGACAGATTTGGCAAGCGGCAGTCATCAACTCGCCGGGGCGCGAACCTTCGGACGCAGGCCGTCTTTAGGAGGGGTGGCCTCCTGGTGCGGCCTCACGCTGCATGGCATACATGCAATGCGTGCGGCGGAGCATAGGCAGGGACGCTTGAGGTGCATCTCACTCAAGTGGTAGACCTCCATGCCGCCAGGTTCAACATGCACTCACGGTAGCGCTACAGCCTTGTGGCGCAGCGGGAAGTTAGCCTGCTCGACCTTGTTGCCCGGTCAAAAACAAAAAAAGGGGAAGGCCGGATGCCTTCCCCTTCAGTCTGCGCTAGCCCAGCTAGCGTATCGGTCTTAACTGCGCCGACGACGCCCAATGAAGCCAGCGCCAAGAAGGCTGAGCCCCACGAGCGCCAGCGAGCCCGGCTCCGGTACTGAGAAGGTCTCGGACGAATCAACTTTGAGCAGCAGGTTGGACGGGTCGGCTGCAGTTGATGTAGAGGTACCGTCCCACGAATTGGTGGGTGTAAACAGCGACGGCACGTTCACAGTGCCGGTGAGCTTGTCGCCAAAAATGCTGTGGGTGGCGATGTCAAGGTAACCCGCTGCGGCAAAGTCAACCATGAATTGCAAGTCAAACGACCCAGTGCCTACGATGCCATTCAAGGTCGCGAAACTGGATGTTGCCGAAACCAAGTGCGCTGCGAGGATCAGAATCCCGTCCTCATGACCACAGGAGTTTATCGCCCCAGTGGATGCGCCGAATCGACCGGCAATCACCGAGGTCGGGCCATAGCACTTAACCGTCCCCCCGCCATCGCCAGGGACGGCTTGTGAGCCGTCGGAAATACGATCAAGCCAAATCTCCAACTGCTGCGAGCCCGCGAAACCGGAATCCATGTCTGTCTGAGCAGCAGCAACGAACTGTGCAGTGCCGGCGGGGGTACCAAAGCCTGTCTGCTGGACGACCGTTTCCTGAATGTGCAGCACTTTGGTGAGCTCAAAGCGCGGAATACCGGCGGCGTCAAGAATTGGTGCCAACGGGTTGCCATTGGCGATGTTCATCCCGGCAGGTGTAACCACCGTAGCGCCCTTCGACATTGCCCCAATCCGGGTTTGAGCCCTGAGTTCAGTCTGGTAGCCTGGATCACCCAGCTTGATGTCGGCGTGGAACGGATTGAAACCGGTCGACAGGCCCGAATCTGTCAGGTTTGTCAACAGGTCTGCGTACACAAAAGCAGAGCCGCCGAGCGGATCAAATCCGATCGCGGGCCCAGCCGACGCCAGCGGGGCGGCCAAGGCGGAAGCCACGAGTGCGGCGATGGGCAAAAGCCGCGCAAACTTCTTCGTCAGCAATTTCTTCATCATGTTCTCCAGTCGGTGTGGTGAGAATCAGCTCTCGGGAAATTAGCAAGCACCGATCATGCCAAGTCGAGAAAATTGTTCTAAAACAAGAACTTGCGATGACGGCTGCGATCCCGCAGAGCGGCAAGGCGGCGAAGTGTAAAAAGAAGCGACAGTGATGGGCGTGGTGGGCCGTCAGCTATTGGCAACAGCGCGCTCAGGCCACGCCGGCATCGGCCTGCCCTGATTGGCGCAAACGGCGCGCAGGAACGCCGCCCCAAGTCTCGCCTGCACCGATGTGGGTGCCTTTGCGGACAACGGCGCCGGCCGAGACGATTGCACCGTCGTCAATGACCACGCCCGACATCACCACTGCGGTCGCGCCGATGGTCACGTTGTGGCCAATGTGCACCGCTGCCAGCGCCATACTTGATCCCTCGATTGCATGCGCGAAAATCACCGCGTCATGGCCGATGATGCAGTTGTCGCCGATATACGTGAGTGGCGGGTCCAGCAGTACACCGGCGCTGTAGCTGTTTTTGCCCATCTTGGCGCCGAGGGCGAGATAAACCAGGCGCAGTAACGGCACCGGCAGGAAGTGGGTTCGAATCAGCGTGTTGAACAAGATCAAGTAAAAGAGTATGTTGACCTGGGCTGCAAACTCACCGCGCGAGCCGACCGCCAATTCACCCTGCTGCAGCGGCACGAGCCGCAGAAATAACCGGTAGACGACAAATGCCACCCAGTACACGCCAATGATGCTGGCGAATATGATCGCCACGGCGCGAAAATCACCAAGTGGCAGCATGCCGATGCCGAACCAGGCCGCCAGAAGCGCGACCAGAACAATCAGCGTTAACAGCAGCAGGAAAGTGCCTATCTGCGCCAAGGTGATTTTTCTCATCGCTTTAGACTCCGGGGCGGCAGTGGCAGTTTCAGACGAGGGGAGCAAGCCGCTCAGAGGGATTGCACCAGCAGCCGCGCCAGCGGCAGCCGAGTGGACCGCGATCGCGGCGCCGCCCCGGCGCCGATGCGGCCCATCCAGACGGTGTGGTCGCTGTCAGGCCCAAGCAGACGCACCAGGGCCGGCTGCAATGCGGCAGCGCTGCGGGCCACTTGTTGATCGCGTGTAAATCGGATGCCGTTCCGCAAGTAGCTCGAAAAGATCAACGGTGTGACCTCGGGTTGGTGCCACAGGCCCAGCCGCGTGGCCGTGAGCCAGAAACGCTGAATCGCTTGTCCGGCGGCAACCCAGTCGTCGATGGTTTTCGGTGCACGTTCAGCCTGGATGATGGCGTGCCCGGCGCAGGCGATCCCGGGCAGCAAGTCCATCTGCAGGCGCGGCAGCCATGTCCCGGCCAAGAAGCGATTGAAGAAACGCACCCGTTGCCAACTGCCGAGCACGAAGCGCATCAGCCGCAAGGTGAGCGCGTCAGCACCAAGCGCCTGGTCAGGCACCTTGTCCTCGCTGTAGCGCTGCCCCCAATCGATGACACTGCAATGCACTTCGTAGGCTTCGGGCATTGTCAGACGCAGCTTGGCGTTGCCAAACATCAGCAGTGCAACGTCGAGCCGCCCTTTGAAGCTATCGATCCATCGCACGCTGTAGGCCGGGCCGACAGCCGCAGCCAGCGCCTGCTTGTCAGCGGCGACAAGCGGCCGTGTGCGCAGGGGTCGGCGCTGGACCGAACGCAGCGTGATGACCGCAGCGAGTGGATCTTTCACGACCGACGGGTCGGCGGCAAAATTCACATCAAAAGTAGGCCGGGAATCGGCCATCGCCAACCGTCGTTGGAATGTCATTCGCCAACCGTGGGCACTGGCGGCAACCGCCATCGTCGCCAGCAGGGCGCCGAGCGATATCTGGCTGGCATGCCCGTCGAGGTCATAGACGCAGTGGTCGCGGGTGTCGAATCCATGCACCACAACATCGGTCTCGCTGATGACCGCAAAACGCCAAGGCTGCGTGTTGTCACCGCTCGGCGCCCAACGGGCGATGTCAAGAATCTGATGAATGACACTGGGCGAATTCACGGCGCCGCCTTCAGACGGCCGAACTGCCGCCGCGCGATTGCCAGTGCCAGGCGTTGCAACGGATTGCGATGACCACCGGGCCGCCATGCTGACACCAATTTGTTCCGATAGGCGTCGAATTGCAGGCTGCGCGGCGCGCACAAGACAGCGCCACGTTGCAAAAGGATTTTCAGCACTTCGGTGGCAGTGATGCCGGCGCAGAGCTGACACGCAATCATGGTCGAAGGGCCGCGTCGCGCGCCCAGATCAACGCGCGAGCGGTCTACCAGATAGCCTGCGTGCACGGCCCAGGGGGACAGACCGACAAGAAAGCGCAAGGCCTTTTCGTCGTCCGGCAGGTCGGCCCAGCCGAAATACTGTTCGAAAGTCATTTTTTCGGGCAGAAAATTCAGCAGCGCAGCCCCCATCCCCAGAGGCGCGGCGGTTACCGCAGGAATGTGCCGCTCGGCGCAGGCAGCAAACACCGCTTGCCGCGCAGCAAACGCAAAGAAGTCAAGGCCGTCCAGGTAGACATCTGCATCGGCCAGAAACAACTCGATATTGTCGGGCTTCAGTCCCTCGGGAAACACGCGGACATCCGCCTGAGGGTTGATGTCGCGGACCATCTCCAACAGCACATCAAGCTTGGGCCTGCCGATCGACGAGACCGACGCACCGACCTGTCGATTGAAGTTGACGATGTCGAAGCGATCAAAATCGGCAATGCTGAATGCACCCACACCCAGCCGGGCGAGCGTCAGCAAATAGGCGCCGCCGACACCGCCCAAGCCCGCTATGGCGACCCGCGCTTGCCGAATCCGATCCTGCTCAGCCAGTGTGACCCACCCGATGTTGCGTGAGACGGCATCGTCGTAGGAGTAGGGGTTGGACGTCAAACGTAAGACCTCATCATGGACCACCGCGACGCAGACAAGTCATGGTGCCAACGGGCTGATTTTGGGTTGCCGGCGACCCACTGGGGTCTCGGCTCAGGTGTGTGGGCTACTATTCGCCCGATCACTTGTGGTTAATGGTACACGTGCCCTGCGTCGTGGGCCTGCCTCGGGACGTTGCACCGCGAAGCCACCGCCACAGGTGCGGCGTTGTCGCCGCGACTGGTTTTGCGCTTGCATGGCGCACCTGCGAATTGCGGAGATGTTGTGAATCGATGCCCCCAATCGCACATCCTGCGCAGGATGGATTTCAAGTCGGCACCACTTCGTTTGACCGAGAAGCCAGTTTGTTGAGGCCGGGAAGGCGCGGCGGGGTGTCGTGTGCGGAGTGGGTAACGCACGTTGCCTTGAATTAGTTTTTTTGCCGATTTTATCATGCTTCAATCTGAGAGGATATCCGTGCGTTTGATTCAGTTTCTGCGGCTTTTTGCAACGTCCGCCGCAGTCGCCACGCTAGCGTTTCTCCATGGCTGCGGCAGCGAAACCGAAAGCGATTTGGTGGCATCAGCGAGAAGCCATCTCGCAAAAAGGGACAGCAAAGCGGCGATAGTTCAGTTGAAGGCGGTACTGCAACAGAACCCGCAATCTGGCGAGTCACGCTTCCTTCTCGGCCAGGCGCTGCTGGATAGCGGTGACGCTGCCGCAGCGATTGTCGAACTGAACAAGGCAATCAAACTGCAATATGCCAACAGCGATGTATTGCCGCTGTTGGCACGAGCGATGTTGCAAGCAGGCCAGGACAAAAAACTAATCGAGCTATATTCGCAGACCAAACTGCAGGATCCCAGCGCAGTTGCCGATCTGCAGACGTCATTGGCCACCGCATTGCTGCATCAGGGCTCGCGGGAACAGGCTGAGGCAGCCTTGGAAGTTGCGCTCAGCGCATCGGCTGAGTTTGCGCCAGCACTGGCCGTTAAGGCGCGCATCAAAGCGGCGCAGGGCGATTTCGACGCGGCTGCAGCAATTGCCGACAGGATTTTGGAAAAGAATCCCAACGATTATCTCGCGTGGAATATAAAGGGCGACGTTGGCATGTTCGGCAAGCCCGATAAAGCGGCGGCCATGTTGGCCTATCGCAAGGCTGTCAAGATCGAGCCGCGCTTTCTGCACGGGCATGAGGTCATCATGACCGTGCTGATGCGAGACAATGACATTGCGGGTTACAAGGCGCAACTTGCCGCACTGCGCAAGGCGTTGCCCGGCCATCCGAAAACCCGCTATTTCGAGGCCCAGCTTGCCCTGCTGGAGCAAGACACCGCGAAGGCGCGCGACTTGTCGCAACAGTTGTTGCGCCGCGCGCCTGACGATGTGCAATTGCTGCAGCTCGCAGCGATGACCGAGTATCAGTCGCACGCGCTGGGCCAGGCTGAAACTTACTTGAACAGGGCTCTGCAAGTCGCCCCGGCGTCAGCGTTCACCAGACGCCTGCTCGCACAGGTTCACTTGCAGAACGGTCAATCGGAAAAAGCGCTGGCCGTACTTGCGCCTCTGCTCACAGTTGGCGGCGGGGATGCGGAGACCCTGGCGATTGCGGCCGAGGCCGAGCTAATCCGCGGCAACGCACCGCTGGCCGAGCAGTATTTTCTGCGAGCCACAAAGCTCAATCCGGCAGACGCCAGGATTCGCACAGCCGCCGCTTTGGCACGCTTGGCAAAAGGCGACGCCGATGCAGTGTTTGCCGAGCTGGAGATGATCGCAGCCACCGACAGCGGAACCGTTGCCGATCTGGCGCTGATCAGTGGCAGGTTGCGAAAAAAAGATTTTGCGGGCGCACTACGCGCCATTGACGTGCTTGAACGCAAAGCGCCCGACAAGCCACTGGCGCACTACCTTCGTGGGCGAGTGCTGGTGGCCCAGACGAATGTTGGGGCCGCCCGAGCCAGCTTTGAGCGGGCGCTCGTGATCGCCTCGGGCTACTTCCCTGCGGCGGCAAGCCTAGCCGCACTGGATGTTGCGGAAAACAAAATGGAATCAGCGCGACTGCGCTTTGCAGGTGTCTTGAAAACAGACCCAAAAAATAGCCCGGCGCTGTTGGCGCTGGCCGATATCAAATCGCGCAGTGGCGCAGCCCCGCAGGAAGTTGAGCAATTGATTCGCGATGCCATCACTGCGGTGCCGAATGACGCTGCGCCGCGGGTGCTGCTCGTCAGCCATTTGCTTTCACAAAAGCGCTTTAAGGATGCCTTGGCATCGGCGCAGGAGGCAACCGCCGCGTTGCCTGACAATCCGCAGGTTCTCGAAGCACTGGCCCAGGCGCAATTGCTCTCCGGCGATAACCAGCAGGCTATCAACACTTACCGCAAGCTCGCGGCGGCAGATCCAAAATCGCCAGAACCTGTTCTCCGCTTGGCAGGGGCTTACCTTGTTTCGAAGAACTGGCAGGCTGCCGCCCAAAGTTATCGACGTGCTTTGGAGATTCGACCGGATCTGCAGTTGGCGCAGGCCAGCCTGATCGCGCTGGCGATCCAGGACAGGCGCTTCGACGAGGCGTTGCAAGTGGCGCGGACGATGCAGAAGCAGTTGGCGACGCAGCCGGTGGGTTGGGTCTACGAGGGCGATATCAAGTTGATACAAAAGAACTTTGATGCGTCAGCCGCAGCTTTTCGTACTGCGTTTGCCAAGGAACGGGCACCGGATATTGCCATCAAGCTGTACCGAACGCTTGAATTAGGCGGCCACACTTCTGAGGCTGTTCGATTTGCTGCCGAAATGGATAAAGCAACACCGCGCGACCGCATTTTCCAAATGTACCTGGGCGACAACGCTTTGGCACGCGGCGACTTTGCTGCCGCAGAGGCTAGATATCGCGTGGTGCTGTTCATTGATCCGCGCAACATACTGGCGCTTAACAACCTCGCGTTTGCCCTTGTCAAACAGAGCAAAGGAGGCGCAGTGGCGCTGGCGGAGCAAGCCAACGAACTGGCGCCCGATAAGTCGGCATTGCTGGACACGCTGGCGATGGCGTTGGCAGGCGAGCGCGAGTTCAGTCGGGCGATCAGCACGCAGAAAAAGGTGATCGAACTCGAACCAGCCAACGCAAATTGGCGGCTCAACCTTGCGCGAATTTATATTCTGGCCAGTGACAACGCGCAAGCCCAAAAAGAACTCGAAGCCCTGAGTCTGCTTGGCAACAAATTTAAAGCACAAGCCGAAGTAACGCGTTTGTCGCAATCGCTTCGTTGACTGATACCGGCCATCGAGATTCCCGCGATTTGATTTGCGTTGTGTGCACACCGCGCCAAATGATCGGTGCCGATGGCCAGGCCGTGTTGCGATGTGCCCTGCTGTCCGAGCAGCGCCGGGGCCGACCGGGCAAGCAAGCCGCCTCACGAGGGCTTGATTTGGCGTGAACTATGCGCTCGTTCTTGCGCGCAAACAGTGGCTCGCCATGTCCGGACCTCACAAGCTGTGACATCATCTCGCCTCTGATCCTGGGGGCCCGGTCGGCGTTTTTTTGGCGTAAGTGGGTGGCTGGGCCGTGCCAATGCCGTCGCATCGTCGGACAGACGAATCTAATTTCGGGGTAATAACAAGTGAACGCATCGATTTGCCTTAACGCTTTGCGCATCATCGGCGGGCACGCCATTGCAGCGGCCGCCATGTTGACGACCGGCTGCGCCAATGTGCCGAGCTACCCGCCCGCACCGGCGTCCGCCACCGCGCAGGACTACACCTACATCATCGGCGCCGGCGACATGCTGAACATCATCGTCTGGCGCAACCCCGAGTTGTCGATGTCGGTGCCGGTGCGCCCGGACGGCAAAGTGGCCGCGCCGCTGGTCGAAGAGATCGTGGCGCAGGGCAAGACATCCACCGAGCTGGCGCGCGACGTTGAAAAGCAACTCAGCAAGTACGTGCGCGATCCGGTGGTCACCGTGCTGGTGACC
>JANLOP010000368.1:0-9598 GCA_031366635.1 Betaproteobacteria bacterium | reverse complement strand
GTAGTTGGCGATCAGCGTGACGAAGCCGCTGCGGCCGGCTTCGTAGCTGCTGAACAGGTAGAAATCGGTGCCGTCGACCTTGGGGCTGCCGCTGATGCTGGGCGCCTCGCGGTGGCTGGACGCCTGGGCGGGCGCAGCGGCCAGCAGCGTCAAAACAGCGGCTGACACGGCGGTCAGGGTGGAGAGTGTGGCAAGACGCCGGTTGGCGGTGATGGGCATGTCGAGATCCTCGGGGGTGGTTGGCTTCGATCCGGCCCACCCCGCTTGGGCGTGCCGCACCGCGCCTGGGCCAGGCGCTGGTGGGCATTACTACGCAGCCGCGCTGATTTGGATGTGCGCCAGGGCACCGCGCCGCCCCCTTGAATCGGGGGGTGAGCGGCTGCGCCGCTAACCGCGCAGCAGCTTGGCCTCGGCCAGCGCCAGCGGCTCGGGCAGGCCTGAGAGCACCAGCGTGTCGCCGCCGGCCAGCAGCAGCGCATCGTCGGCGGCCACCACCCGGCCGCTGACTTGCCGCACCGACACCACCTGCACGCCGATCATCGCCAGCGCCTGGTCGGCCAGCGGCCGGCCGGCACAGGCGGCAGCCGCCGGCAGCGTGACGCTGGCCAGCCGGGCCTGTGAACGCTCTTCCACCGAGTCGTCGTCGCTGCCATGAAAGTAGCCGCGCAACAGGCTGTAGCGGGCGTCGCGGGCGTCGCGCGTCAGCCGGATGACGCGGCGCATTGGCACGCCCACCAGCACCAGCGCCTGGGCGGCCAGCATCAGTGAGCCTTCGATCGCCTCGGGCACCACCTCGGTGGCACCGGCGTCGCGCAGCCGCTCGATGTCGCTGTCGTCAATCGTGCGCACGATCACCGGCACCTGCGGCGCATGGTCGCGCACCAGGCGCAGGATCTTCAATGCCGATGGCGTGTCGTGGTAGCTGACCACCACCGCGCTGGCCCGGGCCAGGCCGGCGGCCATCAGGCTTTGCAGGCGGGCGGCGTCACCAAACACCACGCTCTGGCCGCCGGCAGCGGCCTGGCGCACCCGGTCCGGGTCAAGATCGAGCGCGATGTACGGGATCGCCTCCTGGCCCAGCATGCGCGACAGGTTCTGCCCGCTGCGGCCGTAGCCGGCGATGATCACGTGGGCCTCGGTCTTGATCGATTTTTTGGCGATGCTGGTCAACTGCACCGATTGCAGCAGCCACTCACTGGCCGAGAGCTTCATCACGATGCGGTTGGCGTACAGGATCAAAAACGGTGAGGCCAGCATCGACAGCACCATGCAGGCCAGCACCGGGCTCACCCAGCGCGGTGACACCAGCCCCTCGTCGGCGCCCAGGGTGAGCAGCACAAAACCAAACTCGCCCGCCTGTGCCAGGTACAGCCCGGTGCGTATCGCCACGCCCGGCGTGGCTTTGAAGGCCCGCGCCAGCCCGGCCACCAGCAGCGCCTTGACCAGCACCGGCAGCACGCTCAGCGTCAACACCAGCCCCCACTGCTCGAGCACCGGCCGCCAGTCCAGCTTCATGCCGATGGTGATGAAAAACAGCCCCAGCAGCACATCGTGAAACGGCCGGATGTCGGTTTCCACCTGGTGCTTGAACTCGGTCTCGGCCACCAGCATGCCGGCGACAAACGCACCGAGGGCCAGCGACAAGCCGGCGTGCTCGGTCATCCAGGCCAGGCCCAGCGTGATCAGCAGCAGGTTGAGCACGAAGAGTTCTTCGCTCTTGCGCCGCGCCACCAGCGTCAGCCACCAGCGCATCACGCGCTGGCCACCGACCAGCAGCAGGGTGAGCAGCAGACTGGCCTTGAGCAACGCCAGCAACAGCACGCGGGCCATGTCGGGCCCGCTGTCGCCCAACGCCGGGATCAGCACCAGCAGCGGCACCACGGCCAAATCCTGAAACAGCAGCACGCCCATCACCCGGCGGCCGTGCTCACTGTCCAGCTCCAGTCGCTCGGCCATCAGCTTGACGACAATGGCTGTGGACGACATGGCAAACGCCGAGCCCAGCACGATGGCGCCCTGCCAGCCCAGCGCCCACTGCACGCCCAGCCAGCCAAAGCCCAGTGCCAGCAGCGCATTGCCCAGCACCGCGCCCAGCACGGTGAGCACCACCTGCGACAGCCCCAGGCCAAACACCAGAGTGCGCATGCTGCGCAACTTGGGCAGGTTGAACTCCAGCCCGATGACGAACATCAGAAACACCACGCCAAACTCGGCCAGGTATTTGACGCCCGCCGTGTCCTTGGCCAGCGCCAGCGCGTTCGGGCCGATCAGCACGCCCACCGCCAGGTAACCCAGCATCGGCGGCAGCCGCAGCATGCGGCAGGCCACCACACCCAGCACGGCGGCCACGAGGTAGAGCAAAACCAGTTCGAGGGTGGTGGCCACGGCGTCGGTTGGAGGGGCTGGCGCCCACAGGCAGGCGCCTAGAATCGATGCAACTGCCCCTTGAATGTAAGCCAGCGCGCCGCGCGGGCGCCGGTTGTCACCCGCTGTGAGCCCTGCCGCTACAACCCCCCCCGCCGTCCCGCCCACCCTGGCCGCCGCCCGCACAGCGGCCCCGCCGTTCAACGCTGGGCGGGTGTTGCAACTCGCCGCTCAGACTTTTGAGATCGAAGCCCAGGGCTTGCTGGGCCTGGCGGCGCGCCAGGGCGCCGGGTTTGCCGGTGCGGTGGAGGCGATGCTGGCCTGCCGGGGCCGGGTGGTGGTGATGGGCATGGGCAAGAGCGGCCATGTCGGGCGCAAGATCGCCGCCACCCTGGCTTCCACCGGCACCCCGGCATTCTTTGTGCACCCGGCCGAGGCCAGCCACGGCGACCTGGGCATGGTGCAGCCCGGTGACGTGGTGCTGGCCATCTCCAACAGCGGTGAGAGCGATGAGCTGGCCGCCATCCTGCCCGCGCTGCGCCGGCTCGGCACCACGCTGGTGGCGATGACCGGCGGCGCCGAATCCACCCTGGCCCGCCATGCCGACCAGGTGATCAGCAGCGCGGTCGATCAAGAAGCCTGCCCGCTCAACCTGGCGCCCACCGCCAGCACTACCGCGCAAATGGCCTTGGGTGATGCGCTGGCGGTGGCGCTGCTGGACGCCCGCGGCTTCCAGCCCGAGGACTTTGCCCGCTCCCACCCGGGCGGCGCGCTGGGCCGCAAGCTGCTGGTGCATGTGGCCGATTTGATGGTGCAGGGCGACGCGCTGCCTCAGGTGGCGGCCGCCACCCCGTTCATCGAGATGATGCGGGTGATGTCGGCCAAAGGGCTGGGCACGGCGCTGGTGGTCGACGGCCAGCAGCGGCTGCTGGGCATCTTCACCGACGGCGATCTGCGCCGCCAGGTTGAGCGCGGCGCTGATCTGCGCACCCTCACCGCTGGTGCGGTGATGCAGGCCCGGCCCCACACCATCCGCAGCAGTGCACTGGCCGTGGCCGCAGCCGAGCTGATGGAGCTGCAGCGCATCACGGCGGTGGCCGTGCTGGGCGCCGATGGCGTGCAAGCCGGCCGGCTGGTGGGCCTGCTGACCATCGGCGACCTGATGCGCGCCAAGGTGGTGTGAGCATGGTCGCGCTCACCTTCCCACCCGAGTTGCTGCTGCGTGCCCAGGGCACGGGACTGGGCATGAAAGCGGCGATCTTCGACGTTGACGGCGTGCTTACCGACGGCCGGCTCTACATCGCCGAGCAGGGTGAGCTGTTCAAGGCCTTCCACGTGCTGGACGGCCACGGCCTGAAGTTGCTGGCCCGGGCCGGCATCGCGCCGATCCTGATCACCGGGCGTGATTCAGCCGCCGTGCGGCGTCGCGTGGCCGATCTGGGCCTGGCTGACGCGCACTTCGGTGTCGCCGACAAACTGGCGCTGGCCAGCGCGCTACTGGCCCAGCGCGGCATCGGCTGGGCCGACGTGGCGGTGATCGGCGATGACTGGCCCGATCTGCCGCTGCTGGCCCGCGCCGGCCTGGCCTGCGCGCCGCCCAACGGCCATGCCGAGGCACGGGCACTGGCCCATCACATCACCCAGGCCCGGGGCGGTGAGGGCGCGGCGCGTGAGTTTTGCGATCTGCTGCTGATGGCCTGCGGCCGCTACGCCGCGCTGCTGCAAGCCCAGCACGGCACGCTGGATGGGCGCTGAATTGCGCTTGCGCCCGGGACAGGCCCGGGCCCGGTCACCCCGATGACCGGCCACCCGCCGCGTGCCCTGCACCTGCCCGATCTGCCCGAGATGGCAGTGCAGATCGGCGACGGCGGGCTCACGCTGGGCCTGGCCGACGCACCCGGGCCCGACCCCGGCGCCAGCCAGCCGCCCCGGCCCGCGCCGCCGCTGGGCTACCGGCTGCGCCAGGCCTTGTCGTCCTATCTGCCGCTGCTGCTGATGGCGCTGCTGGCGCTGTCCACCGGCTGGCTGATCAAGAACACCCCGCAAGCGCCGGGTGTGGCGGCCGACGGCCCGCCGCGCCAGGCACCGGACTACACGATGACCCACTTCTCGATCACCCGGTTTGCGCCCGATGGCCAGGAGGCGCTGCGCCTTGCCGGCGACGCGCTACGCCACTACCCGCTGACCGACCGGCTGGAGATCGACGGCGTGCGCATCCATGCCACCGCGCCCGACGGCCGCACCACCGACGCCAGTGCGCGCCAGGCGTTGTCCAACGCCGACGGCAGCGAGGTGCAATTGCTCGGCGGGGCGCAGGTCACCAGCCAGCTCCAGGGCGCCGACACGCTGACGCTGCAGGGCGAGTTCTTCCACGCCTTTGTGCGCTTCGAGCGGCTGCGCTCACACCTGCCGGTGCTGGTGCGCCGGGGCGGCAGCGAGACCCGCGCCGGCGGGCTGGAATACGACCACCTCGGCCAGCAGCTCAAGCTGCTCGGCCCGGTGCGATCTACCTGGCTGCCCGGGCAGCGCAGCGGCGCAGCACAGGCGCAACCTGGCGCCTCGGCGGCAGCCCGGCCATGACGGCGCCGCCGCTGGTGTTGATCACCGGTGCATCCAGCGGCATCGGCCAGGCGCTGGCGCTGCGCTACCACCGTGCCGGCTGGCGGCTGGCACTGGTGGCCCGGCAGGCTGATGCATTGCGCCAGTGGGCCGCCAGCCAGGGCCTGGTGGGTGATGGGCGGGCCGGGGCGGTGGCGGTGTACGCCGCCGACGTGCGCGATGTGCCCGCCATCACCGCTGCCGGCCGCGCCTGCATTGCCGCGCAAGGCCTGCCCGACGTGGTGATCGCCAGCGCCGGCATCAGCATCGGCATGGACACCGCCGATCTGGCCGATCTGGACGTGATGCGCGCCACCTTCGAGACCAACACGCTGGGCATGGCGGCCACCTTCCAGCCGTTTGTCGCGGCCATGCGGCTGCGCGGCAGCGGCGCGCTGGTGGGCGTGGCCAGCGTGGCCGGCATCCGCGGCCTGCCCGGCCATGGCGCCTACTGCGCCAGCAAGGCGGCAGTGATCGCCTACTGCGAAAGCCTGCGCGGTGAGTGCCGGCCGTTTGGCGTGCAGGTCACCACGCTGCTGCCGGGCTACATCGACACCCCGCTGACCCGGCGCAACCGCTACGCCATGCCGTTTTTGCGCAGTGCCGAGGTGTTTGCCGACCGGGCCTTCCGCAGCATCAGCGCCGGCCAGCGCTACCGGGTGATCCCGTGGCAGATGGGCGTGGTGGCGGCGCTGATGCGCGCCCTGCCCGATGCGCTGTTTGATCGGCTGTTCGCCGGCCGGGCGCGAAAGCGTCGGCTGAACGAGTAGCCGCCGGTTGCGCTGACCGGCCATGAAAAAAGGCGCCTGAAGGCGCCTTTTTGTCGTCAAACCACGGGCCGAGTGAGTGGCCGGTCAGCGCGCGGCTCAGTAGCCCTGGCTGCCACCACCGCCGTAGCCACCACCGCCGCTGCCGCCGCTGCCACCACCGCGCGGGCCGCCGCGACCGGTGCCGTACGGGCTGCGGCCACCGCCGCCACCTGCACCGCCACCGCCCGTGCCGCCACCGCCGCCATAGCCGCCACCACTGCCGCCGCCACCGCTGCGGCCACCACCGCCACCGCCGTAACCGCCACCGCCGCCGCCAGTGCCACCACCGCCACCGTAGCCGCCACCACCGCCGCTGCGGGTGCCACCGCCACCGCCGTAACCGCCGCCACCCCCGCCGTAGCCGCCGCCACCACCACCGCCCGGGCGCTCTTCGCGCGGACGGGCTTCATTGACGACGATGGCCCGGCCTTCAAGCGGCTGGCCGTTCATGCCGTTCATCGCGGCTTGTGCCTCGGCGTCAGACGCCATTTCGACAAAACCGAAGCCCTTGGACCTGCCGGTTTCGCGGTCCATCATCACCTTGGCAGAGGTCACGGTGCCGAATTGGCCAAACGACTGTTGCAGGGATTCGTCACGCACCGAGTACGCGAGATTGCCGACGTAAAGCTTGTTTCCCATGGCGGGAAGCTCCTTCTTGAGAAAAGTAATCCATGTGGAGCTTCAACCCAGCGTGAAACACTCAAGCTTTAGGCGCCGTCTCCAGACACGGGCCGGGGGCAATGACGCCCCGCGCAAACATTATGGTGGCAAAACCCGGGCCACCACCAGCGCTGCGGAACACGGGCAAACCCGCAAGTATCATGAGTGTTGTCATGCGGGTACAACCAGTCGATCAAGGGGCGTTGCCCGCGCTCAATTCGGTGCTGCAAAGCATCGAATCGGTGCGCAATGCACGCGCCCTGTATTTGCTGCTGCTGGCCTTTGCGGCGTCCGGCCTGTTGCTGACGATGGCCCAGGGCGCGATGTCGCGTGAGGCCGGGCTGCCCGCCGCGCTGTGGGCCGGTGGCGCTTTCCTGGTGTTGTTCTACGGCAGCAATGCCGCCGGGCTGGTGCTGATGGACGAGGCCCTGGGCCGGCCGCTGCGCTACCCGGCCGATGCATTGCGCGATTCGCTGCGCACCGCCCACCGCCTGCTGGCCGTGGTGCTGTGTGTGCTGGCGGGGGTGTTGCTGATGTCGGCCGGCGTGCTGGGCCTGCTGTGGGCCGCCCGGCTGCCGGTGGTCGGCCCGGCCTTGCTGGGCTTGACCGTGCCGCTGGCGGTGCCGGGCATTGGCCTGGTGACTTTGGCGATGGTCACGCTGGTGGGCCCGCTGGCCGCACCGGCGGTGTGGGCCGGGCTGGGCGTGCGCGACGTGCTGCGGCTGCTGTGGCGCCAGGTGCGGCGGCGCTTTGCCCACGCGGTGCTGTTGTCGGCGGCGGTGAGCTTGTTGACAGCGGCGGTGGCCGGCCTGGTGAGCTTTGTGGTGCTGGCTGGCGGCCGTGCGCTGCTCGGCCTGGCGGTGCTGCTGGCCGGGGTGGAGCTGGCGCCCGACCCGTTCATGGCAGCGCTGTTTGGCCAGGGCTTCAGGCTGGCGCCGGGTGCGCCCGCGCTGTCAGCGCAAACCTCGGCCGCGCTCACCGGTGCCGGCGTGGTGTTTGCGCTGGGCCTGGTGGTGCCGGGCGTGGTCTACCTGCGTGGGCTTTGTGAGCTGTTTCTGGCGCTGCGCCGGCTGGACGAAGACACACCGCCCGATACGTTTGTTACGCCCACCAAGACGACTGCCGTTGTGGCTGATGTTGCGGCTGCGGTGGCGGCCGACCCACGGGCAGTGCCCACACCCGCGCCCACCGGCAACGCCCGGCCGATCTGATTGCTGCCATCGTCACGCCACGCCACGCCACGCCGCCGCCATGCCCGCCCACTCGATGGACTTGCTCAAACCGCTGGTGGCCTTGCTGGCCATCGTCAACCCGATTGGCGTCATCCCGTTTTTTCTGGCCTACACCCAGGGCCTGGGCCGCACCGAGCGGCGGCGCACCTTGCGCGTGGCCTCGTTCTCGGCCTTTTGCGTGATCGCCGTCAGCGGCATCGCCGGCTTGCAAATCATCACTTTCTTCGGCATCTCGATCGCCTCGTTCCAGGTCGGTGGCGGCATGCTGTTGTTGATCTCGTCGCTGCACATGCTCAATGCCCAGCCGGCCGAGAGCGGACAGGACGACGTGGCCGAAGGCCAGCACCGGGCCGATGCCGGTGCCAGCGTGGCGGTGGTGCCGCTGACGATCCCGCTGCTCACCGGCCCGGCCACCATCTCGACGATGGTGATTTACGCTGAGAAAACCCGCACATTCATGGAGCATGCGGTGCTGGTGGGCTACGGCGTGGTGATCGGCCTGGCCACCTACGCGGCGTTTGCCGCGTCGGGCCGCATTGCCAAGGTGCTGGGCCGCACCGGCATCAATGTGATGACCCGGCTGATGGGGCTGATCCTGGCGGCGATGGCGGTGGAGCTGCTGGCCGACGGCCTGGTCAAACTGTTCCCGATTCTCGCCAGCCCGACCTTGCGCTGACCCCGCGCTGCCCTTGCGCCGACATTGCGCCGACACGGACCCCGATGACCGACCGAACCCCGATCTACGACCACATCATCGTCGGCGCCGGCAGCGCCGGCTGCCTGCTGGCGAACCGGTTGAGCGCCGACCCGGCCCTGCGCGTGCTGCTGATCGAGGCCGGTGGCAATGACGATTACCTGTGGGTGCACATCCCCGTCGGCTACCTGTATTGCATCGGCAACCCGCGCACTGACTGGCTGTACAGCACCCAGCCCGAGCCGGGCCTGAACGGCCGCAGCCTGCGCTACCCGCGCGGCAAGGTGCTGGGCGGCAGCTCCAGCATCAACGGCATGATTTACATGCGCGGCCAGCAGCGTGATTACGACGGCTGGGCGCAAGCCACCGGTGATGCCCGCTGGCGCTGGGACAACAGCCTGCGCTACTTCAAGCAGCATGAAGACCACTGGCGCGGCGCCAGCGCCCACCATGCCGCGCCCGGCTTTGATGCCACCGGTGGGCGTGCCGGCGGTGAGTGGCGGGTGGACAAGCAGCGCTTGTCGTGGCAGATCCTGGACGCCTTTGCGGCGGCAGCGCAAGAAGCCGGCATCCCCGCCACCGACGACTTCAACCGGGGCGACAACGAGGGCGTGGGCTACTTTGAGGTGAACCAGCGCGGCGGCCTGCGCTGGAATGCCACCAAGGCGTTTTTGCGGCCGATCCAGCACCGCGACAACCTGCAGGTGTGGACGGGGGCCCAAGTCACCCGGCTGATCACCGCCCGGGGCGATGCCGGCCAGGGTGAAGGGGGCCAGCATGAAGGGGGCCTTCGGGTTACCGGGGTCGAGGTGCGGCCCGAAGGCCATGACCACCAGCGCGGCGCGCCGCTGATTGCCCGGCTGCGCGGCGACGGCCAGCCCGGCACTGGCGAGGTGGTGATGGCGGCCGGCGCCATCGGCACGCCGCAAATCCTGCAGCTCTCGGGCATCGGCCCGGCCGGCTTGCTGCGCCAGCACGGCATCCGCGTGATGCTTGATCTGCCGGGCGTGGGGCAGAACCTGCAAGACCATTTGCAGATCCGTGCGGTGTTTGAGGTGCAGGGCGTCAAAACCCTCAACACGATGGCCAATTCATGGTTCGGCAAGGGCCTGATCGGGCTGGAATACCTGCTGCGGCGCAGCGGGCCGATGAGCATGGCGCCGTCGCAACTGGGCTGCTTCACCAAGTCCGGGCCCGAGCAGGCCTGGCCCAATCTGCAGTACCACGTCCAGCCGCTGTCG
>JANLOP010000059.1:0-5477 GCA_031366635.1 Betaproteobacteria bacterium | reverse complement strand
GGCCTCGGGCTGGTCGCGCCAGACGCCGTGGCCGGCGTTGGCAAACCGCGCCAGCTGCATCCAGCGCGGTGGCAGCGCGGCGGCGATGTCGAGTGAGTCGGCCAGAGGGCAGACCGGGTCCTGCTCGCCCACCATCACCAGCACCGGGCAAGCCGCAGCGGCCAGGCCGGGCAGCAGGTTCATGGTCTGCTGCTCGCCGCTGGCCGAGGCAAACAGGATCGGCTCGTTGAACAGCGTGCGCCCGCGCGCTTGTGGGTCGGCGGCAGGGCGGGTGTTGTACAGACGCATGCACACCTGGTTGTAGGTGGCCCAGGTGGCGGCGTCGGGCGCCTGCCAGAAGGCCTGGGCGGCGGCACGGGCCGCAGCGCCGCCCAACTGCTCGAACTTCGCCAGCTTGCGCGCCAGCCCCAGGTGCGGCGACGTGCTGGACAGGATTACCTTGGCCGCATGGCCGGGGTGGCGGGCAATGTAGCGCTGCGCCACAAAGCCGCCAAAGCTCTGGCCCAGCACGATGGGTTGGTCGATGCCCAGCGCGTCGCACAGCCGCACCACATCGTCGGCCCAGGTGTCAAGCGTCCACTGCGCGGGTGGGCAGCGGCTGCTGCGACCGTGGCCGCGGTGGTCGTAGTAGACGATCTGGGCGGTATCGGCCAGCTGGGAAAACGCCGGTTTGAAACCCGAATGGTCGTAGCCCGGCCCGCCGTGCAGCAGCAGCAGGGTGGGTTTGGCGCGCATGGCCGCGCCGTCGGGCACCAAGCCGGCGCCTTCGGTGTCGACATACAGCTGCACGCCGGGAGCGATGGTGATTTGCATGGGGAGGCCGGTGCAGGGGGCGGGTGCGTTGGCGGGTAGGCCGCTGGATGCCGTTGTGGACGGGTTCGCAGTCCGGTTTGCGGACGGGTTTGCGGACGGGATTGCCGTCCGGTCTGCGGACGGGCTTTCGGATGGCCTGCGGTTCTATCACGGCGGCCCGCGCTACGGGCCGGTGCTAGGCTAGGCTTCACCCGATGAGCGTCCCGACGATGAGCAAAACCGCCCCCACCAAAGCCGAAACCGCCCACCTCGATGTGTTTGCCGGCCTGACGCTGGCGCAGATCGAGGTGCCAACGACCCGGGCACAGTTTGAGGCGGCCGCGGCCGAGATCCTGGCCGCGCGCACGGTGGGCTTCGACACCGAATCCAAACCCACCTTTGCGCCGGGCGAGGTCAGCGACGGACCGCATGTGGTGCAGTTTGCGCTGCCCGACCGGGCCTTCATCTTCCAGGTTCGCCATGCCGAAGGCCGTGACCTGCTGATCCAACTGTTGCAGTCGCACAGCCTGCGCAAGGTGGGTTTCGGGCTGGGGTCTGACCGGTCTCAGGTGCAAGCCAAGTTTGGCGTGGCGCTGGGTGCGGTGATCGATCTGGGCCATGAGTTTCGCCAGCGCGGCTACCGCAATGCGGTGGGGGTGCGGGCCGCGGTCGCCATCGTGTTCGAGCGCCGGTTTGTCAAATCCAAGCGCACCACCACGTCCAACTGGGCGCTGCCGCAGCTGGGCAGCAGCCAGCTGCTGTATGCCGCCAACGACGCCTGGGCCGCATTGCGGGTGCACCAGGCGCTGGAGGCAGCGGCGCATCAACCGCTGCCGGACGGGCACCGCCAAGCCTGAAGCCGGGTCTGGCGTGTGACTCGTGTCACAGCCGGATCACGGTCGAAACCTGGGCTATTCAAGTTGGACTGGCGTGCCCGGCACCGTGCCACAGCGCAGGCCCGGGTGGGCAGCCAACCGACGGCGTGTCGGCCTACCTCACGGGCGGCAATGTGGGCGACTCGTTTGCCCTGGTGCTCTACAAGGACGCCCCGGGCGTACCGGGCGACCGGCTGGCCGGCACCACCGTCAATTTTGGTGCCGATGGTTGGAACGGCGCCTCGGCGCTTGACTGGCACCTGCAAAACGCCGGCACTTACGGGTTGGGCATAGAAGGCCTGGCGCTGGACAACGGCTTAGGCGTCCCGGTGCCGCAGGGTAACGTTGTCGCCACTTCCGGCGGCCTGACGCCGCCAGGGGCCACCGCTTTCAACGACGGCAGTGGCCATGCCGTCACCGCCAGCGCCTTGCAACTCGGCGCCCGCATCCCCGGTGTGGTGCCCGAGCCGACGTCGCTGGCGCTGCTGTTGGCCGACCTGGGCCTGGTCGGCATCGCGGCCCGTCGCAGCCGGGGCCTGCCGGGCAGACCGCCACGGGCGGACCCCGGCCACCGGGGCGCTTGAGCGATGATGGCGCACTGCCCCATCCGAGCGCCCCGCATGCTGTTCCTGCCCGCCACCCGTCCGCCCACGCCGGCCAGCCCTCAGGCCTGGTGCTTCGCGTTTGTCGGCAACCAGTTGCTGCTGCCCGACGGCGCGCCGCCCGGTTTGCTGCCGCTGGCCCCGGCCGGCTGGCTGGCGCTGGCCAGCAGCCGGCACTATCTGGGCACGTTGGGCACGCCGGTCGCGCTGGACTGCTGGGCGCTGGGCCTGCCGGCCGCGCCGCCGGGCTGGCGCGCGGTACCGCTGCGCACGGCGATGCAGGGTTTTGATGCCGCGCTGGCGGCGCTGGCCGGGCGCGCGGCGCAGTTGCTGGAGTGGGACCGAAGTCATCGTTTCTGTGGCGCGTGCGGCACGCCCACCGATTTGCAACCGGCTGAGCGGGCGCGCCGCTGCCCGGCCTGCCAGCACACCGCCTACCCCCGGTTGAGCCCGGCGATGATGGCGCTGGTCTGGCGCCCGGGTGCACTGCTGCTGGCCCGCTCACCGCACTACCCTGCCGGCATGTACAGCGCGCTGGCCGGTTTTGTCGAGGCCGGTGAATCGCTGGAGGATTGCGTGCACCGCGAGGTGGCCGAGGAGGTGGGCCTGCAAGTGCAAGGCTTGCGCTACTTCGGCAGCCAGAGCTGGCCCTTCCCGCACAGCCTGATGGTGGCCTACACCGCGCGCTACGCCGGCGGTGAGATCGTGCCGCAGGCCGACGAGATCGAAGATGCGCAGTGGTTTGCGCTGGACGCGCTGCCGGCCATCCCGCCGCGGTTCTCCATCGCCGGCCACCTGATCCGCGACACGCTGGTGGCGCTGCAAACCGGCGCGCTGGGTTGAGCGCTGGGCCGGCCCCGGCAGACCGGCCCGGCTGGCCGGGCTGGCGGGCGTCGGTGGTGCGGTGCGGCGGTGCGGCGGTGCGGCGGTGCGGCGGTGGCGCGACGCCTGAGCGGCGCTGACGGCCACCACGCCAGCACGCCGGTGCGCGATCCGGTGATGTCCGACTAGCCGGCCGGCGCCGCAGCGGCTACGGTCGCAGGATTGTTGCTTTTCGGAAAACTGCCATGCAAACCGCCGTACAAAACGCCTTGCAAAGCCACCCCCAAGTCCATCCGGCGGTGCGCCGCCAGACCCTGGCTGACTTGCTGCACCGCACCGCCGCCCGGCTGCCGCACAAGCCCGCCATCCTGTGCGGCAGCACGGTGTGGACCTGGCGTGAGTTTGACGCCGTCGTCAGCCGCTTGGCCGCCGGGCTGTGCGCCCAGGGCGTGGCCAAAGGCGACCACGTGGGTGTGCTGGCGCGCAACTCACACGGTTTTGCCGCGCTGCGCTTTGCGCTGGCCCGGTTGGGCGCGGTGCTGGTGCCGGTCAACTTCATGCTCAACGCGGCTGAGGCGGCCTACATCCTGCGCCATGCCGGCGTGCGCCTGCTGGCGGTGGACGACGGCCTGGTCGCGCTCGGCCGCGAGGCCGCCGCGCTGGACACCCAGATCAGCCGCTTTCTGTGGCTGCCGTCTGAAGACTCGTCGGTCATCCCGGCGCACAGCCCGGCGGATTGTCTGGATTTCAACCAGCTTGCCGCCACCGACCTGGCCGCCCACCCGTGCCCCGAGCCCGATTTCAACAGCCACCACCTGCTGCAGATCGTCTACACCAGCGGCACCGAAAGCCTGCCGAAGGGCGCGATGCTGACGCACGGCGCGGTGATCGACCAGTACGTCAGTTGCATCATCGAGGGCGAAATGGCCGAGGCCGACACGGTGCTGCATGCCATGCCGCTGTACCACTGCGCCCAGCTCGATGTATTTCTCGGCCCCAGCGTCTACCTCGGCAGCACCAGCATCATCACCGCCAAGCCAACGGCCGAGAACCTGCTGCCGCTGATTGCCAAGCACCGCATCAGTCAGTTTTTCTTGCCGCCCACGGTGTGGATCGCGCTGCTGCGTTCACCGCTGTTCGACCAGCATGACCTGTCCAGTCTGCGCAAGGGCTATTACGGCGCGTCGATCATGCCGGTGGCGGTGATGCAAGAGTTGATTGCTCGCGTGCCGCAGATGCGGCTGTGGAATTTTTACGGCCAGACCGAGATCGCGCCACTGGCCACCGTGCTCAAGCCCGAAGACCAGTTGCGCAAGCCGGGATCGGCCGGCCGGCCGGCGCTGAACGTTGAAACGCGGGTGGTGGACGAGCTGATGAACGACGTGGCGCCGGGCGAGGTGGGTGAGGTCGTGCACCGCTCACCGCAGTTGCTGCTGGGCTATTTTCATGACAACGAGCGCACCGCAACCGCGTTTGCCGGCGGCTGGTTTCACTCGGGTGACCTGGCGGTGATCGACGACGAGGGCTACATCACCGTGGTGGACCGCAAGAAAGACATGATCAAGACCGGCGGTGAGAACGTCGCCAGCCGCGAGGTCGAAGAAGCGCTGTACCGGCTGGCCGGCGTCAGCGAGGCGGCGGTGATCGGCCTGCCGCACCCGCGCTGGATCGAGGCGGTGACGGCGGTGGTGGTGCTAAAACCCGGCGCCGGGCTGGACGAGGCCCAGGTGATCGCCCACTGCGCCGGGCATCTGGCCCACTTCAAGACGCCCAAGGCGGTGCTGTTTGTCGATGCCCTGCCGAAGAACCCGAGCGGCAAGCTGCTGAAGCGGGAATTGCGGCAACGCTGGCAGGCGCATTTCGACGGCCGCTGAGCGGCGGTGCGGGTCGGGTGGCCGGCCGGTCGTCCAGTTGGGTGGCCGCCATCGGCCGGGGCTGATGTCAGTGGGTGACCATCACCCAGCCGGTGCTCCAGTCGTTCAGGTTCAGGGTCGAGGCCACGCCATTGCCTGACACGCAGTTGCCGATCTGCCAACTGCCGGCACCCGGCACATAGCTGGTGACCGGAGAGAACATCGTGCGTACATTGGCCTGCAGGCTGACGATCTTGTACGACAGCAGGATGCTCGACGGGTTGGCCGCAGGCGTGGCCGACGAGCGGGCGCACAGGTCCACCCGCAGCGTGGCGCTGGCTGTCGCACCGACCGAGAACGCGCCGTTGGCCGTGATGCGCTGGCCGGCAGCGGCGACCACGGTGGCCACCGGGCCGATAAAGACAAAGGTGGTGGCCGGCACCGCCACCGGGGCGGGCGCCCCGCCCTGGAAGTAGCTCACGCCCAGCACGCCGCCGGGCCCCTGCACGCCGGGCACGCCCTGCACGCCCTGC
>JANLOP010000360.1:0-2424 GCA_031366635.1 Betaproteobacteria bacterium | reverse complement strand
GGACAGTTTTTGCCGGGTTTGCAGGCCCATAGCCGTAGCTATGGGACAAAAAGCCGGTGTTCACGAAGTGCGGCGAAGCCAAAAATGGACCGCTGCGGCCAAATTGCAGCCGACGATCCCCAAGCCCGACAGGCTCCTAGGCCGGCCGTCAAGTGCCCGGTGCAAAGGACAGCAGCTTGATGCCGTACTGCGGCTGCGGCCCGTTGCTGCGGATCAGCATCAGCACGGTAAAGCTAACCGAGCCGCCCGAGACGTTCTCAAAGCCGTTCGGGTAGTGCATCTCGATGCAGAAATCCGACAGGCTGGGCAGGCAGCCAAAGTTCTCGGAAAAACTGTTGGTGATCACGTACGCCGGCTGCTGGTGCGCGGCTTGGTAGGCCGTGCTCAGGATGGTGGCGATGCGGTCGAGCAGGTCATAAATCCCCTGGATGGTGATTTCACCGCCCGCCGGCCGCTGGGCAATCGCCTCGCGCACCGCATTCACCGCCGCGCCGCCGATCAGGTAGACATCGGCGTTTTGCGCCGCCGCCAGCGAGAGGCCGTCCATGTCGATGTAGCTGTTGGGGTAGTGGTAGGCGTAGGGGCCCAGCAGCGCCGCACCCGACAGCACGCCGTGGATGCTGATGCTCTGCGGCAGGTGGGCATCCAGCAGGTGGTTGATCAGCATGATGATGATCATGTTTTCGAGCTGGTCGAGGTAGTCACCGTAAATCGCCACCACCAGCTCGCCGATCGGGCCCAGCTTGCCGATCACCCCGCTGATCGCACCGTCGGTGCTGCTGCCCGCGCCCAACGCGGCGGCGGGCCGTGTGGTGCCAACAGCGGCCCGGCCGGCCGACGGCGGCAGGTTGGCCTGGGCCTGGGTGCGTGCGGCCAGCGCCTTGAGCAGCAGCGGCATGTCTTTGGCCAGCAGGTCGCTGATGGCGTCGCCGTGCTGCACCACGCCGTACACGCTGGGCCGGGCGGCCGGTGAGCGCAGCGTGCTGGCGATGGCGGCCAGCTCGACTTGGAACTGCACCAGCGCCGCGCTGTCGGCCGCGTCGGTGCCGGGCGCCTGGTTCAAGAACTGCGTCAACTGGGCCAGCTTGCTGCGCAGTTGCGCCGTGGCGCTGCCATAGCCGGCATCGGCCGCCACGGCATGGATGCCGTTGGCGTCCAGCTTGGTGGCCAGTGGCACAAAGCCCAGATCGGGTGCGTAAGCGGTGCTGTACGACATCTTCACCAGGTCCACGCTGGCGCCAGCGCTGGCAATGGCTGCCGCCGCTGCGGCCAGCGCGGCGGCGTCACCGCGCTGCTGGGCATCGGCGGCCAGCTTGAGCTGGCGCTGCACCGTGCTTTGCGCGGCCGACAAGGTGCTGTACAGCCCGGCGTTGGCCGATTGCGCGCCGCCCTGGATGACGGTGAAGTGGGCGCTGGCCTGCAAGGCGGTGCCGGCCAGGCTGGCGCGCACGTCAAAGCTGCCCCGGGTGTCGGCCCCGGTGACCACTTGGCCGTTGACCACGCTGGGCACGGTGCCGCTGCTGCCGCTGGCCGGCAGCACGATCTGGTAGCCCAGCGCGGGCGGCGGCGTGATCGGCGTGCCGGCGGCGTCCAGCGCGCCCGGCAGCAGCGCCAGCGGCGTGCCGGCGCCCACCACCCGCTGCGCCACGTCCAGCGTCAAGCTGGCCGGCACCGGGCTGGCCTGGCTGAACTGCCAGACCAGCAACGCCGGGTGAAAAGCCACGCGGCGGTCCAGCCGCAGCGTGATGGTGTCGGTGGGCGTGGCCGTGGCGTCGGCTGCCAGATTGCCCACCAGCACCACGCCGTCCAGCACGGTGGTGCCGGGGCCGGCGCCGGTGAGCTGGGCTTTCAGGCCGGTTTGTGCGCTGCTGCCGTTGCGCACTGTGATGCGGAAGTCGTATTCGAAGGTGGTGCGGCCGGTGCGCCGCTCAGCCACCTTGCGCAGGGCGGTGACCGACGGGGTGCTGGCCGGCGCCACCGGCTGGGCCACCGACTGCGCCGCCGACAGCGTCTGCACAGCCGCCCCGTCGGGGGCCTGGGCCTGGGCCGTCGCTGCCGTTGACATTGCCTCCGCCGCCAGCGCGCCGGCATCCCCATTGCCGCCGCCGCCGCAGCCGGTCAAAACCGCCGTCATCGCGACCAGCGTGGCCAAGCTGGCGCGTGCTGCGGCCCGCCAGCGCCGGGCCGGCTGGCCGGCGCCGGGCTGGGTGTGGGCGGGCAGTCCCGGCACGGGGTGAAAAACCGGGTGAAGCACGGGGTGCAAAAAGTGCTGAAGGCGGCTCATGACGCGGCTCCGGCAAGGCGTGGTACAGGCCGGGCGCCCGCCGGGCGTGGCCGCCTGCGCTGCCAGCCCAGCAGCGCGGCCCCGCCCAGCAGGCCAATTTGCCAGGCACCGGGCTCGGGCACCGACACCGTGAGCCCCTG
>JANLOP010000037.1:0-18132 GCA_031366635.1 Betaproteobacteria bacterium | reverse complement strand
CGGCATCGACCGGCCCGATCGCCCGGCGCTGGACGTGGCCGTGGGCGTGCTGATCGAACGTGACGCGCAAGGCCGGGAGGGCCGTTTCTTGCTTACCAGCCGGCCCGAGGGCAAGGTCTACGCCGGGTTTTGGGAGTTTCCAGGCGGCAAGTTCGAGCCCGGCGAGACGCTGGCGCAAGCCCTGCGGCGTGAGTTGCATGAGGAGCTGGGCATCACCATCGGCGCCGTGCTGCCCTGGCAGCAGGCGGTTTTTGACTACCCGCATGCCCGGGTGCGGCTGCATTTTTGCAAGGTGTTTGGCTGGGCGGGCGCGTTTGAGATGCGTGAGCAGCAGCAGATGGCTTGGTGCGGCTTGCCGGTGGCGGTGACGCCGGTGCTGCCCGGCACCGTGCCGGTGCTGCAATGGTTGGCCGCCGAGCGTGGCCACAGCGGGCCGCTGCACGGCTGATCCGTCGGCCGAGCGTTTGGCTGAATTGTTGGCTGAACTGTTGGCTGAACTGTTGGCTGAACGTCCGGCTGATTTGTCGCCGAGCCCGGTGGCTACACTTCTGCCCATGAATTGGCTTGACAGTATCCAGTGGGATCCGAACGGCCTGGTGCCGGTGATCGCGCAAGAGGCCGGCAGCGGCGATGTGCTGATGTTCGCCTTCATGAACCGCGAGTCGCTGGCACTGACTGCCGAGCGCGGTCAGGCGGTGTACTGGAGCCGGTCGCGCCACCGGCTATGGCACAAAGGCGAAGAAAGCGGCCACTTTCAGCAGGTGCATGAGATCCGCATCGATTGCGATGCCGACGTGCTGCTGCTGACGGTGACACAACTCGGTCACACGCCCGGCATTGCCTGCCACACCGGCCGGCACAGTTGCTTTTTTCGCCAATTGACGGATGGCGAGTGGCTGACGACCGGGCCGGTGCTGCAAGACCCGGCCAGCATCTACCCAAAATGACCGCCCCTGTCCCACCCGGCTTGTCGCAAGACGTCTTGGCGCATTTGGCCGCTGTGATCGAGTCGCGCAAGCCGGCCAATGGCGGTGACCCGGCCAGCAGCTACATCGCCCGGCTGTTTGCCAAAGGCACCGACGCGATTTTGAAGAAAGTGGGCGAAGAAGCCACCGAGACGGTGATGGCCGGCAAAGACGGCGCGCCCGACAAAATCGTCTACGAGGTGGCTGACCTGTGGTTTCACTCGATGATTGCGCTGGCCCACTTTGGCCTGACGCCGGCCGACGTGCTGGCCGAGCTGGCGCGGCGCGAGGGCCTGTCGGGCCTGGAAGAGTTTGCGCTGCGCAAATCCGTGCAGCGTGAGCAACTTGAAAACAAGGGGTTGTGATGAGCGATTCTCAAACCAGCATGGTGGTGCTGAGCGGCCAGACCGAGGCATCACTGCGCACCGTGGGCCACATCAGCTACGCGCTGCATGCCATCGTGGCGGTGGGCGCGGTGCTGCCGGGCGCGCAGGGCAGCGTGCTGCTGCTGCTGGTGGCCTTCGTGCTCGACCTGGTGAAAAAAGGCGACGCCGCAGGCTCGTGGCAGGCCAGCCACTTCCGCTGGCGCATCCGCAGCGTGGTCTTTGCCGGCATCGCCTACACCGTCACCGCGCCGCTGTGGTTGGCGTTTTACATACCCGGCTGGATCGCCTGGGGCGTCATCTCGCTGTGGTTTTTGTACCGCGTGCTGCGCGGCTGGCTGGCGCTGAACGACCGCCGGCCGATGCCGGTTTGAGCCCGCCGCCTGAACTCTTGCCCCGGTTTTTTATCCACCCCACCATGCACACCGACGCCAATTGCCTGTTTTGCAAGATCGTGGCCGGCCAGATTCCGGCCCAAAAAGTGTATGAAGACGATGAGGTGATCGCCTTCCACGACATCCACCCCTGGGCGCCGGTGCACATCCTGGTCGTGCCCAGGCAGCACATCAACAGCATGGAAGAGGTGACGCAGGACCACCAAGCGCTGCTGGGCAAGATGATGGCCATCAGCCCGGCGCTGATGCGCGGGCTGGGTGTGGTCAACGGCTACCGCCATGTGCTCAACACCGGCCCGGACGGCCGGCAAGAGGTGATGCACCTGCATCTGCACGTGATGGGCGGCCCCCGGCCCTGGGCCAAGGGCTGATGCCTGCGGCAGGCGGTTTCGGCCCAAAACCCGACAGCCTTCTAGAATCCGCAGTTCAGTTTTCAAGGCCGTCAGGCCCACAGGAGTAAGTCATGGGTTCATTCAGCATCTGGCACTGGCTGATCGTGCTGGTTGTGGTGGTGCTGATCTTCGGCACCAAAAAGCTCAAGAACGTCGGCGCCGACCTGGGCTCGGCTGTCAAGGGTTTCAAGGATGGGGTGAAGGACGGCACCGGCTCGACCGACGCTGCGTCGCCCGCCGCGCCGGCGCAGCAGGTGGGCGCCAACAAGATGGCCGATGGCAACACGGTTGATGTTGAAGCCAAGACCAAGTCTTGACCGGGGCCGCTGGCTCGGCCTTGTCCCCGGCCCGGGCTGACCCGCCATGATCGATTTCGGATTCGACAAGATCGCCCTGATCGGCGCCGTGGCGCTGATCGTCATCGGCCCCGAGAAGCTGCCGCGCGTGGCGCGCACCGTGGGCACTTTGATGGGCAAGGCGCGGCGTTATGTGGCGGATGTCAAGGCCGAGGTCAACCGGTCGATCGAGCTGGAAGAGCTGCAAAAGATGAAGTCGCAGTTCGAGACCGCCGCGCGCGATGTCGAGCAAACGGTGTCGAGTGAGATCAACAGCGCCAGCCAGGCTTTTGGCCAGCCGTTTGCCGACCTCAACCAAACCCTGCTGGGCGGTGATGTGGCGGCCAGCAGCGGCTACCCGCCGCCGCTGCCGCAGTACAAGCGGCCCGACAAGCACTGGCGGCTCAAGCGCGGTGCGCTGCCGCGCTGGTACAAGCAGCGCAGCGGCGTGCGTGGCCATGTGCAGTCGGGCGCGGCGCGGGTGGCGCGCTTCCGCCCGCTTGGCAGCCCCGGGCGCTGATTGCCGCCAATGGCCGACGCCAAAGACGAGCTGGAAGGCACCGAGCAGCCGTTTGTCTCGCACCTGATCGAGTTGCGTGACCGGCTGGTGCGGGCGCTGATCGCCGTGGCCGTGGTGTTTGGCGCGCTCTGCCTGTGGCCCGGCCCGGCCGGGCTGTACGACATGCTGGCCGCGCCCCTGGTGGCCCACTTGCCCAAAGGCACCACCTTGATCGCCACCAATGTGATCTCGCCCTTCATCGTGCCGCTGAAGATCACGTTGATGGCCGCCTTTCTGGTGGCGCTGCCGGTGGTGCTGTACCAGGTCTGGGCCTTTGTCGCGCCGGGCTTGTACAGCCACGAGAAAAAACTGGTGCTGCCGCTGGTGGTGTCCAGCACTTTGCTGTTCATTGCCGGCGTGGCGTTTTGCTACTTTTTCGTGTTTGGCCAGGTATTTGCGTTCATCCAGGGTTTTGCGCCGAAAAGCATCACCGCCGCGCCCGATATCGAGGCCTATTTGAGCTTTGTGCTGACGATGTTCATCGCCTTTGGCGCCACCTTCGAGGTGCCGGTGGCGGTGGTGGTGCTGGCCCGCATGGGCCTGGTCACGGTGGCCAAGTTGAAAGAGTGGCGCGGCTACTTTGTCGTGGTGGCCTTCATCGTCGCGGCCATCATCACGCCGCCCGATGTGGTGTCGCAGTTGTCGCTGGCCATCCCGATGTGCCTGCTGTATGAGGTGGGCATCTGGGCGGCGCAGCTTTTCATCAAGCACACCCAGGCGCCGGATGCCGACGCCAAGACGGCAGAGTCCTGATCGTCCTGATCGTCCTGATCGCAGGCGGCACCGCTGACGGGCACTACACCGCCCCGGCGTAACCCTGCTGGCGCCAGGCCTCGAACACCACCACCGCCACCGCGTTGCTCAGGTTCAGGCTGCGCTGGCCCGGGCGCATCGGCAGGCGCACCCGGCGCCCCGCTGCAAAGCTGTCGCGCACGGCGTCCGGCAGGCCCGCCGTCTCACTGCCAAATACCAGCCAGTCGCCGGGCAGCCAGGCCACGCTGGCAAAGTCTTGCGCGCCCCGGGTGGTGAAGGCCCACAGCCGCCCGCCCGTTGACTGCGGGGCGGCATGTTGTGTGGCAGCTTGTGCGACATGTCTTGCGGCTTGAAACGCGGCCCAGTCGGCATGGCGCTGCACGGCGGTGAACTCGTGGTAATCGAGCCCGGCGCGCCGCAGCAGCTTGTCGTCCATCGAGAAACCCAGCGGCTCCACCAGGTGCAGCGTGCAGCCGGTGTTGGCGGCCAGCCGGATCACATTGCCGGTGTTGGGCGGGATTTCGGGGTGCACCAGCACGATATGGAACATGGCGCGGGATGGTGGGGGTTTGAGGCGTTTGAAACGGCCGTGGCGATGCGGCGCTGGCGGTGCCCGGCGCCGCTCAGCGCTCGGGCGGCGGCGTGCGCGCCAGCACCCACACCTGCACGCTGGCCGCGCCCGCCGCTAGCAAGGCCTGGGTGGCGGCTGCGGCGGTGACGCCGGTGGTCAGCACATCGTCCACCAACGCCACGCTGCGGCCGGCCAATTGCGCTGCGGCGGCCGGTGCCACCCACATCGCGTCGCGCAGGTTGCGCTGGCGCGCCTGGCGCGTCAGGCCCACCTGGTGCGGCGTGTCGCGCAGCCGCAGCAGGCCGTTGGCCAGCGCCGGCAGCCCCAGCCGGGTGGCCAGGCGGCGGGCCAGCTCCCAGGCCTGGTTGTAGCCGCGCTCGGCCAGGCGGGCATCGCTGAGCGGCACCGGCAGCACCACCCCCACCCCCACCCCCGCTGCCACCTTGTCGGCAGCGCTGCGCAACACCGCGCTGTGCATCACCCCGGCCAGCAGGCCGGCCAACTCCGGCTGGCCCTGAAACTTGAAGCGGCCCACCAGACCGTCCCACGGAAAGCCGTAGTCGGCCGCCGCGATGCAAGCGCTGTACGGTGGCGGCTGGCGCTGGCAGAGGCCACAAACCCGGTGGCCCGGGCTGGCCAGCGCGCAGCGCGGGCAGGCCGCCGGGCGGATGCCGACAAACCGGGCCTGGCAGGCGTTGCACAAGCCCTGCCGGCCCCAGGTGCCGCACAGCACGCAGGGCTGGGGCAGCGGGCCAGGCCAGAAGCGCCGCCAACCCGGCCCGGCGCGCGCCAGCACCCGCCCAGTGGGCGAGGCAGCGGTGGGAGAGGCAAGCGGCATCGGCTCAATATACTGCCCGGCCATGCCGGATCCCAGCCCGCCGCCTGCCACCGACGCCCGTGCGCTGGCCCATGTGCTGGCCCGGCTGGCGCGGGCCCCGGCACCGCCCTGGCTGCACCAGGAGGTGGCGCGTCGAATGGCCGAGCGGCTACCGGTGATCCGCCAAGCCCCGCTCACCTGGCTTGACTGGGGCGGCTTCATCGGCGCCGGCGCGCCGGCGGTGCAGGCCGTCTGGCCGCAGGCCCGGCGCAGTGTGGCCGAGCCCACACCGGCGCTGGCCGAGCGCAGCCGCCAGGCCCTGCAAGCGCCGTGGTGGGCCTGGGGCCAGCGCCGGCAGGCGGCCACCCAGCCGGTGGCGCTGGCCGCAGAGGTGCCGGTCGGCCAGGCGCAGATGCTGTGGTCCAACCTGGGCCTGCACACCAGCCCGAACCCGGCGGTCACGCTGGCGCAGTGGCACCGGGCGCTGGCGGTCGACGGTTTTGTGATGTTTTCCACCTTTGGCCCGGACACGCTGCGCGAGCTGCGCGAGGTCTACGCCGAGCACGACTGGCCAGCGCCGCACCCGCCGTTTGCCGACATGCACGACGTCGGCGACCTGCTGGTGCACGGCGGCTTTGCCGATCCGGTGATGGACCAGGAGATGCTGCGGCTCAGTTGGTCGTCGCCGCAGGCGCTGCTGGCCGAATTGCGCAGTTTGGGCGGCCACATCGGCCTGCACCGCACGCCGGGTATGCGCACGCCGCGCTGGCAGGCGCGCCTGCTGCAGGCGCTGGCACGCCAGGCCGACGCGCAGGGCCGCATCCACCTGAGTTTTGAGCTGGTGTACGGCCATGCCTACAAACCGGCGCCCCGGCCTGCGCGCGCCGATCTGGCCACTGTCTCGCTGGACGCGCTGCGCGCCAAGCTGCCCAAACGGCAGGTGTGAAACCTGGCGCCAAGCGCGGGTAACCACTGGGCTAGAATCGCCGCTCGATTTGACGCAAGCCCCCGCAGTGAGCCAGGCCGCACGCCCACTGATTTTTCTTGTGTCGGTCCAGCACCCTGCCGGCACCGGTCCTGTTTCTGACCCGCCGCCGGCAGGCCTGCATCCACCCGCTGCCGCCATTGCCCATGTCCGTCACCTTTGCCCCCAGTCCCTGGCCCGCGCCAACTGCCTCCCGGCGAGATGCCGGTTGGCGCTTTGGACGAGAGCAGGCCGCGCCGCTGGGTTGGTTGTTCGACCTGCGCCGCAACGTGTCGATCACGCCACGCCAGTTGATGACCGCTTATGCGCTGCTGTGCGGCCTGTCGTTGGTGGTGGCGCTGGGCTTCTGGTGGCAGGGCGTGGCGTTGGTGGGGCTGTTCACTGGTCTTGAGTTGCTGGCGGTCGGGGTGGCGTTGTGGGTGGTGGCGCGACACGCCGGTGACCGCGAGGTGATCACGCTCACGGGCGGTGAATTGGCGGTTGAGCAGCGCGTCGGGCCTGGCGTCTTGCGCACGGCCTTCCGTGCCGAGTGGGTGCGGGTTGAGCCGGCGGCCGACGACGGCTCGCTGGTGGAGCTGTCGGGCGAGGGCCGCAGCGTGCGGGTCGGGCGCCATGTTCAGCCTGAATTGCGCGTGACTTTGGCGCAAGAACTGCGCCGCGCCTTGCGCCTGACACGCTCGGCCGGTGGGCCGGTGGTGGATCACAAACTTGAAGCATGATGATGACAACAAACACGTGGATGTTTCGGGCCCGGCAGGCAGTGGTCACCCTCGGGGCCGTCTTGGCCACGCAGGCCGCGTTGGCCGGCGACCTGGCCGGTGGGCCGGCCAAGAATCAACTGGATCTGCACCCGCCGGTCACAAGAATCGCCAGCGATATTCAGGGCCTGCACTATTTCATGCTGGTCATTTGCACGGTGATTTTCCTGGCCGTGTTTGGCGTGATGTTCTATTCGATCATCAAGCACCGCAAATCGGTGGGCCACAAATCAGCCAATTTTCATGAGAGCGTGGCGGTCGAGATTGCCTGGACCATCGTGCCGTTTGTCATCGTCACGGTGATGGGCCTGATGGCCACCAAGACCGTGGTGGCGATGAAAGACACCACCAACGCCGACCTGACGATCAAGACCACCGGCATGCAGTGGAAATGGGGTTACGACTACCTCAAAGGCGAGGGCGAAGGCATCGGTTTTGTCTCCACATTGGACGTGGCGCATCGCAATATGTCCGACTCAGGCCACCCGGCGGGCGACAACTACCTGCTCAAGGTGGACAACCCGCTGGTGGTGCCGGTCAACAAAAAAGTGCGCATCATCACCACCGCCAATGACGTGATCCATTCGTGGATGGTGCCGGCCTTTGGCGTCAAGCAAGACGCCATCCCCGGCTTTGTGCGCGACGCCTGGTTCCGCGCCGAGAAAACCGGCGATTTTTATGGCCAGTGTGTTGAGCTGTGTGGCAAAGAGCACGCTTACATGCCGATCCATGTCAAGGTGCTGTCGGCCGATGACTATTCGAAATGGGTTGACGGCAAGAAAAAAGAGCTGGCCGCCAAGGCGGACGACCCCAGCAAGGTCTGGACGCTGGAGGCGATGAGTGCCCGCGGCGAGACGGTTTACAACGCCAACTGTGCTGTCTGCCACCGGCCCGACGGCAAAGGCGCCGGCCCGATCAAGCCGCTGGACGGCGCCGCAGTGGTGCAGGACGCCGACAAGGTCAAGCAGATCATGGTGTTGCTGAAAGGCCAGAACAACGGCGCGATGCCGTCGTGGAAGGCGCTGTCCGACACCGAGATCGCGGCGGTGGTCACCTTCACCAAAAACCACTGGTCGAACAAGACCGGCCAGATCGTGCAGCCCGCCGACGTGGTTGCGGCGCGCAAGCAGTGATCGCCCCTCGTCAAAAATCCTTAGAACCGACCGCTGAAAGGCAACGCCCATGAGCGCCGTCCTCGACCATCCCGGGTCACACGACCACGATCACGATCACGACGATCACCATGACCACGGCCCGCTGCACGGCTGGCGGCGCTGGGTGTTTGCGACCAACCACAAGGACATCGGCACGATGTACCTGTTGTTCTCGTTCACGATGCTGACGATTGGCGGCATCCTGGCGCTGTGCATCCGGGCTGAGTTGTTCCAGCCGGGCTTGCAGTTTTTCAACCCGCAGTTATTCAACTCGTTCACCACGATGCACGGGCTGATCATGGTGTTCGGCGCCATCATGCCGGCCTTTGTCGGCTTTGCGAACTGGATGATCCCGTTGCAGATCGGCGCCGCCGACATGGCGTTTGCGCGCATGAACAACTTCAGCTTCTGGCTGTTGATCCCGGCCGCGCTGATGTTGGTGGGCTCGTTTGCCATGCCGGGTGGTGCGCCGGCTGCGGGCTGGACGCTGTACGCCCCGCTGACCCTGCAAATGGGGCCCAGCATGGACGCCGGCATCTTTGCGATGCACATCATGGGCGCGTCCAGCATCATGGGCTCGATCAACATCATCGTCACGCTGTTAAACATGCGCGCGCCAGGCATGACGCTGATGAAGATGCCGCTGTTTTGCTGGACCTGGCTGATCACCGCCTACCTGCTGATCGCGGTGATGCCGGTGCTGGCCGGCGCCATCACGATGACGCTCACCGATCGCCACTTCGGCACCAGCTTCTTCAGCCCCGCCGGCGGCGGTGACCCGGTGATGTACCAACACATCTTCTGGTTCTTTGGCCACCCCGAGGTCTACATCATGATTTTGCCGGCCTTCGGCATCGTCAGCGCCATCATCCCCACCTTTGCCCGCAAGCGGCTGTTTGGCTACACGTCGATGGTCTATGCCACCGCGTCCATTGCCATCCTGTCGTTCATCGTCTGGGCCCACCACATGTACGCCACCGGCATGCCGGTGACCGGGCAGTTGTTCTTCATGTACGCCACGATGCTGATCGCGGTGCCCACGGGGGTGAAGATCTTCAACTGGATCGCCACCATGTGGCGCGGTTCGATGACGTTTGAGACGCCGATGCTGTGGGCGGTCGGCTTCATCTTCGTCTTCACCATCGGCGGCTTCACCGGCCTGATCCTGGCGATGGCGCCGATCGACATCCAGTTGCAGGATACCTATTACGTGGTCGCCCACTTCCATTACGTGTTGGTGGCCGGCTCGCTGTTCGGGCTGTTCGGCGGCTACTACTACTGGTCACCGAAGTGGACTGGCGTGATGTACAACGAGTTGCGCGGCAAGATCCACTTCTGGGGCTCGTTGATCTTTTTCAACGTCACCTTCTTCCCGATGCACTTTCTCGGCCTGGCCGGCATGCCGCGCCGCTACGCCGACTACCCGATGCAGTTTGCTGACTTCAACATGCTGGCCAGCATCGGTGCCTTCGGCTTTGGTTTCATGCAGGTGTATTTCTTCGTCTTTGTCGCCATGCCGATGATGCGCGGCCAGGGCGTCAAAGCCGGACAAAACCCGTGGGAGGGTGCCGAAGGCCTGGAGTGGGAAGTGCCGTCGCCCGCACCCTTCCACACCTTCGAGAACCCGCCGCGGCTGAACGCCACCGCCACCAAGGTGCTGGCTTGACGCCGGTGCCGGTGATGGCCAAGCGCCCCGATGGTGCGAACGCCCACCAGCGCAAGGCCAACGTCAAACTGGCGCTGATCCTGGCGTCGGTGGCGCTGGTGTTCTTTCTGGGTTACCTGACCAAAATGGTGCTGCTGGGCCGCTAGCCGGCGCAGCCCCTCATGCCAACCTGATGATCTGTTGATGGCCCTGCCTTCGATACTTTCTGGCTTGCACCGCGACAACCGCCGCATGATGGGCAAGTTGGGCGTGATCGCACTGGCCATGTTCGGTTTTGGTTATGCGCTCGTGCCGATGTACCGCACCATTTGCGCTGCACTGGGCATCAATGTGCTGTCGGTGAGTGAGCGCGTCACCGGCAGTGCCACCGGCAGCCGCAAGGCCAGCACGCAGGTCGATCTGTCGCGCACCGTCACCATCGAATTTGATGCCAACGCCCGCGGGGTGTTCGATTTCAAGCCGGCGGTGCGCTCGGTGCAGGTGCATCCGGGCGAGATGGCCACGGTGATGTACGAGTTCCGCAACATCCAGAACCGCACGCTGGCAGCGCAAGCCATCCCCAGTTATGCGCCGATGCAGGCCGGCGCCCACTTCAACAAGCTGGAATGTTTTTGCTTCAACGAGTACACGCTCAAGCCGGGTGAGAGCAAGCAGTGGCCGGTGGTGTTTTATGTCGATGCCAAGTTGCCCAAAGACGTGACCACCATCACGCTGTCGTACACCTTTTTTGAGGTGGCGGGCAAGGTGGCCGGGCAGGGCGCTGCACTGCAGACCGCCAGCCCGGGCAAGGCGTCATGACTGAGCAGCGGCAGCCGCAGCCCCAGCCGCAATCGCCGAACCCGGCCGCGCGCAAGGGTTCGTTGTTGCAGACCTTCCGGGCCGTGGCCTGGTCATTTTTTGGTGTGCGGCGCTCGGCTGACCACGCCCAGGACGTGGCCAATGTCAATCCGGTGCACCTGGTCATTGTCGGCATCCTCAGCGCGGCGCTGTTCGTCGTCGCGTTGGTTTTGCTGGTCCAGTGGGTGGTGGGCAGCGGCGTGGCGGCTTGAGGCCTGGCCCGCACGGCACCGACACACGGCCCAAAATTACAAACTGACTTTCTGACTTTCAGGTTCCGAGGAGAACACCCAAGATGTCCGCAACGACGCCCCACGGGATCACGCCCTATTACTTCGTGCCCAGCCCGTCGGGCTATCCGGCGCTGGCCGCGCTCGGGCTGTTTTTTGTCATTTTTGGCGCAAGCCAGTGGGTCAACGGCGCCGGCTGGGGTGCCTACTCGCTGCTGCTCGGGGTGGTGATCTGGCTCGGCACGCTGTTTGTCTGGTTCAGGCAAGCGGTGGGCGAGAGCGAGGGCGGCCAATACTCTGAGCGGGTGGATGTGTCGTTCCGCTGGAGCATGAGCTGGTTCATCTTCTCTGAGGTGATGTTCTTCGCCGCCTTCTTCGGCGCGCTGTACTGGGCCCGGGTGCATTCGATCCCCACCCTCGGCAGCCTGGACAGCCAGGTGCTGTGGCCCGATTTCAAAGCCATCTGGCCGAGCGCGGGCGGCGGCCTCACCGGCTCACCAGCGAACACGGTCGAGCCCTTCGGCGTGATGGGCCCGTGGCCCATCCCCACCCTCAACACCGCCATCCTGCTGACGTCGGGCCTGACCTTGACCATCGCCCACCACGCATTGATTGCCGGCCAGCGCGCCAAAACCATCGGCTGGATGTGGGTCACCGTGCTGCTGGGCATCACCTTTGTCAGCTTCCAGGCTTACGAATACCACCATGCGTACACCGAGTTGAACCTCAAACTCAGCTCGGGCATCTTTGGCTCCACCTTCTTTTTGCTCACCGGCTTTCACGGTTTCCACGTGTTTGTCGGCATGCTGATGCTGCTGTTCATCACGCTGCGGCTGCAAAAAGGTCATTTCACGCCCGAGCGCCACTTTGGCTTCGAGGGCGCGGCCTGGTATTGGCACTTTGTGGACGTGGTGTGGCTGGGCCTGTATTTCCTGGTCTATTGGCTCTGAGCACGCCGGCAGCGCCTGCTGCATCGACCAAGCCCGACCGTGTGCTGTTCTTGCGCCGCTATCGGAGGCGTTTTTCTTGACCTTGGTCTCGGCATGCGCGCCGGCAGCCACGCGCCGGCCGGTCGTGGTCAGCGGCCGATGGGTAGCCCGGTGGGCTGAATCCAGCCCATGAACCACGCCAGCAGCAGCAACAAAAACAGCGTGATCGACAGCCCGACGCGCAACGCCAGCGCCCGGGCCATGCGGTGGTCGCGCCCGGCCGGGCTGTCGCCCTTGCGCAGCATGAACACGCCGGCACTGGCCAGCGCCCCCAGCACCATCACCAAGGCGATCACGATCACGATTTTCATGGCCCGGGATTATCGGCGGCGCGCATGGCAACGCTGAGCCGGGGGCGATTACCGGCGCGCCGGCCGTTGCTGCGCAGCGCTGGCTTGCTGCTGGCGGCCGTGCTGGCCGTGCTGCTGAGCGGCGGGCTGGGTTTCTGGCAGCTTGACCGGGCGCGCCAGAAGCAAAGCCTGCAAGACCGCATGCAGTCGCGTGCCGAGCTGCCGCCGCTGGCCCAGGCCGATCTGGCACGCAGCACGGCGCAGGCCGAAGCCCAGCATTACCGCCGTATCCAACTGCGCGGGCGCTGGCTGGCCGATGCCACGGTCTATCTGGACAACCGGCAGATGAATGCGCGGCCGGGCTTTTTTGTCGTCACGCCGCTGCTGTTGGCTGACGGCGACGCGGTACTGGTGCAGCGCGGCTGGATGGCGCGCAATTTTATCGACCGCAAGCAACTGGCGGCGCTGCCCACGGCCACCGGTGAGGTGGTGGTGGACGGCCGCATCGCCCCGCCGCCGTCCAAGCTGTTCCAGCTCGGTGGCGCCGAGACCGGGCCGATCCGTCAAAATCTGGATGTGCCGGGTTTTGCGGCCGAGATTCGGCTGCCGTTGCGGCCGCTGTCAGTGCAGCAACTGGCCAGTGCCAGCGCTGGCTTGGCGCCCGCTGCGGCCGCTGACAGCCTGCTGCGCCAGTGGCCGGCGCCGGCGCTGGATGTGGGCAAACACCACGGTTATGCGTTTCAGTGGTTTGCGCTGGCGGCACTGATCACTGGCCTTTATGTCTGGTTCCAACTGCTGCGGCCCGGCTTCGCTCGACACCATGCCCGATCCCTCTGAACCGCTGGCTTTCACCGTGCACTCGTTGCCGCAGCCCGGCCCGGCGCTGGCGCGCCAGCGGGCCAGCGGCCGCAGCAAGATGCTGCTGGTGTTGCTGGTCTGCACCGCACCGGTGCTGGCCAGTTATTACGCCTACTTCATCGTGCGGCCCAGCGGCGGCACAGCTTACAGCACGCTGGTTCAGCCCGCCGTGCCGATGCCCCGGGTGCTGGCCCGCACGTTGGACGGCCAGCCGCAGCCGCTGCGTGGCCTGGCCGGCCAGTGGCTGCTGGTGGTGGTGGACAGCGGCGCGTGCAACACAGCCTGTGAAAAACATCTGTTCATGCAGCGCCAGTTGCGTGAGATGACCGGCCGTGAGGCCGACCGCATCGACAAGCTGTGGTTGGTGATCGACGACGCGCCCATCGCCCCCGCGCTGCAGCAAGCGCTGCTTGCCAGCCCGGCCATGACGGTGTTGCGCCTGCCGCGCGATGTGGTGTCGGCCTGGCTGCAGCCGGCACCCGGCCGGGCGCTGGAAGACCATCTGTACATCGTCGATCCGCTGGGCGACTGGATGATGCGGGCGCCGGCCGATGCCGACCCGGGCAAGCTCAAACGTGATGTGGACCGGCTGCTGCGCGGCTCGGCCGGCTGGGACAAGCCGGGCCGCCAGGCCTTGATTGAAGCCCCGCCTGCCGCCACCTCCTCCGCCACCCCGTCGGCCGCCGCCCGGCCCTGAGGCCCGCCCGCCATGCCCAGCCTGCCCCTGCTCGATTTGCCGCCGCTGCTGCGCCTGGCGCTGCTGGCCGGCTTGGTGGGCCTGCTGCCGCTGGCGGCCTGGGCCTGGCGCCAGCGCGGCTTGCCCGTCAACGTTCGGTTGGCGGCGCTCACCGCGCTGACCTTGTTCCTGACCTTCGACCTGATCGTCGTCGGCGCCTTCACCCGGCTCACCGACTCGGGCCTGGGCTGCCCCGACTGGCCCGGCTGTTACGGCCAGGCCAGCCCGCTCGGCGCTCAGGCCGACATCCACGCCGCCCAGGCCGCGCTGCCCAGCGGCCCGGTCACGCTGACCAAGGCCTGGATCGAGATGCTGCACCGCTACCTGGCGATGGCGGTGGGCCTGCTGATCGCGGTGGCGGCGGCGCTGAGCTGGCGCGCCCGGGCGCGGCTGCCGCATTCACCGGCCTGGGCGGCGGCCACGCTGGCCTGGGTGGTCGTGCAGGGGCTGTTTGGCAAATACACCGTCACGCTCAAGCTCTACCCGGCGGTCGTCACCCTGCATTTGCTGGGCGCGCTGGTGCTGCTTGCGCTGCTGGTGCTGCAGTGGGCGTCGTTCCGCAACCGGCCGCTGGTCTGGCATCGGTCGCCGATCGAGGCGGGCGGGCCTGCCGGGCGCGGTGCGGGCGGGCGACCGTCCCGCGCGGTGGCGCTGGTGGGCGCGCTGCTGCTGCTGCAAATCGCGCTGGGTGGCTGGGTCAGCAGCAATTACGCGGTGCTGGCCTGCACCGGATTTCCCACCTGCAACGGCCAGTGGTGGCCGGCGATGGACGCCGGTGCCGGCTTCACGCTGCAGCGCGCGCTGGGCCGGGCAGGGCACGGCGGCTACCTGGCGTTGGATGCGCTGGTGGCCATCCACATGGCGCACCGGATCGTGGCGCTGGCCGCGCTGGCCGCGCTGGCCTGGCTGGCCTGGCGGCTGCGCCAACAGCCCGGCGCCGCGCTGCGCCGCCACGGCCTGGCGCTGGCCGGTTTGGTCGTCTGGCAAGCCGCCAGCGGCTTGTCGAATGTGGTGCTCGGCTGGCCGCTGCTGGCCGCGCTGGCGCACAGTGCGGGTGCGGCCGGTCTGGTGGTGCTGATGAGCGCACTCTGGGCGCGTTGCCGGGCCGGTGAGCGCCTGGCTGCCGGGCCAGCGGGGGGCGCCGTTGCGGCGCATCGGTCACCGGGCCCGGTGCCAGCCCGGCCTGCCCTCAGCACCGCCCGGCCTGCCGTCCCCGCGCGCCACCGCGCCCGCCACCCCACCCGCCACCCCACCCGCTCGGCCGGCGCCGGCGCTGGCGCGCCCTAGACTCTGCCCACCCAGCCGATGACTGCCTCGATCCTGTCCCCCGTCGCGCCGACCAGCCGCTGGCGCCAGTACCTGGCGCTGACCAAGCCGCGGGTGGTGCAGTTGATCGTCTTCTGCGCGGTCATCGGCATGCTATTGGCCGAGCCCGGCTGGCCCCGGCTGGCGCTGGCGGTGCCGGCCACGGTCGGCATCTGGCTGGTGGCCAGCGCGGCGGCGGCCTTCAACTGCCTGGTTGAGCAGGCCATCGACCGCAAGATGGCGCGCACCGCCTGGCGGCCCACCGCCCGGGGCCAGTTGAGCAACACCCAGGCGCTGCTGTTCTCGGCCGCGCTGTGCAGCCTGGGCAGCGCGCTGCTGTATTGGGCCGTCAATCCGCTCACGATGTGGCTCACCTTTGCCACCTTTGTCGGCTACGCGGTGGTCTATACCGTGGTGCTCAAGCCGATGACACCGCAGAACATCGTCATCGGCGGTGCCTCGGGCGCGATGCCGCCGCTGCTGGGCTGGGCCGCGCTGCGCAACGATGTCGGGCCCGAGGCGCTGGTGATGTGCCTGATCATCTTCTTGTGGACACCGCCGCACTTCTGGGCGCTGGCGCTGTACCGGGTGGAAGACTACCGCCGCGCCGGTCTGCCGATGCTGCCCGTCACCCACGGCTCGGATTTCACCCGCCTGAACGTGCTGCTCTACACCCTGGTGCTGTTTGCCGCCACCTTGCTGCCCTTCATCATCGGCATGAGTGGCTGGTTTTATCTCGTCAGCGCGGTGCTGCTGGGCGCCTGGTTCACCGGCTATGGCTGGCTGCTGTGGCGCAACTACAGCGACGCGCTGGCGCGCAAGACCTTCCGCTTCTCGATCCTGCACCTGTCGCTGCTGTTTGCCGCGCTGCTGATCGACCATTACCTGATGCCCTGGTATTGAATTGAACCCCCCCGAAGCGCCTTCGGCGCTCCCCCCCGGGGGGCAACGCCAGCGGCCCGGCGAAGCCGGCTCTGCGGCGTCTGCTTGGGGGCGCTTCGGCACGCTGGAGACCTGAAAACATGCGACCCCCTCCCAGCTTGACTCGCCGCCTGCTGCTGGCCCTGGCCGCCACGGCCGCCCTGGTCGGCTGCGACGGCAAGGCGCCCGACGGCGGCCCCAAACAGGCATTCAAGGCGGTGGACATCACCGGCGCCGAATACGCGCGCACGCTGGCGCTGCCAGACGCCGACGGCCAGCCGCGCACGCTGGCTGACTTCAAAGGCAAGGTGGTGGTGGTGTTTTTCGGCTACACCCAGTGCCCGGATGTCTGCCCCAGCACGATGGCCGAGCTGTCCGAGGTCAAGCGCAGCCTGGGTGCCGACGGCGCGCGGGTGCAGGGCCTGTTTGTCACCGTCGATCCCGAGCGCGACACGGCGGCGCTGCTCAAGAGCTATGTCGCCAACTTCGGGCCCGATCTGATCGGCCTGCGCGGCACACCCGAGCAAACGGCGGCGGCGGCCAAAGAGTTCAAGGTGTTTTTTGCCAAGGTGCCGGGCAAGACGGCCACCAGCTACAGCGTGGACCACACCGCCGGCTCGTATGTGTTTGACGGCAAGGGCAGGGTGAGGCTGTTCACCCGCTACGGCAGCGGCGCCCAGGCGCTGGCTGACGACTTAAAGCTGTTGCTGGCTGAAACGCCTTGACCCGCGTTTGAGGGGCGGCACCGTCGGCCGCTGTGCCCGGGCGCACGGCGCTTGCGAAGGTGGGGTGGGGCCGGGCCGGCAGAAAGCAAAACACCCGGGCAACCGGGTGTTTTTGACCTGTCTGGCCTGTCTGGCCTGCCTTGCCCGGCGGCGGCCGGGCTTGTCGTCAAGCCAGCGCCGGCTCAAGTGCCTTGCGCATCTTCTTCATCGCCGCCACCTCGATCTGGCGGATGCGCTCGGCGCTGACGCCGTATTCGGCCGCCAGGTCATGCAAGGTCATGCCGCCCGAGTTGTCGTCGTTCACCTTCAGCCAGCGCTCCTCGACGATGCGCCGGCTGCGCGCGTCCAGCACATCCAGTGCCATCACCAGGCCGTCGCCCGACAGCGCGTCGCGGCGGCGCGCCTCCAGCACCCGGGTCGGCTCACCCGAGTCATCGGCCAGGTAGGCGATCGGGGCGTAGCTTTCTTCGCTGTCGTCGGCGCTCGGGTCAAGGGCCACGTCACCGCCTGAGAGCCGGGTTTCCATCTCGATCACCTCGGCCGGCTTGACATTCAACTTGCCGGCCATGTGCGCAATCTCGGCCGCCGACAGCGTGCTGCGGTGGGCGTCGGCGTCGCTGGCGCCACTCTTCAGGCTTTGCTTCATCGAGCGCAGGTTGAAAAACAATTTGCGCTGCGCTTTGGTGGTGGCCAGCTTGACCATGCGCCAGTTGCGCAGGATGTACTCGTGCATCTCGGCCTTGATCCAGTGCAGCGCGTAGCTCACCAGCCGCACGCCCTGGTCGGGGTCGAAGCGCTTGACGGCCTTCATCAGGCCGACATTGCCTTCCTGGATCAGGTCGCCGTGGGGCAGGCCGTAGCCCAGGTACTTGCGCGAGATCGACACCACCAGGCGCAGGTGCGAGACCACCAGCTTGCCGGCCGCTTCGAGGTCGCCGCTGGCGCGCAGCCGGGTCGCGAAAGCGATTTCTTCCTCGTGCGTGAGCAAGGGAACGCGGTTCGCCGCCGAGATGTAGGCGTCGAGATTGCCCAGCGACGGCACCACGGCCCAGGGGTCGCGCAAGGTCAATGCAGAGGCAGATAAAGTGTTCATGGCGAGTTCTGACACGCTGGGTTCGTTTCGGTTCCGCAAATATTAGCACTCGGCTGCCGAGAGTGCTGATGGGCCGGCTCGATCCGCGCGACTTGCGTGGACAATCGCGCCTTTTGCCCGGCATCCAGTGTCGGCACCTTGTCTGAAATGAGGCGTCCTTGTTCAAGAATCTGATCGTGTATCGCATCGGGGCCGACTGGTCCGCCAGCGTCGCGCAAGTCGAAGAAAGCCTGGCGAAGGCCGCCTTCATCGAGTGCGGCGCCACCCAGCCCGCGTCGTTCGGCTGGACCTGGCCGCGCGGCACCGCCCACGGCCCGTTCATCGAGGCCGTGGCCGGGCAGTGGCTGCTCACGCTGATGGTCGAGCAGAAGGTGTTGCCGGCGGCGGTCGTGAAGCGCCGCGTCGATGAAATGGC
>JANLOP010000313.1:0-35244 GCA_031366635.1 Betaproteobacteria bacterium | reverse complement strand
GGAAGCCATGGGCCTGCACGTGCCAGGCGCGGCCTTCATCCACCCCGCTGACGGCCTGCGAGAAGCGCTGACCCGCGCGGCGGTGGACACCGTGCTCGACATCGCGCAGCCGCAGCGCCACCTGCCCATAGGTCGGCTGGTCGACGAGCGCGTCATCGTCAACGCCATGCTGGCGCTGCTGGCCACCGGCGGCAGCACCAACCACCTGATCCACTGGGTGGCGGTGGCGCGCTCAGCCGGCATCACCATCGATTGGACTGATTTTGCCGATCTGTCGGCCGCAGTGCCCCTGCTGGCGCGGGTTTACCCGAATGGCAACGCCGATGTGAACCAGTTTCAGGCCGCCGGTGGGCCCGGCTTTGTGCTGCGTGAATTGCTGGGCGCCGGCCTGCTGCACGGCGATGTGCTGACGGTGGCGCCCGGCGGCCTGGCCGCCTACGGCAAAGTGCCCGGCTTGGCCGCCTACGGCCCGGTGCCCGGCCCGGCACCGATAGCGGTGGCGATGGCGGTGGCTGGCGGGCCGGCGCCAGCCAGCGCGCCGGCAGCCGTGGTCTGGGCGCCGTTGCCGGCGGCCAGCGGCGATGACAGCATCGTGCGGCCGGCCGCTGCACCGTTCTCGGCCACCGGCGGCCTCAAGCTGCTGGTCGGCAACCTGGGCCGGGCGGTGATCAAGGTATCGGCCGTGCCCGATGACCGCCACGTCATCGAGGCACCGGCCCGGGTTTTTGATGGCCAGGACGCACTGCACCAGGCCTTCAAGGCCGGTGAGCTGGACCGGGACGTGGTGGTGGTGGTGCGGTTCCAGGGCCCGCAGGCCAACGGCATGCCCGAGCTGCACAAGCTGACGCCGCCGCTGGCGGTGTTGCAGGGGAGAGGCTATCGGGTCGCGCTGGTCACCGACGGCCGCATGAGCGGCGCATCGGGCAAGGTGCCGGCCGCCATCCACGTCAGCCCCGAGGCGCTGGCGGGCGGGCCGCTGGCACGGGTGCGCGACGGTGATGTGATCCGGCTCGACGCGATGGCCGGCACGCTGGCCGCGCTGGTGGACGGCGCTGAATGGGCTGCGCGTGCGCCGGCCACGCTGCAAGCCGACCAGGCCGAGATCAATGCCCACGATCTGGGCCGTGAGCTGTTTGGCGGCATGCGGCGCACGGTGCGCAGCGCCGAAGAAGGCGCTGTCACCTGGTTGTGAAGCCTGCCGCAGCGGCACCTGCCCACCCCTCAAACTACCCAGGAAATTCGATGATCGACCCGTTAAGCCTGGCCAGCCACGGCCCCGTGATCCCGGTGATCGTGCTGCACCGGGTGCAAGACGCGGTGCCGCTGGCCGAAGCGCTGCTGGCCGGCGGTGTCAAGGTGCTGGAGGTGACGCTGCGCACGGCGGTGGCCTTGCAGTGCATCGAGGCCATTGCCCGCGCCGTGCCCGAAGCGCTGGTGGGCGCGGGCACCATCCGCAGTGCGCAAGATGCCCAGGCCGCGCTGGACGCGGGCAGCCGCTTTGCCGTCAGCCCCGGCTACACCCCGGCGCTGGGTGCTGCCTGCCGCCGCATCGGTTTGCCGCTGCTGCCCGGCGTGGCCAGCGCCAGCGAGGTGATGGCGGCCAGCGCCGATGGCCTGGGGTTTTTGAAGTTCTTCCCGGCGCAACAGGCCGGTGGGCTGGCGATGCTCAAGGCGCTGGGCGGGCCGTTCCCAGACATCGTTTTTTGCCCCACCGGCGGCATCAGCCTCGATACCGCGCCGCAGTTTCTGGCGCTGCCCAACGTCAAGGTGTGCGGCGGCTCCTGGCTGACACCGGCTGACGCGGTGGCCGCTGGCGACTGGGCCCGCATCACCCGGCTGGCGCGCGAGGCTCAGGCGCTGCGCGCCTGAGCGGCTGACGACCTCAAGCGTCCGGGCGCTCGATCAACTCGATCTTGTAGCCGTCGGGGTCGGTGATGAAGGCAATCACCGTGCTGCCGCCCTTCACCGGGCCGGGCTCGCGGCTGATGGCACCGCCCAGCGCGGCGGCCTGGCCGCGCAGCGCGTCGCAGGTGGCCGCCACATCGCGCACGCCAATGGCGACATGGCCAAAGGCGCTGCCGATGTCGTAATTTTCAACGCCGTGGTTGTAGGTCAGCTCGATCTCGGCCTGGCCCGGGTTGCCGCCGTAGCCGACAAACGCCAGGTCGTAGCGCTGCTCGGGCCGCGATGTGGTGCGCAGCAAATCCATGCCCAGCACCTGGGTGTAGAAGTTGATCGAGCGTTGCAGGTTGCCGACCCGCAGCATGGTGTGCAGCATGCGCATGGTGATCCTTGGGTTGAAGGGTTGAAGGGTTGAAGGGTTGAAGGCCAGGCGCCCGGCCTGCCTGGGCCAAACCAGCCCCGCCGGGGCCGCCTATTTTCGGTCCAGCCAGACCGCCAGGCCCTGGGCATTGAGCTCGATGTCCAGCGCCAGCAGGCCCAGGCCGGCCGGCACGTCGGCCACGCCGTGGCGCTGCAACTGGGCCGTGTAGCACTCCGCCAGGCCGGCTTTCAGTGCCGCATGGCGGTCGGCTGCGCCGCGCACCGCCTGGGCCAGCGCCACCATCGCGTCGATCTGCTCAAACAGCAAACCGGCCAGGCGCTGCACGTCAGCCACACCAGTGCCGACCCGGCCGTAGTGGGTGAGGTAGATGCAGCGCGGCCGATCAGCCAGCAGGCGGTGGATGGAGTGGCGCAGCGCGTCGGGGTCAAACTGCACCGGGGTGGACGTGGGCAGCACCCAGGCGCCAGCGGCGCTGTCGAACTCGCGGTAGCTCAGGCCGAAGGTGTCGCCGCTGAACCAGCCCTGGCTGCGCGCGTCCCAGATGCTGTGGTGGTGGCGGGCATGGCCGGGCGTGTCGATAAAGCGCAGCGGCCTGCCGGCCAGGTTGAGCACCAGCCCGTCGCTGGTGGCGCGCACCCGGTCGGCCGGCACCGGCACCAGCGTGCCGTAAGCGCGGTCCATCTCGGCTTGCCCGTACACCGCCAGCGCGCCCTGGTACAGCGCCAGCGGATCGACCATGTGGCGCAGGCCGCGCGCCTGCACCCACATCGTGGCGCAAGGCAGTTGCTGCATCAGCAAGCCGGCGCCACCGGCATGGTCGAGGTGAACGTGGGTGGGGATGACAAAGTCAACCGCCTCGGGCGACAGGCCCAGGTCGTCCAGCGCAGCCAGCAGCCGGGGCACCGCAAAATTGGTGCCGGTATCGACAAAGGCGGCGCGGCCGTTTTCAACGATCAGGAAAGAGGCGTCGAACAGCGGCCGGTGAAAGCCGGTGTCGATGGCAAAAACGCCGTCGTCCAGCGCTTTGACAAAAGGCAAGGCCATGAGCGGTGAAGGCAAAAAAAGGGTGGGCAAAAGAAAGGACAGGGGGTTGCCCTGCCCGGTGCATGTGGAAAGTGGCAAGCGGCAAGCGGCGGGGAGCGTGCCTCAACTCTGGGCGTTGGCGTGCAGCGCCCACAGCCGGCCCAGATCGGCCGCACCGTCTGTGCCCTGCACACTGCGCAACACTTGCACCGCCTTGGCCTTGTTCTTGCCACCCTGCAGCAGCGCCAGCCCGAGCCGCAGCTTGGCGTCTTCGGGCCGCCTCAGCCCGCCCTTGGCGATGCCTTGCTCGATCATCGAAATGCCTTTGTCGGCCTGGCCCATCGTGACGTAGGCATAACCAATCTGCACCAGGTCGTTGCCGTCCTTGTTGGCCGCTGCGTCCGTCGCGCGCTGATCGATAGACGCCTTGCCTTCGGTTTCTTGCTTGTTGGCCAGGTCGCGTAGGCGCTTATGGCGCTCGGCCTCGGCGCCTGTGCCCAGCGCACCGCCGGCAAAACCCTTGTCGATGATTGCCTTGCCTTCGGCCGGCAGGCCCGCCTGCAACGCCAACTGCGACATTTCCATGAACTCATCGGTCTTGCTGAGCGAGCCCGTGGCCAATTTCAAGCGCATCACGTCGAGTGAAAACCGGTCAGAGAAGCCGCTTTTGCGCTGCAGGCGGGCCAGGTAGATCGCCCAATAGTCCTTCTTCGGGTAGCTGAAAAGCAGTTTTTCCAGCGTGTTGGCCTGGCCGGCGGTGTTGCCAGAGCGCAATTGCGCATCGGCCAGGCGCAGCAGGTCGCCCTCGTCGGGCCGGCGCCCGGCTTGTTCGGCAGCACCCACCGCAGCGGCGGCCTCTTTGGCGATGGCGCCGTAGTCGCCACTGGCGCTTTGCAGATAAGCCTGCAACTGGCGCAGCGAGGCACTGCTGTTGCCCGCCGCCTGGGCTTTTTGCAGCCATTGCGCGGCTTTGCCGTTGTCACGGCTGGCGGCGTAGGCCGACGCAATCTGCTCGGCAATCTGGCCCTGCTCGGCGCCCGAAACCCTGCCGTAGACCGACTCCAGCGACTGGATGGTGGTGGCGCTGTCGCCGGCACGCTGAGCGGCGGCGGCGCGCATGCGCTCGATCTGCAGGGTTTCGGCGGCCGTTTTGTTGCTGGCGCCGTCGGCCTCGCGCACCTTGGTCAGGGCTTCCTTGCCCTTGCCGGCCTTGATCAGGTCGTAGGCCTGTTGCAGCGGCTTGCCCACCTCGGGTCGCAGTGCCTGGGCCAATGCCGGGCTCATCACGCCGGCCGATGCGGCCAGCAGCATGGTTGCCAGCACGGAAGAAAGCTTCATCATCGCGGCGCTCAATTCATGAACTGCTCGTTGCCGACCAGCCCGATCTTGGTCACGCCCAGGCGTTGCGCGCTGGCCATCACCATCGCCACCACCTTGTAGCTCACCAGCTTGTTAGGCCGCAGGTGGATTTCGCGCTGGTCAGGCATCGCAGCCTCCTGGGCGAGCCGGTTTTCCAGGTCGGCACGGTCGGCCACGATCGTGCCATTCCAGCCGATGGTGCCGTCGAAATCGATGTCGATGCGCACGATCTCGGGCGGTTTGGGCGGCGCGGCGCTGGGCCCGACCGGCATGTTCATCTTCACCGCATGGGTCTGGATCGGGATCGTGATGATCAGCATGATGATCAGCACCAGCATCACGTCGATCAGCGGCGTGGTGTTGACATCCATGATGGGATCGTCTGAATCACCACCCGAGCCTACTTGCATGGCCATGTCATTGCTCCTGCGTTTTCATCAAGCACGGCGCCAGCCGCACGCAACCCAGCGAACGCTGCGGAGCCGGCTTTGCCGGGTCGCTAGCGTTGCCAGCCGGCAAGCATGCCGGCTGGCCCTCGCAGGCGAGGAACAGTCCGCAGGGACTGTTCCTCGTCCGGGCTCGGCCCCCTGGAGGGGGAGCGCCGAAGGCGCTACGGGGGTGGGTCATTGTTTCGGCGGCGCTTCGGTGATGAAGCCCACTTTGGCGATACCAGCGCGCTGGCAGGCCACCACCAGCCGGCCTACGCTCTCGTAGCGCGCGTCCTGGTCACCGCGGATGTGCACCTCGGGCTGCGGCTCTTTGACGGACAGCTTCTTCAGCTCTTTGACCACCGACTCGATGTCGGGCATCTTGCGCGTGTTCCAGTACACATCGCCGTCTTTGGTCACCGCCAACAAAATGTTCTCGGGCTTGGTCTGGGTCGGCACATTGCGCTCTTTGGGCAACTGCAGCGTGATGCTCTGGGTGACCACCGGGATCGTGATCAGGAAGATGATCAGCAGCACCAGCATCACATCGACCAGCGGTGTGGTGTTGATGGAGGAGTTCATCTCTTCGTCGTCGCCGTCGGGCGACCCTACTGCCATGGACATGACGAACTCCTGTTGATCGAAGCGGGGGCAGCCGGTGCCGGGCCGCCCCAAGGCGGCTGCTCGCCCCCTCGGGGGGCAGGGCCGTCGGACTCGGGGGTCAACATGTCACCTCGTGGCGCTGAGCAGCACGTTGTGCACGTCGCCCGAGAAGGCGCGCACCTTCTCCATCACCGTCTTGTTGCGTCGGATCAGCCAGTTGTAGCCCATCACCGCCGGCACCGCCACGGCCAGGCCGAAGGCGGTCATGATCAGCGACTCGCCGACCGGGCCGGCCACTTTGTCGATGCTGGCCTGGCCGGCAATGCCGATGGCGGTGAGCGCGTGGTAGATACCCCAGACGGTGCCGAACAGGCCGACGAATGGCGCCGTGGAGCCGACGGTGGCCAGCACCGCCAGGCCGTCCTGCATGCGGCTCTGGATGTTGCCCACGGCGCGGTCCACGCTCATGCTGATCCAGGTGTGGCGGTCGATCTGCTCGACCAGCGTGCCCTCGTGGTGCTCATCGGCCTTGACGCCGGCCTCGGCGATGTAGCGGAAGGCGCTGCCCTCGGCCAGCGTGTTGGCGGCCTGTTTCATCGAGCCGGCCTTCCAGAAGCCTTCGCCCACCGCGTCAGCGCTCTTGAGCATCTTGTACTGCTCAAACAGCTTGGTGAAGATCACGTACCACGAGCCCATGCTCATGATGACCATGATGATCAGCGTGCCGCGGGCGACAAAGTCGCCCTGGTTCCACAGGGCGTCCAGGCCGTAGGGGTTGGCCACTTCTTCCTTGGTCACGGCCGGCGTGGCGGCCATCGATGCCGGCGCGGCCGCTGGCACGACGACGGTCTCGGTCGGTGCCGATGCCTGGGCCAGCGCCGGTAAAGGCGCGGTGCTGGTGGCGAGTGCAGCGAGGGCCAGCAGGGCTGCGGCCAACGGCGCGCGCACGGTTTGCATCAGGGACATGGTGACTCCAGAAAGAAGGCAAGCGCGTAGCGCGATGAGATTCAGGCGCGCCGGATGAAAACAGCGAAAAAGGCTGGCATAAAAACGGGGGCGTCGCACAGATCGAGGGCCCATCACTCAAGTTTCCAGACGTAGTCGACCACGGTGGTGCCGCCAACGGCCTTGCCACTGTCGTCCACGCCGGGCTTGAAACGGCATTTGCTGAGCGCGTCCACGGCGGTGCGGTCGAGCAGGCGGTGCTCACGCGAGGCGCCTGCCGAGCGCTCGATCTCGGCCTTGGACACCACGCCGGTGGCGTCCACCGTGAAGCGGATCTTGCTGGTGCCTGTGCTCTCGGCGCGCAGCGCGGCGGCGGGGTATTCCGGCTTGTCGCAGGTGCTCACGTCGATGCGGGCGGCCACCGCCTGCGGCTTGGGCGGCGCGGGTGCGGCGGGCGCTGCTGCCACCGGGGCGGGCGCCGGGGCCGGGGCCGGGGCGGGTGCCGGGGCAATCGTCACCGGGGCGGGTGGCGGCGCCTCGCGGGTGACCGTGATGGCCGGCGCCAGTTGCGGCGTGGCCACCTGCACCTCGGGCGGCGGCACAAACGACGGCGGCGGCAGGGCCACCTTGGGCGGCGGCGGCAGGTTCTCGGGCGGCGGCGGTGGCGGCGGTTTGACCTCGTCGATGATCTTGGTCTCGATCGGCGCCTTCATCACCTCAACAATCTTGCGGCCCAGGCCATTGACCAGGGCATAGCCCAGGATGACATGCAACACCGCGACCACGATGAACCCTACCGGGTGCTTGCCCGGGCGGCGTTGCTGGGTTGCGTAGTCCACTGTTTAACCTCCAGACAACCCCGGCAGTAACCCAGAGCCTCTGTGACCTTGTTGAAGAGGCAGCCTTGTGGGCCGCTGGCAGCCCGTGCGCTGCGTGGGACGGCAATATAGCTTGAAACATCAGCGCACCCGCTCGGTACAACACCCTAAGACGGCCTGCCTGGCTACGGCGTTTGCAGTGGCGTCAGCCGGCATAAAACAAGGCGCTGGCGATGCCGATGCCGATGCCTATTGCCAGCAGGCCCAAGACGCGACGTTTTTGCAAGGGCATCGGGCATGTTAGGGGGTGGTGCAATGCAAACCCGCCGTCCCACAATCCGGCCGACATGGGGCGACGTCGTTGGGCTGGCATCCAGCGCTTTGAGGGGGTTTTTCAACATGATTGGCGATGTCTTGCTGCTGCTGCGCGACGAGCTGAACGCCTACATGCGCTCGGCCATGCCGCAGGTGGGCAACGACTCTACTGAAGACCGGGTGCAGTTGATCGACGGTGAAAAAACCGATCCGGTCGAGTTCCAGGCCAACGCCATCACCGTGCTGCTGATCAATATTGAGCAAGAAGCCAGCCAGCGCTCGGTCGATCCCTACCTGCGCACCCAGCCCGACGGCAACCTGCGCAAGCTGATGCCCGAGATCCGGCTCAATCTGTATGTGCTGTTTGCCGCACGCTTCAAAGCGTATGAACAAGGCCTCAATCATTTGGCGATGGTGATCCGGTTTGTTCAGCAGCACCGTGCGCTGGACCACATCACCAGCCCGGCGCTGAGCCCGCAGATCGACAAACTGGTGCTCGAGCTGGTGACCTTGCCGCTGGCCGAGCAAAACGAGATCTGGAGTGCGTTGCGCGTCAGTTACCACCCCTCGGTGCTGTTTCGGGTGCGCATGGTGGTGTTCAGGGATGCCGACGGCGCGGCCGTGCCGCAGATCGGCCAGACGGTGGTGCGCGCCCAACAGCGCCCCTAAATCCAAGCCATTTTCAAGCCCCAAACGGAGTGCCCGCCATGCCTGTCTACAAGACTCCCGGTGTCTATGTCGAAGAGATTTCGACGCTGCCACCCTCGGTGGCTGAAGTGGCCACCGCCGTGCCGGCCTTTGTCGGCTACACCGAGTTGGGCCCGGCCGACAGCGCCGAGCCCCAGGTGCTGCGGGTGGCCACCTGGCTGGAGTACAAAACCGCTTTTGGCGGCGCCCAGGCGCTGAAGTTCAGCGTGGCCGCGCCCGGCGCGTCGGGCGGCGTGCCGGTGGTGCAGGCGGTGGCCCCGGCCAGCGCGTTTGCGCTGTACCACGCCATCAGCCACTACTTCAAGAACGGCGGCGGGCCCTGCTATGTGGTGTCGGTGGGCAACTACCGCTCAGCGCCCGGCAAGGCGCGGTTTTCAGTCGGCCTGGCCGCATTGGAGAAAGAGGACGAGCCCACCTTGCTGGTGCTGACCGACGCCGCCTGCCTGTTGGCTGCCGCGCCCTACTACGAGTTATGCGGTGAGGCACTGGCGCAGTGCAGCAAGCTGGGCGACCGTTTCACGGTGCTCGACGTGCACGGCGGCGACACCGTGGCGCTGCGCAATGACGGCAATCTGCTGGCATCCAACCTGAAGTACGGCGCGGCTTACCACCCGTATTTGTTGACCTCGCTGCCCTGCGTCTACAACGACCGCGATGTCGAGATCACCCGGCCCGGCGGCAGCGCGGCCAGCAATGTGACGGGCAGCATCAGCTTTGGCGCGCCCAACGGCATTGTTGTGGGCTACAGCGGCACGCCCGGCAGCAATCCGGGCGTGATGATCACCTTCGGTGTCAAGGCCACGGCGGCCACTTTCACCGTGGCCGCCGCCGCGCTGACGGTCAACGATGCCAACAGCAAGACCGGCAACGATTTGTTCGCGGCCTGGACGGCCTTCAAGGCCGGCGGCGGCACGGCGCTGGGCTTTGACGTCAGCCGTGGCGGCGACGGCAGCGGCGTGGCCGCCACGGGCGATGTGGCCAGCACCACCATCCCGCTGCCGGCACCGGCCGGCGAGACGATGGCCACCATCCAGACCACCGAAACCGCGCTTTACAACGCGGCCCGCACGGCGCTGGAGTCACAGCGCATGGTGCTGCCGCCGAGCGCCGCCGTGGCCGGCATCTACGCCCGGGTTGACCGTGAGCAGGGCGTGTGGAAGGCGCCCGGCAATGTCGGCGTGATGGCGGTGCTGGGCCCGGTGGCCAAGATCACCGACGATGACCAAGACCGGCTCAACATCGACCCGACCGCCGGCAAATCGATCAACGCCATCCGTGCCTTCACTGGCAAGGGCACGCTGGTGTGGGGCGCACGCACGCTGGCCGGCAATGACAACGAGTGGCGCTATGTGTCGGTGCGCCGGCTGTTCATCACTATCGAAGAATCCGCCCGCAAGGCCACCGCCTTTGCCGTGTTTGAGCCCAACGACGCCACCACCTGGCTCAAGGTCAAGGCGATGATCGAAAGCTATCTGTACGGCCTGTGGGAGCGCGGCGCGCTGGCCGGCGCCAAGCCCGAATCGGCCTACTTTGTGCGGGTGGGGCTGGGCACCACGATGACGCCGCAAGACGTGCTGGAAGGCCGCATGCTGGTTGAGATCGGCGTGGCGGCGGTGCGCCCGGCCGAGTTCATCGTGCTGCGCTTTTCGCACAAGCTGCAGACCGAGTAACGGCGCAACCCGGCAACCCCCGCCCATCGACCCATCATCCTGACCACGTCACCGCGAGGCGCACACCATCATGGCCATGACCAAGGACCAGATCAAGACCAGCTACCCCCTGCCGGTCTACAACTTCCGGGTTGAGATCGACGGCAGCACCGTCGGCTTCTCTGAAGTCTCGGGTTTGAACATCGCCTACGAGACCATCACCTACACCGAGAGCGCCACCAGCGGGCCGGGGCCGCGCATTCTGTACATGCCGGGCAAGCCCAAAGTCACCACCTTGACGATGAAAAAAGGCGTGGTCACAGGCGTCAGCGTGGCCACGCTGTACCACTGGATCAACGGCATTGCGCTGAACCGGGTGGTCAAAAAAGACATCGTCATCCGGCTCTGCGATGAGACCGGCGCGGCGGTGGTCAGTTGGAAGGTGGTCAACGCCTTCCCCACGCAGTTGGATGCGCCCAGCTTCACTGCCAGCTCGAATGACGTGGCGGTGGAGTCGATGCAGCTCACCGCCGACGCCATCTTCATCGAGCAAGCCTGATCCCGACATGGCCTTGAGCGCCGCTGAGCAGGCCGGCCGCTACCCGCTGCTTGCCTACAACTTCCGCGTCACCGTGGCCGATGTGGCGATGAGCTTCACCGAGGTGGCCGGCCTGGCGCGTGAGTTCGAGACGCTCACCTACCGCCACGGCCTGAGCTTTGTCGAGGGCGAGGCCATCACCCGGTTTCGGATCGACAAATACGGCCCGCTCACGCTCAAGCGCGGCATGGTCAAGGGCCTGGTGCCGTTGCAGCAGTGGCTGGCGTCGGGCGAGAGCCGGCCGATCAGCGTCAGCCTGTGCGACGAGGCCGGCCTGCCGGTGGTCACCTGGCGCATCCAGAAGGCTGTGCCCACCAAGCTGGAGGCACCGGCGCTGCAAGCCGCCGGCAACGACGCCGCCATTGAAACGCTCACGCTGATGGTGGCCGGCATCATGATCGAGAGCAACGCATGAGTGCGCCGATCCTCGGCATGCGCTTTGCCGTGCTGTTCATGGCCGGCGGGGTGCTGCCCAACCCGCTGGATTTGCGCTTTCGCAAGGTGTCGGGCTTGTCGATGACGGTCGAGACCGAGAACCTGGTCGAAGGCGGGCAAAACCTCTACACCCAGCAGTTGCCGCAGCGTGTGAGCCACGGCAACCTGGTGCTGGAGCGTGGCATGGTGGTGGGCTCGCCGTTGAACATCGAGTTCAACGCCTCGCTCAGCACCTTCAAATTTGCCACCTGCAATGTGCTGATCACCTTGCTCGGCGAGAGCCGGCTGCCGCTGGCGGCCTGGCTGTTCATGAAAGCCTGGCCGGTGAAATGGGCCACGTCGGATCTGGATGCCGAGCAGCCCGGCCTGGTGATCGACACGATGGAACTGGCCTACGCCCGCATGCAGGTGCTGCGGGTTTGAGCCCGCCCGCCCCGGCCCCCGCGCCCCTCTGCCCCCCTCCGCCCGCACCCACCATGCCCATCGAAATCCGCGAGTTGGTGATCCGCGCCACTGTCAGCCTGGACGACAACGGCGATGCCGGCCAGGGCGCGCCCTGGCCTGGCGTGGCGCCGCTGGGTGGCGCCGCGCTGTCGCCGCAAGACATCGAGCAGATCGTGCAAGAGTGCGTGCGCCAGGTGATGCGGGTGCTGGCCCGCCAGCAGGAACGATGAGATGACGCCCCCAAGCTCACTCCGTTCGCTGCCCCCCAAGGGGGCGCAGGTCTCCCTTGGGGCGGCCCGGCGGGAGACCAGATGTCATTGCTGAACCTCTTCAAGCTGGAGAAATTGCGCATCGAGGCCTTCAAGAACCCTGAGCGCAGCCAGCCGGCGTCGCCGCCGCGCATGGAACTGATGTTCAACCCCAGCAGCTACCGGCGCAGCCACAGCGTGGCTTACACCGCTGCCAAAACCCAGGGCATCAACAGCCAGGGCGCGCCGTCGCACTACGCCTACACCCGGCCGGGTGAGCTGTCGCTCAAGCTGGTGTTTGACGGCACGGGGGTGAACCAGATTGGCGTGGCCAGCCTGCTCAACCCGCCCAGCGTCAAGGCCGACATCAAAAGCTTTGAGACGCTGTGCCTGCGCATGAACGGCAGCATCCACCAGCCCAACTTCCTGAAGGTGCGCTGGGGCAGTGCGCTGATGTTCCGTGGCCGGCTGCACAAGCTCGACATTGCCTACACCTTGTTCGATGAATCGGGTGACCCGCTGCGCGCTGAGCTGGACGTGGTGTTTGTTGAAGACATGGCGGTCACCGCTGCCCAACTGGCGGCCGACAAAAGCTCACCCGATTTGACGCACGTGCGCATCGCCCGGGCCGGCGACACGCTGCCGCTGCTGTGCCTGGCGATCTACGGCAGCTCGCGCCACTACTTGCTGGTGGCCCGGCACAACGGGCTGGACGACTTCCGGCAGTTGAAGATGGGCCAGCGGCTGCTTTTCCCGCCGCTGGCTAACGCCGATGTGGGGCCAGCGCAGGGCAACGCCGGGCCGCCCCAAGTTGCCCTGCTCCCTCTCGGGGGGGCGGACGTCGCATCGCGGCGGCCTTGGGGGCACACATGAGCATGGTCACCGTCACCGTGCTGAGCGACGGCCGGGCGGTCGATCCGGCGTTTGCGCTGGTCTCGCTCGACATCCGGCGTGAGCTGAACCGCCTGCCCACCGCGCTGCTGGTCTACGGCGACGGTGACGCGGCCAGCCGCAAGTTCCCGGTCAGTGACAGCGCGCTGTTCAACCCGGGCAGCGAGATCGAGATCAAGGCCCGCTACGAGGGCCAGGGCACTGACCAGACGCTGTTCAAGGGCCTGGTGGTACGCCATGCATTTGAGGCCGACCGGCGCGGCTCGTTGTTGCGCATCGAGTTGCGCGACAAGGCCGTCAAGCTCACCCGGCCGCGACGCAGCGCGGTGTTTGCCGATGCCACCGACAGCGATGTGATCAGCAAGCTGGCGCGCGCCGCCGGCCTGCAAGCCCAGGTGGCCAGCACGGCGGTCAGCCATGCGTCGCTGGTGCAGTACGACTGCAGCGACTGGGATTTTTTACTCGCCCGGGCGCAGGCCAATGGCCTGGTGCTGGCCGTCACCGACGGCGTGCTGGCCCTGGCCCAACCGCAACTCACTGGTGCGCCCAAGATCACCATCGACTACGGCCTGAGCGAGGTCTACGCGCTGGAGTTTGAAACCGACGCGCTGGGCCAGAGCCCCGGTTTCAAGGCCCACGGCTGGGACAGCAAAAACCAGGCCGCGCTGCTGGTGGACGGTGCGCCGCCGCCGGCCGCCACGCAAGGCCGGCTGGGCGGCAAGCAGGTGGCGCAAAAACTGGGCTTTGCCGACGCCATGCTGCTGCACCCGGTCGAAACGCTGAACAGTGAGCTCAAGGCCTGGGCCGACAGCCAGGCCCAGCGCAGCGGCCTGGCGCTGGTGCGTGGCCGAGCCAGCCTGCCTGGTGACGGCAGTCTGGCGCTGCTGCAAGTGGCCCAGATCCAGGGCGTGGCCCAGTGTTTTGCCGGCAAGGCGCTGATTGGCGGCCTGTGCCACCGCATCGACAGCCAGGGCTGGGTGACCGATTTGCAGTTTGGCTTGTCAGCAGGGCCAGTCGCCGCACCAGCGGATTTGGCGTCGCCGGCCGCGGCCGGGTTGCTGCCGGCGGTGGCGGGGCTGCACATCGGCATCGTCAGCGCCACCGCCGACGACCCGGCGGGTGAAAACCGCGTCAAGGTCACGCTGCCCGGCCTGCCCGACGGCAGCGACGGCCTTTGGGCCCGGCTGGCCATGCCCGAGGCCGGCAAGGATCGGGGCTGGTACTTCTGGCCCGAGCCGGGTGACGAGGTGGTGCTGGGTTTCTTCAACCAGGATCCGCGCCAGCCGGTGATTCTGGGCTCGCTGTTCGGTAGCAAAAACGCACCGCCGGCGGCCATCGTCGATGCCAGCGACAAAAACGGGCGGCGCGGCCTGGTCAGCAAAAAAGGCATCACCATCGGCCTGGTCGATGACGACAAGGCCCAGCTTTATTTGCAGACACCGGGCAAAAACAAGATCGTGCTCGACGACGACGGTGAGCTGATCGAGCTGAGCGACCAACACGGCAACAAGATCACGCTGGACAAAAACGGCATCACGCTCAAGTCGGCCAAGGATTTCAAGGTCGATGCCAGCGGCCCTGTCGAGATCAAAGGCAGCAAGGTCGATCTGAAGTGACGGCTTGAACCCGGCATCGACACCCACCCGCCATGAACGCCGCCATGACCTTGCCCCTTCCTCAACCCGCTTAAACCACCGGCCGCCTGCGCCCCCCACCATGCCCGACCTCCAGCTTCAGCTCAGCATCGACGAGCTCAACCTTGTCCTCGAAGGCGTGGGCAACCTGCCGTTTGCCAGGGTCTACGCCCTGGTGGCCAAGATCCAGGCCCAGGCGGCCGAGCAAATCAAGGCCGCGCAGGCCGATCACGCCAAACCAGGCCCGGCCAGCGCGGCGCAAGCCCCAGCCCCGGCGGGATGAGCATGGCCGGCACCGACGACAGCGGCTTTCTCGGCACCGGCTGGGCTTTTCCGCCGCAGTTTGGCGCCGGCGGTGCTGCGCTGGCGATGGTCAGCGGCGTCGACGACATCGAGCAAAGCCTGGGGATCTTGCTGGCCACCCGGCGCGGTGAGCGCCTGCTGCAAGACGACTTTGGCTGCGAGTTGGGCGAGTTCTTGTTCGGCGAGATCAGCCAGGGCCTGATCGGCCAGGTGCGTGACCTGGTGGGCGACGCCATCCTGCACCATGAGCCGCGCGTCACGCTGAACGATGTAGACGTGTCCGAGCGCCGGGCCGACGAGGGCGTGCTGTTGATCTTGATCGACTACACCGTGCGCGCCACCAACTCGCGCTACAACATGGTCTACCCGTTTTACCTGCGTGAGGCCGCGCAGGCGCCGGGCGTCGGCAGCGGCGGGCTGGCATGACTGACCTGGTGCTGATCGACGGTGACCCGGTGCTGTTCCTGCCCGCTTTCTCGCCGGCCGTCGTGGTGGTGCAGCCCGGCAAGCTGGCCGGCAGCGGGCCGGCCAGCGTGGGCGGCAAGGCGGTGTGCGTGGCCGGCGACGAGAAAAACGTCTCGGTGCCGGGCTGCCTGTACATGACACCGGTGTACAGCATTCCGGGCACCGGCACGCTGAAGATCGCCGCATTGGCGGCCGATCAGAAAGCCGGCCACAGCCAGACCGGCGGCAAGGCCGTGTTGCTCAAGGGCAGCCTGTTCACCGCCAGGTTTGAGGTGCAAAGCCCTGCCCAGCAGCCACCGCCCGGGCCCGGCGCGCCGATCCCCGACGCCACGCCGCAGTACAGCGGCCAGGGCCAGTTTGTCGCCAGCAACCTCAAGGTCAGCGCCACCTGAGGGCGCTACACGGTTGATTCGCCACCCGCGCAACGCCATGCCCGACGCCATGCCCAGCGATTTGCCCAGCAATCTGCCCGACGCCATCGCCGACGGCACCAGCCAGGCCGCCCGCCTGCGGCCAGAGCTGGACCCCGCCTACGCGGTGATCGACGGCCGCACCTCGGCCGATCTGCTGGCTTTTGCCCGGGCCTACGCGGCCGAGTTGGTGTATGTGGACGGCGACGGCCAGCCGCAAGGCGATTGGCGCGGCCTGTTGCCCGATGCCGACGCGCTGCGCGACGCGGCTGATTACCTGCAGGCCCCCGAGCGCGCCAGCCCCGAGCGTGCCGCGCGCTACGGCCGGCCGCACTTTGCGCTGTTACTGGCGTTTGTCGATCTGCTGGGCCTGGCCCGCGACCAGCTCAACGGCCTGACCGCCCGCCACCTGGACTTTTATTACCGCGAGGTCTTGCGCATGGTGCGCAAGCGTGCCGTGCCCGACCAGGTGCATGTGCTGGCGCTGCCCGACAACCGCAGCAGCCGGCTGCGCCTGCCGGCCGGCACGGCGCTGCGCGCCGGTAAAGACAGCCTCGGTCTGGACCGCATCTACCGCACCCAGACCGATCTGCTGCTCAGCCCCGTGCAAGTGGCGCAACTGCGCTCGCTGCGTGCCGACATCCGCAGCACCGGCATCCGCCAGGCGATGCGCCAGTACCTGGTGGGCGGCAGCCGGCAGGCGGCTTTCATGGCCATGCTGCGCATCACGCTGGGCAGCCCGGCGCCGGGCGATGCGCTGCCGCTGCCGCTGCTGCCCGGCCTGCCGCCGCCGCCCACCGGCCAGGCGCCGGACGCGCTGGGCATCGAGCCGGTGCTGCAAGCGCAGCAGATCATCGGCTTTGTCGACAGCGGCCTGGGCTTGGCGCTGTTCGACAATTTCCGCAGCCTGCTGGTGCTGCGCAGCCGCCGTCTCGGCAATGACCCCGCCGACTGGGCCGGCATCAATGCCGTGCTGGGCCTGGCCGGCCGGCAGCGCGACCCGGCGTTTGATCTCAAGCCCACCCAGCCTGCCGATTTCGAGGCCAATCTGCGCAGCGCGCTGGGCTTGACCGAAGCCCAGTACGCCAAGCTGTACAACCGCCTGCCCGAGGTGGCCAGCGCCGACGAGGCCTACGCCGTGCTGGCCGACCGCCCCGATGTGCAGGCTTTTGTGCAGGCCGAGCTGTATCTGTCGCTGGCCGATTTCAGCCGCATGATGTCGATCAAATGGCTGCTCGACCGTGATTGGGATGAGATCTGCCGGCTCATCGACGGCGCCAGCCAGCGCCGCCAGCCCGGCTTTGCACTCAGCCCGGCGCTGCGCCAGGGCCGGGATTTTGACGCCATGCTGGCGGCCGCGCTCGGCGCCGTGGCCTGGCCGGTGGCCGGCGGCATCGACGGCCTGCAAGCGGCGTTTGCCGGCATCGAGCGCTATTTCTGCATGTCGGCCGAGCGCTTCTACTTCATCGTGGCGGTGCTGCAGCGCAGCCTGGCCCTGCCCGACAGCGTGGCGCCCGACGGCGCCGACTGGGCCCGGGTGTTCCAGATTTGCGCTGATGCCAACGCCGAGCTGGTGTTCCGCCGCCGGCGCGAGGTGCTGCAAAGCGCCGCCGCGCCCGGCCTGGCGGCAGCCGATGCGGCCCGTGCGATGGCCGACATGCTGGCCGTCGTGCTGGGCGAGGCGGTGCACGCGCCGGCCGGCTTGCCGCGCCTGGCCGCGCTGGGCGTCGGGCTTGTCGACCAGCAATGGCTGGCCAACCTGCTGGCGCCGGCCGATGGCCAAGCCAAGCCCACGCCAGCCGATTGGGCGCGTGCCGCCGAGGTGCTGGAGATCGCCCAGCGCAACCGCGAAGGCTTTGCCGTGGCCCCGCCCGAGCAAGCGCTGTGGCACCACGTCTACCCGGCGGCCGATGCCCGCCAGGTCTGGGCGCCCGATCAAGCAGCGGATGCCGCCCAGCCGCGCTGGAAGCCGTTTGGCCGCCTGCCCGATGTGCCGGTGGCCGTGCCGCCGCCGCCAGCCGCCGAGGTGCTGGGCTGGGCGGTGGCGTCGCCGCTGCTGGCCCTGGCCGAGGGCCAGCGCAGCGTGGTGCTCACGCTCGGCCTGAGCGGCGACGCCACGCACTTTGACGCTGACGCGCTGCGCCGGCTGTTGGCGCCGCCCGACGGCGCCGGCAACAGCGCCACGGTCAACCCCTTCCACTTGCAGCTCAGTGGGCCCGACGGCTGGATCGACGCCGACGCGGTGCAACTCAGCTGGTCGGCGCTGGGCAACCCGCCGGCGTTTGGCGGCTACCCGGCAGTGGCCGGTGTGTCCACCAGCGCGCTGCGGGCGCTGGTGTTCACGCTCAAATTGTCCGATCAACAACCGGCGGTGGTGGCGCCCACGCTGGCCCGGCACGGCATCGCCGCGGCCAGCCCGGTGCTGCGGCTGATGCTGCGCCCGGCCTGGGACGCCGCCGCCGGCTGCCAGCACAGCGCCTACCAGGCACTGCGCCGCCTGCGCCTGCGCCGGTTGCGGCTGGCGGTGGCGGTCACCGGCCTGGCCGGGTTGGCGCTGCGCAACGACCAGGCCGTGCTCGACCCCAAAAAGCCCTTCGAGCCGTTTGGCAGCAGCCCGGCCAGCGGCGCCCGCTTGAGCATCGGCCACGCTGAGCTGGTGGCCAAGGCGCTGGATTCGATCAGCCTGCGCTTCATCTGGATGGGCGCACCGGCGTCGCTGGCCACGCACTACGCCAACTATCCCGACGTGGCCAAGCCCGACCCCTTTTCCGCCCGCTTTGGCCTGCGCGACGGCCAGTTGTTCAACCCCAGCCCCAATCTGCTGCCGCTGTTTGATGCCAACACCGCCGCGCCGGTGCAGCGCGATCTGGCCAACCCGCCCGAGCCCGGACACCCGGCGCCCGAGGCCGGCCGGCAGGATGAATTGGCCGACGTGGGGGCCTGGCGGCGCTGCTGGGTGCTGGAGCTGGCGGGGGATTTCCAGCATGCGGTCTACCCGGTGCTGGCGCTGCAAAAATCAATGGCGATGGCGGCCGAGATCGCCAAAGGCACGAAACCCGAGGCCGCGCCCTACCTCGTCAACCCGCCGTACACGCCCAAGCTCAAAAGCCTGCTGATCGACTACAGCGCGTCGGCCGAGCAGGCCGCGCTGGCGGATCAGCCCGATGCACAGGCCGGGTCGGCTGGGCTGGCCGGGCTGGCCGGGCTGGCGGGGCTGACATCGGGCCTGCTGGCGCTGCACCACATCCACCCGTTTGGCCACCAGCCGTGGGCGGCCGGCGCGGTGGAAGACGAGCCGACCGGCGTGCCGCTGCTGCCGGCCTACGACGCCGAGGGCGAGCTGTACATCGGCTTGTCCGGCGTGGCAGCGCCGCAGCGCCTGAGCCTGCTGTTCCAGGCCGCCGAGGGCAGCGCCAACCCCGATGCCGAGCCCGAGCCACTGCAATGGGCGGTGCTCAGTGGCAACCGCTGGTGCTCATTGCACGACGGGCCCTTCGAGGGCAGCCTGCTGGCCGACGGCACGCGCGGCCTGATCAATGCCGGCATCGTCGAGCTGCAATTGCCGCCGGTCTTGCCCAGCACGCTGCTGCCGGAGGCCGCCAGCGCCGCAGCCGCCGCACCGGCCGTGCCCTCGGACGGGGCCAGCCCGCCCAACATTTACTGGCTGCGGCTGCGCCAGGCGCGTGCCACCGACAGCGTCTGCGATCTGCTGGCCGTGCACCCGCACGCGGTGCTGGCGCTGTTTGACGACGCCGGCAACGCCGCCGACCACGCACTGCTGCCGCTGCCGCCGGGGCAGATCAGCGCCCCGCTGGCGCCGGTGAAGGGCATGGGCAAGCTGCTGCAACCGTACAGCTCATTTGGCGGCCGGCCGGCCGAGGCCGATGCCCACTTCAATGTGCGGGTCAGTGAGCGGCTGCGCCACCGCCAGCGTGCCCTCACCGCCTGGGATTACGAGCGCCTGGTGCTGGAGAAATTCCCCCAGCTCTACAAAGTGAAATGCCTGCGCGCCGATGCGCTGGGCGATGCGGCGGCGCTGGGCGATGCGGCGGCGCTGGGCGATGCGGCGGCGCTGGGCGATGCAGCCGCGCCGGTCGAGCCCGGCCGCATCGACCTGGTGGTGGTGCCCAACATCACCCACCGCTTTCCGTTCAACCCGTATGCGCCCAAGGCCAGCGCCGATCTGCTGCGCGACATCGCGGCTTTTTTGGCCGACAAGACGCCGGTGTTTGCCAATCTGCGCATCAAGAACGCCCATTTTGTGGCGCTGATGGTGCGCTGCGGCGTGCGCTTCATGCCCGGCACCGACGAGGGCTTCTGCCGCCAGCGGCTGACGCAAGACCTGAACCGCTTCCTGTCGCCGTGGGCCTATGACGACAGCGCTGATCTGGTGATCGGCGGCAGCATCTACGCCAACAGCATCATCAACTTCATCGAGCAGCGCGACTACGTTGATTTCATCGCCGGCCTGCGGCTGTTCACCATCGACGGCGGCCGGCCCCGGCTGGTGCCCGACGGCAGCGGCTACCACGCCAGCGCCGGCCGGCCCGACGCGGTGCTGGTGGCCGCCGCCGCGCATGAGTTTGATGTCATCGCCGCCACCGATTTCAGGGTGCAGGGCTTTGGTGGCATCGGCAATATGCGCATCGAGCTTGATTTCATCGTCGGTTGAACATCCGAAACCACGCCCCGTCGTCCCGCTTTTTACCGAGTGCTCCAGGAGACCCGCCATGAAAATCGACAAGACCGGCCGCGATACGCTGAAGTCGTACTTCGTCAAAAACGCCGTGCCCACGGCCAGCAATTTTGAAGAGCTGGTGGGCGCCGGGTTGAACCAGCGCGACGACGGCATCGCCAAACTGCCCGGTGAGCCGATCAGCGTGCAGGCCGACGGCGACGACAACAGCCAGAAAAAGGCCATCAACTTCTACCGCAACTTCAGCGACCCCGGCCCGGCCTGGACGCTGGCGCTGAACCCGCGCAGCGACCCGCTGCAGGCCCAGACGGCCCGCGCCGGCTTTGGCCTGACCGACGGCAGCGGCCTGGCCCGGCTGTTCATCGACCAGGCCAGCGGCAACCTGGGCGTGGGCACCGTCACGCCCGAGGCCCGGCTCGAGGTGGCCGGCACGCTCAAAGTGGTGGGCCTGCACAACAGCGTGCGCGACAGCAGCTCGGGCCTGGGCTACGGCGGCAGCCTGGTGCTCAAAGGCAATGCGCCGCAGATCGATTTTCTCGACACCGACAACAACGACTGGGCGATCCACGTCAACGACAACCGGCTGTACTTCGTCCGCGAGCCCTGGATCTTCACCGACCTGGTGCTCGACGGCGGCGGCAACGTCGGCATGGGCTGTGCCGACCCACGGGCCAAGCTGGAGGTGCGCGGCGGCGCCATCATGCCCACCTTTGGCGCCACGACGGATTGCGGCCTGCGCTTCCCGTCAGACGCGGCCGGCGGTAGCGGCGACACCGCCTGGCTGCGCTACTACGCTCGCACCGGTGAGGCCTGCACGCTGGAGCTGGGCATCGACAACGACGCTGACGACCACATTGCGCTGATGGCGTCAGGCGGCGTTGGCGTGGGCACCAACAACCCGCAGGGCAAGCTGCATGTGCAGACCGGCGGCACCGGCAGTTGGGACCGCTTCATCGTCAACACCACGCCGTTCTGGGGCGACAACAACACCCAGTACGTGACGATTGGCGCCGGCGGCGCGGCCGGCATCATGTTCTACAACCCGCATGTGGTCTGGTACGCGGCGGAGAACCGCGCGTCCATCCGCATGGGCCGCAGCGGCGGCGTGCCGGGCGGCCACTGGTGGGATGTCGGCGTGCGCGCCGGCAACCAGTTTTCCATCATCGACGGCCACAACGGCGCCTTCGGCCTGAGCATCAGCGACGCCGGCACGGTCAAGATCAACGTGCTGCAGCTCGGCGACAAGTTCCGCCTGTCCGGGGTCGGGGATGGCAGTGCCAACGACGACTGGCTGCGCCTGTACACGCCCGCCAACACCGCCTACTCGGGCGGCTTTGCCGCCGGCAAGATGTGGACCAACCAGGGCCAGTACAACCAGTCTGACCTGCGCAGCAAGCGCGATGTGCACACGCTGGTCAGTGCCGCCGATCACATCGCCCGGCTGCGCGGCGTTCGCTACCACTGGCGCGATGAGGTGGCCGGCGCCGGGGCCAGCATCGGCCTGATCGCGCAAGAGGTGGAGGCGGTGTTCCCCGAGGCGGTGAGCACCGGCCCCGACGGCTTGAAAGGCGTGAACTATTCGGTGCTGATTGCGCCGTTGATCGAGGCTTTCAAGCAGCAACAGGTGCAGATTGCCGCGCTGCAGGCGTACGCGGGTGGCGCGGGCGGGGGTGCGGGTGGTAGCGCGGGTGGATGGGCGGCGGTGCCGGCAAGCGCGGCGCTGCGCACACCGCGCCCGGCTTGACCGGCGCACCGGCCCCCGCCACCAGAGACCGACGATGGACCCACGCGCTGACCCGCTGGACGCTGCCAACGCCGCGCCGCCTGCGCTGCCTGGCATGCCCGGGGCGCTGACCTTCGACGCGCTGCGCAGCCGCGGCCTCGGCCTGCTGCAGCGCCTGGCTGGCGCCACCTGGACCGACCACAACACCCACGACCCCGGCATCACGCTGCTGGAGGCGCTGTGCTACGCCCTCACCGATCTGGCCTACCGCACCGATTTCCCGGTGCAAGACCTGCTGGCCGGCGACAGCCACGCGGTCGCCGGCGGCGGCGCCGGCGCGGGCGCGTCGGGCCTGTTCACGCCGGCCCAGGTGCTGCCCAGCGCACCGGTCACCTTGTCGGATCTGCGCAAGCTGGTGTGCGACATCCCCGGCGTGCGCAATGCCTGGATCGAGCCGGTGGACGAGCCACTGGCCTACCACGACGGCGCCCGGCGCGTGCTGTGGGCGCTGCCGCTGGCTGGCCAGAATGACGGCAACAGCGGCGGCGGCAACAGCGGCAACAGCGGCAGCGGCAGCGCGGAGCAGGCCGACGCCAGCCCGAACATCACCGCGTTGCGGCCGCGCGGCCTGATCCGGGTGCGCATCGAGAAATCCGGCCTGGGTGAGGACGTCGACGGCGCCACGCTGGTGCGCCGCGCCGCGCAGCGCCTGCTGCCCTGGCGCAGCCTGGGCGAGGACATCGACTCGATCAGCGTGCAAGACATCCAGCCGGTGGCGCTGGACGGCGCACTCGAGGTCGCGCCCGGCATCGACGAGGCCCAGTTGCTGGCCAGCATCTACCAGGCGCTGGCCAGCCACCTGTCGCCGGACGTGCCGTTCCGCACGCTGCGCGAGATGCTGGGCCGGGGCTGGCGGGTTGACCAGATTTTTGAAGGCCCGCTGTTGGCCAGCGGGTTTCTCGATCCGGCCGAATGGGCGGCTGTGCAGCGCCGCAGCACGCTGCGCCTGTCCGACCTGATCCAGGTGCTGATGGCCGTGCCCGGCGTGCTGGCCGTCAAGCGCCTGGGCTTTTTGCGCGACGGCCGCCTCAGCCGCGATTGGCTGCTGGCCATTGACGCCCAGCGCAGCGCCAGTTTTGATGGCGCCGGCTCGGATTTGTGGCTCGAGCGGCGCGGCCTGCGCATCGACAACGCCGCCACCCGGGCCAGCGCCAGCCGCTTGTTGGAGGCCCGGCTGCGCCAGGCGCTGCTGGCCGGCCCGGTGGCCGGTCTGGCGCAGGCCAGCAACGACATCGCCCCGCCCACTGGCCGCAACCGCCAGGTGGCGCGCTACCTGTCCATCGCCCACCATTTGCCGGCGGCCTACGGCGTGGGCCCGGCCGGGCTGTCCAGCCAATTGCCGGTGCAGCGCCTGGCCCAGGCGCGCCAGCTCAAAGCCTATCTGCTGTTTTTTGACCAACTGCTGGCCAACCAGTTTGCCCAGTTGGGCGCGGTGGGGCGGCTGTTGTCGTTCACCGACGACAGCGCCCAGGCCAGCTTTGCCCAGGCCGTGCCAGATGACGGCGGCGCGCTGCAGCTCGACACCGTGCGCCGCCAGCCGCTGGCTCGGCACCAGGCCGTGCTCGACCGCATCACCGCTGATCCGTGGGGCCTGGCCCAGGGCGCTGAGCCCGGGCTGGCACGGCGCCACCGCCTGGTCGATCATTTGCTGGCCCGGCTGGGCGAGCAGGGCCAGAGCGCCCGGTCGATCTCGGCAAGCCCGGCCGACGGGGCGGCAGCGCTGGCGCCGCCGGGCGAGTGGCTGGCCCGGTCGCTGCGCGACAAACAGGCGTTTTTGCGCGACTACCCGACCCAGGCCGTGCGCCGGGGCGTGGGCTTGAACAGCCTGGGCGGCGCGGGTGGCGGCGGCGCTGGTGCGGCGGCGGATGCGGCGGCGGATGCGGCAGGTGCGGCGGGTTCAGCCGGTGCGGCAGCCGGTGCCGAAGCCACGCTGGCCGCGCAGGACGTGCCCGCCGCGCCCGACAGCGCCGGGCTGAGCGCCCGCCTGATGCGCCTGCTGGGCCTGGTTGACCCGACCGAGCGGCCCGCCGTGGTTGAGCACATCCTGCTGCGCCCGCTGCCCGGTGACCGCTGGCAGCAAGGCGCGCTGATGCTGTCGGCCGCCACGCCCGACCCGTTCTCCCTGCGCCTGACGGTGGTTCTGCCGGCCCAGGCCGGCCGGCTGGCCGACCCCGACCTGCGCCGCCACATCGCGCAAACCCTGGCCGACGAAACCCCCGCCCACCTGCTGGCCCGCCTGCTCTGGCTGGACGCGCCGGCGCTGGCCGCCTTCAACACCCTGCACGCACGTTGGCTGGCGCTGTGGTGCCAGGCCCAGCGCGCCCGGTTTGGCGGGCTGCCGGCCGATGGTCCGGCGGCGGGGGTGGGGTCTGCGGCAACCACGACAGCGACATCCACATCGACAGCAGCAGCGCCCGGGCCCGACCACCAGTGGGCGCTGCGCAGCGCACGCAACCGGCTGATTGACCTGCTGGGCCTGGGCGACACCTGCCCGCTGACCGACCTGACCGTGGCCGACGGCAGCCCCGGCGGCCCGATCAAGGTGGCCTTTGGCCGCAGCGCGCGCATCAGCATCGATGAATCCGAGGCCGGCATGCGCTACACGCTGCGTGGCCCCGGCGGCCAGGCGCTGGCCGATGCCAGCGGCGCCGAGCCGGCGGCCATCACGGTGGACGGCAACAGTGGCCGGGTGCAACTGGAGACCCCGGCCATCACCGACGACAGCCACTTCCGCATCCAGGTCAGCAAGCTACCGGCGGCCACCGGCCTGCCGCCACTGCCCGGGCAGCCGCCGCTGCTGCTGACGCAGGGCGCATCGGTCAAGGTCGGGCTCGACATCCAGTTGCTGATCGATCTGCCCGGCCTGCCGCTGCTCGACGCCACCTTGTCCCACCCGCAGCCGGGCGATGCGCGGGTGGTCGCTTTTGGCGCCCGGGTGCGGGTGCAAGTGCATGCCAGCCAGGAGGGCGTGGCCTACGCACTGGGGCTGGACGGCACGGCGCAGGCCGACGCCGTGATCGGCAACCTCGGCACCATCGAGCTGCTGTCGCCGCCGCTGGCCGCCGATGTCACGCTCAGCGTGCAGGCCACCAAAACCTTCACCGGCGGCGCGGGCGGCGGGGCTGGCAGCGGTGGTGGCAGCGGGGCTGGCGGTGGTACTGGCGGCGGTACTGGCGGCGCGCAAGACCAGCAATGGCTGAGCGCCCGGCTGCGGGTGGCTGTGAAGGCCAACACCGCCTTGCAAGCGCTGGCCCAACCCGGCCCGGTGATCGACAGCGGCCAGGCCAGCGCCGCGCTGCGCCTGCCCGCCAGCCAGGCCGGTGTGGCCTACCGGCTGTTTGCCCGCCGGGTGCGCGACGCTGAATGGCGGCGCGATGGACTCCCCGACAGCGCTGGCGCGCTGCTGCGTGCCCAGCCCGCCCCGCCCGCCCAGCCCGCCCAGCCCGCCCAGCCCGATCACGCCGATCTGCCCGCCGTCGGCCTGCCGCTGCGGCCCGACGGCTGGTTGCCCGCCGACGGCTGGCGCACACCCGACGGTTTTGTCGCCGTCGGCGACGCGCCGCTGGCCGGCACCGGCGCCGGTCTGGATCTGCCGCTGGGCGCGCCGGCCGACGATGCCGTCTACCTGGTGCAAGCCAGCAAGGCCCACCCGGTGGGCCAGACGACGATCAGCACCGACGTCGGCCTGGACCAAGCCGTGTTGGTGCTGGTGCGGCCCAGCGCCACGCCGCCGCTGCAACTGGCGCTGCTGCAGGGCCTGGACGCGGCCGCGCCGCCCGAGCTGCAAGTGGCCGGCGGCCAGCCCGGTGTTTATTACCACTTCACCGCCCAGCCCGACGGCCCGGCCCTGCCGCAGCCGGCCTACCAGCACCAGGCCGACGAGCGTGACCCGACGCGCAACAAGGGCCTGGGCCAAATGGCCATCGGCATCGATTGGGCGCTGGCACGGGGCCGTGATCCGGCCACCGAGCCCGCGCCCGGCGCTGCCGTGGCGCTGGACCAGCAACCGGTGCCCACGCCCCGCCTGCGCCTGTCGCTGGCCGGCGATGCCGCGCTGGCCGGCGCCGCCCCGCTGGCCGCCGACGCCGTGCTGGCCGTGTCCGCCCGGCGCGCGATGACCGGGCTTGACGCGGCGCTGGCCCACAGCGTGCAACTGCGTGCGCTGCCCCCGGTGCGCGTCGAGCCCGCGCGGGTGGCGCCGGGCGCCAGCGCCCAGGTGCAGGTGGCCAGCAGCGCGCTGGGTGATCTGCACCAGTTGCAAATCCAGGGCCGGGCGCTGGCCGATCCGGCGCCGGGCACTGGCGCCGGTTTGCAGCTCGACACCGGCCCGGTGCTGGCCGACAGCGTGTTTGAGCTGGTCATCAGCCCGGCCCAGCCCGGCACCGGCTTGCCGCTGCAGCGCCGGCTGGCGCTGGCCGTCACCGTGCTGCCGCGTGCCGATCTGGCCCTGGCCGCGCGCCGCGACAGCCTGGCGGCGGGTGAAAGCACCGACATCGTGGTGGCCGCCAGCCAGCCCGGCGTGGCCTACCAGTTGCGGGCCGACGCGGCGGCGCTGGGCGTGCCGGTTGCGGGCACCGGCGCCGAGATCAACCTGCCCACCGGCGCCATCACCACGGATGCCCGCTTCACCGTGGCCGCCACCCGCACCGACGACGCGCTGGCCAGCGTGCTGCTGGCGGCCGAGGTGCGCATCACCTTGCGCGCCGCAGGCTGACACGGCTTGTGAGCGGCGCCCAGACCCACCGCGTGCTGCGCCTGGTGATCGAGCTGGCCGGCGCCAGCCAGGCGCAGGCCGCTGCGCTGCAAACCGCGCTGCGCCAGCGCTTTGTGCAGGATTGGCTGCCGGCCATCGAGCGCATCTGCGACGCGCTGGGCCAGCCCGGCCGGGTGCAGCGCATCGACCGGCTGCTGATCGACCTCGGCGTCGTGCCGGCCCCGGCGCTGCGCCACGAGGCCGGTGTGGCGCCATTCGAAGCGCAATTTGCCGGGCAGCTTGCGCAGGCATTGCGCACCGCGCCCGACGCCGACAGCGATCTGGAGCTGGTCGATTTCTACCTGCACACCGGCGCGCTGCCGTGGTGGGCCGACAGCGCCGACCGGCTGACGGTGCAGAACGCCGTGCGGGCCTTGCTGCAAAACCCGTCGCCGGGCTGGCTGGCGCTGGTCGGTGGGCTGGCGAGCGGGCTGGGGGATCAGCCGTGCCGCCGCCTGATGGCCACGCTCGACGACGGTCTGCTGGCACGGTTGCTGGACCAACAGCTTGGCGCCGGCCCGGGCGCCGCGCCCGGCAGCACCTGGCCGGTGGCGTTGCATGCCGCCTGGCCGCAAGTGCTGGGGCTGGCCGCTGGCGCCCTGGCACTGCCGGCGCACAGGCTGCGCACAGCCTGGTGGCAGGCCGTGCTGGCGGCGGCGCTGCCGGGTGCAGCGGCCACGCTGGATCGCTGGCTGCCCGCCGCGCTGGCCGGCATGGCCGGCGGCCTGGGTATCACCAGTGCCCGCCTGCAGCAGGCCCTGCGCCAGGCGCTGGACGGCGTTGCGGCCGGTGCAGATGCGCCGGGGCTGGCGCCGCTGCGCGCCGTGCTGGCGCGGCCGGGCCCGGCGACCGGGGCGGACTTGCCTCCTGCGCGCATCGCTGCCGCACCGGCCGCCGCAGCGGGCGCGGTGGCCGATGGCTTGCTGGCGGCGGTAGCAGGTGCGGGTGCGGGTGCGGGTGCGGGCGCGGCTGCGGCGGCTGCGCAGCAGGGCCCGCCCACCGCTGCGGATGCAGTGCCGGCCGCGTCGCCGCGCCGGCCCGGGCTTGCTGTGGCCGAGCCGGTTGGCCAGCCGGCGCCGGCCGCCACACCGGCCGCCACACCAGCGGCCAATCCAGCGCCGGCCGGCGCCGAGACCGGGCCGGGTTCAACGCTGCACCGGCTGATCAGCCCGGCGGCCGCCGCGCAGCCCAGCCGCAGCATCGCCCACCCGCCCAGCGGTGCGGGCGCCCACCTGCCCAGCGCTGCGGCCGCCCACCTGCCCAGCGCAGCGACCGCCCATCCGCCGCGCCGCACGGCCGCCGTGCAGCACCACCCTGTCGATGCGCTGTACCTGGCCAACGCCGGCCTGGTGCTGTTGTGGCCGTTCATCCCGCGTTTTGTCGAGCACCTGGGTTTGTCGGTTGACGGCGGCTGGCACAGCCCCGCCACCGCCCAGCGTGCGGCGCGGCTGCTGCAATGCGTGGCCAGCGGCGATGCCGACCCGCCGGAGTTCCAGTTGCCGCTCAACAAGCTGCTCTGCGGCCTGCCGCTGGACGACGCCTTGCTGGACGACGTGCCGCTCACCGAGCCCGAGCAAGCCGAGTGCAGCGCGCTGCTGGTGGCGGTGATCGCCCAGGCACCGATCCTGCGCGAGATGTCGGTGGCGGGCTTCCGGGCCAGCTTTTTGGCGCGCCCAGGCCAGTTGTCCAGCCGCGACGGCCACTGGCTGCTGCGCGTCGAGCGGCAGACCTACGATGTGGTGATCGACCGCTTTCCGTGGGGCTTTGGCATCGTGCGCCTGCCGTGGATGGCCACGCTGCTGCAAGTGCAGTGGTAAGCCGCCGCCCCGCTGCCGTTTTGTGTCGTTGACGCTGACCGTCCGCCCTGATTTGCCCAGCCCCGACCCGTCCATGCCCGACACCCCGTTGACGCTCAATGCGCAAGACCTGGCTCGCGATCTGGACTGGCTGGCCGGCCTGATCGACGCCCGCTTCAAACACTATTTCGGCCTGCCCGGCGGGGCGCCGGGTGCGTGGCCGGAGACCACCCAAGACGCCGCCCAGGACGCCGCGCCAGACGCCGTGCCGGGTGCGGTGCCAGACGCTGTGCCAGATGCCGCGCTGGGCCGTGCGCCGGGCCGTGCGCCGCCCGCATCGCCAGGGCCCGTCGGTAGCAGCCCGGCACCCGACCTGTCCGCCTCGGCATCGCCGTATGCCGGCTTCTTGCGCCACTACCAGGCCACGCTGGCCGAGCGGGCGGCGCTGGTGCTGGCGTTGGTGCCGCACCTGCGGCCGCAACTGCTGGACGTGTTTGCCACCCGCAACCAGACCTTCGACAAGCCTTTCACCGAGTTTGGTGGCCAGCGCGACGCGCTGCACGGTGATTTTGTGCCCACCGGTGAGACGCTGGCCTTTGTGCTGGCCGGCCATGATCTGGCGCAGCGCCTGCTGCTGCAAACCCTGTTTGATGCCGACCACTGGTTTGCCCGCCACGGCGTGCTGCGCCTGGTGCCGGCCGACCCCGACGCGCCGCTGCTCAAAGGCGCGCTGCGCCTGGCGCCCGATTGCCTGGGCCTGATCACCACCGGCCAGCCGCGCCGGCCCGGGCTGAGCGCAGCCTTCCCGGCCAGCCTGTTGCACACCGCCCTGCAATGGCGTGATCTGGTGCTGCACCCCGGCACGCTGGCCCAGGTGCGCGAGATCGAAACCTGGCTGCGCCACGGCCACACGCTGATGCACGACTGGGGCATGGCGGCCAAGCTGCGGCCGGGCTGCCGGGTGCTTTTTCATGGCCCGCCCGGCACCGGCAAAACCATGACCGCCACCCTGCTGGGCCAGGCCACCGGGCGCGAGGTCTACAAGGTGGACTTGTCGCTGGTCGTCTCAAAATACATCGGTGAGACCGAAAAAAACCTGTCGCGCATCTTTGATGCCGCCCAGCACAAGGGCTGGTTGCTGTTCTTCGACGAGGCCGACGCGCTGTTCGGCAAGCGCAGCGACACCAAAGATGCGCATGACCGCTATGCCAACCAGGAGGTGTCGTATCTGCTGCAGCGCATCGAGACCTTTGACGGCATCACCATCCTGGCGTCCAACGTCAAAGACAACATCGACCCGGCATTTGCGCGCCGCTTCGAGGCGGTGATCTACTTTCCGATGCCGCGCGCTGAAGAGCGGCTGGCGCTCTGGCAGCAGGGTTTTCCGGCGGCTGTGCAGTTGGATGCAGCCGTGGATCTGCCGCAGCTCGCCGCCCGCCACGCGCTGTGCGGCGGCGCCATCATGAATGTCGTGCGCTACGCCTGTCTGCTGGCGATTGCCGACGGCAGCCACTGCATCGGCGCTGAGGCCTTGCAGCGCGGTATCCGGCGTGAGCTGGCCAAGGACGGACGTGACGCCTGAGCCGTCTGGCTCCGTCTTCGGGACAGCGGCTTGGCTCCCTGTGCCGCACGCGGGGAGGGTCGGGGGTGAGGGCAGGGCGCTGGTGGCCGCTGGCAAGTGCCGGGATTCGGCCCGGCGGCCGCCTCCCTTTCTTTTTTGCGCAAGGAAGCAAAGAAAAGCGCTTGCAAACAGTTTCTATGTCACGCCGCTCGACTGCGATGGCCAACACTCAGTACTGACTCGCCTGCGCCGCAGGCTCAGACAGGGTTTCGACTTGACTGGTGGGTTGGGGGCGATCTGCACCTGGGCGGTCAACTCAACGGGGTGCGCGCCGGGCGGTTTGCTCCCCTCACCCCAAGCCCTCTCCCCCATGCCGGGGGCGAGAGGGCAAGTCACCCGCCTCGTGCCTTGCTCCCTCTCCCGCACGCGGGAGAGGGTTGGGGTGAGGGTGGCTCCAGCAGCCACCCCAGCCCACTACATCGCCTTGACCAAGGCCACCAGTTGGTCCAGCGCTTTGCCCCAGCCGTCTTGAAACCCCATCGCCTCGTGCTTTTGCCGGTCGGCCTCATCCCGGTGCAAAGCCACGGCGGTGTAGCGCGTGCCCGTGCCCGTGCCCGTGCCCTGCGGCGCCAGCGTGAGGATGACGGTGAAGGGAAAGTCGCAGCTTGCCGATTCGGCGGATTCGGCCGGCAGCGCCGGCATTGGCCGAAACCCCGGGCCCAGTGCCGATGTCCAGACCAGCCGCTGGTTCGCGACCACCTCCAGATAACACCCGGTGTTTGGAAACTCCTGCCCCTCGGGTGAGCGCATCAAGGTGTAGAACAGCCCGCCTGGCCGCAGATCAATCTCACAGCCCACTGTCGTCCACGGTGCTGGCGTAAACCATTTCTTGATTAACTCGGGCCGCGTCCAGGCTTGCCAGATCAGCTCTTTGGTTACATCCACCTCGCGTTCGAATACCAGGTCGAGTTGGGGATTGTGCTGCGTTGCCTGTGTCATTTTGCGGGCTCCTTCGGGTTGAAAAACAAGGCGTCATGCCAGCCATCTTTGCAAGGCCATCGCCGCTGCCGGGGCTTTCTCTTTGGCGGCACTGATAAAAAACACCAACACATCACGCGGCGCAGTGGGCGCTGGCGCGGGCTCGATGCGCGGCAAACCCGCCGGCTCTTGCCCGTCGCGCCAGGCTTTTGCGCAAGCCGCCAGTTGGGCCAGGGCCTGCGCCGGGCAGCCATCGGGCAGGCTGGGCTCGGTGCGCATGATGCGCAGGTAAACCAGGCTGCCGGTGATGTCGGCAAATGCCGGGTAATCGTCGGATTCTGTAAAAACCGTGCTGTGGCCGTAGCGGCGTGCCAGCGTCATATACTCACTGCATTTGAAACTAGGATGCCGCACATCGAGTGCGTGGCGCAGCGCCAGACCCTGCTGCTGCGCCGGCAGAAGTTTCAAGAATGCCTCAAAATCCGCCGCATCGAATGGTTTGGTCGCAGCAAACTTCCAGATGATCGGACCGAGTTTGGCGCCCAGCTCGGTGATGCCACTCTGCACAAACCGCTGTACCGATTCACCGGCGTCAGCCAGCAGCCGCCGGTTGCTGGCAAAGCGCGATGCCTTGAGTGAAAAAACAAAATCATCGGGTGTCGCGTCCCGCCATTTGGCAAAGGTGGCGGGCTTTTGAGCACTGTAATATGCGCTGTTGATTTCAATCGCGCTGAGCTGGCGACTGGCATATTCCAGCTCGCGGTCTTTGGGCCAACCAGCGGGGTAGAAATTGTTGCGCCAGGGCTCGAATGTCCAGCCACCGATGCCGACGCGGATTTGGGCGCTGCTCATCAACTCTCCCCCCGGCAAGGCCCGTATTGACGATGAATATTGATAGCCCTGGCTATCAGCCCAGTAGCGCATCAATCCCGTCCCAGCGCTGGTGGCTGACCATCACAAAGCGGCAGCGCCCGTCTGACAATTCGGCCCACAGCGCGCCGATGCGGCGGTCGTCGTCGGCGCCGGCCCAACGGTCGCCGCCTTTGTATTCCACCACCAGCACGCTGCCCGGCTTGCCAGCAGCGGCGGGCAGTTGGCAAACAAAATCAGGATAAAACCGGCCGTTGGCTTTTTGCAAGAAAAATGAGCTGCCCTCGCGCCGTACCAGGTTGCGCAGCCAAAAAGCAATGCGGCCTTTTTGCGCTTGCGTGTCCAGCCAGCAGGCGCAGGCAAACTCTTCCTTGCTGTCGAAATCACCCAGCCGACCGTAATAGTGTTTCTTGAACTCAAACTGACCAAATCGATGGTCGTAGTCGCGCACCGGTGCGTAGGCGTGGGGCGCAAATTGGAAAGCGTAAACACCGCTCACGGCCACCCGGGCGGCGCGGTCATCGCCAAACAGCGTGGCGTTGAAGGCAATGTCGACCGCCTGCCGGCGCAAGTTGCGGATGCGCGCCTCCAGCAGATCACGCAGCAAGAATTTTTGCAGGTTGATGCGTGCCAGGCTTTGCCCGGCCCGGCCCAGCAGATCGGCCAGCCAGGCCGATACAAACGCCAGTTTGCTGGCATGGGTGAGGGTGGGCTCGGGCAGGTTGCGGCACAGCCAGGCGGCGAGCTGCACTTCGGGCCAGTTTTCAGGCGTGTAGACCAGGCCCAGGTCCCGTTGCAAATCGGGCAAAAAGCGCGACACCACCTTGCCGCTGCCTTGGTCGATGTCGATTTCGCCGCTTTCTGAGACCCTGAGCCCGGCACCCAGCGCGGTCATGTCCTCGGTGGCGGGTGCGGCGTCCAGCAGCGACAAATCCCACGGGTAGTCCAGCACCTCGGGGTCGTCAAACAACCGCAACTCACCCTGCAAGCGCAGGGCCAATTGCGGCACGCTGAAGGTCTCACCCAGCTCCGCCGGGGTCTGGAAAAACTCGATGGCCGTGGTGCGGCTGGCCAGCGCGGCCTGCATCACAGCCGCCACCGCCAGCGGTGAGCTAAGCAGCGCTTGCAGCGCTTCGGCTTCGGCCTCGGTCAGCGGGGTGTTGAGCGTCAGCGTGTTGTGCTTGGCGTCCCAGGTCAGCTTGTCGCGGATCGGTTTGGCCAGCGGCTTGAAGTCGGGCTTTTCGGTCAGCATCACCGTCACCGGGGTGTAAATCACCCGGCCGGCGTCCAGATCGAGCCGGGCCTGCTCGGGCCGGGCGGCCGTCACAAACTCAGCCACTGCCCGCCTGTCAAAGCCGGCGCCGGCCACCAGCCGGTCGCGCAGCGCTGCGGCGGTCTCGGCAAAGTTGGGCGACACCACAAACGCATACGACTGGTTGAGCCACGGGCTGGCGCGGTGCTGCGCACCCGGCTGGCGCAGCACCCGCCCCAGCAACTGCTCCACGGCAGTGGCCGAGTGCAGCGACGCCATGCTGACAAGAATGTAGGCAAACGGGCAATCCCAGCCCTCGGCCAGCGCCCGCTGGGTGATGACAAAACGCACCGGGCAGGCCGGGTCGGCAATGCCCAGCGGGTGCTCGGCATCGAGGGTGTCCAGGCCGCGCTGCTCACTGGTGGCGACCATGATCTGGTCGGCCGGCACGCGGTGGTTGGCCAGCAGCTCGGCGCGCACCCGCTCAACATCCAGCGTGTCCACTCCGCTGCGGCGTGGCTCGGCCTGGATCAGCACGATGGGCCGCAGGTAGGCCGCACCGGTGCGCTGCTCAGCGTCGGCCAGGGCGTGCAGCGCGTCGCGCCGGCCCAGGGCATCGGCCAGGCACTGCTGCCAGTCGGGCTCGGCCTCCAGCAGCACCGGCAGCTTGATCATCTCTTCGGCCTTCAACTCGGCGGCCGACACGCTGTGCAGCACATTGGACGGTGTGCGCGCCAGATCGGGCGTGGCCGTCAGCTCCATCACGCCGCTGGGGCAAAACCGGGCCAGCATCTCGAAGGCCAGGTCGGTGCGGCTGTTGTGCGCCTCATCCACCACCACAAACGGCCGGCGCAGCCGCAGCACATTGGCCAGCGAGTACGGCGTGGTTTGCGCCGCGCCCTCACCGTCGGTCAGCAGCCCGGCGCGTTGCTCGGCACGCAGGTGCTCAAAGTGATGCATCAGCGCGCCGCTGGATTGGTAGACCTTGCGGCACTCTTCGTCCTCCACCTGAAACGCTTGCCGGGTGGCCACGATGACGGTGCTGCTGGTGTCCAGCGTGGCGCGGGTCAGGCTTCTGGCCTCGTCCAGATCGAGCACGGTGATCGGCCCGGCCTCGCGCAGCGCGGCGTGGTAGGGGTGGCTGCGGTCGCGCAGCGCGCGCAAGGTCTGGTCGCGGATCGGTTTGCTGGGCACCAGCCACAGCACCACGCTGTGCTCGCTGCGCAGCAAATGGGTATTGACCAGCGCCACGCTTTTGGCCGCCAGCCAGGTTTTGCCACCGCCCGTGGGCACGCGCAGGCAGAAATACGGCATGTCCGGCAGAAACCCCGCCAGCGGGCGGCACGGCAGGCCCAGGCCCCAGAGTTTTTCGGTGGTGGCGGTGAAAGCGATGCTGGGCGACGGCAGCGCGTGGCAGGCTTGAAAATACGCGGTGATGCTGTCCAGCACCTGGATTTGGTAAACCTTGGGCGCAAAGCTGCGCAGCGGCGAGAGGGCCGGGGCGGGCGCGGTGGATTTGGCCGGCAAACTGTCCATGCTCATACCGCCAGCGCGTAAGGCGTTTGTTTGACGGTAATGTTGTCGCGGCCGGCCCGGGCGCCCAGCCGGTTGGCGGCGGCATATATCACTTTCGGGCCACTGAATGGCGGCAGGGCGGCCAGCACGGCGTGGGTCAGCACATTGCCGCCAGTGTCGGCGGTATCTTTCAGGATGCCGTTGTACAGCAGGTAAATCGCCCGGCCGGCGTGCACGCCCAGCAGCGATGAATCGGCAGGGCCGGCGAAGCCGCTGCCGGTTTCGGCAAACCACACAAACTCGGCCAGTTGGGCAAAACGCACATCGGCGCGCACCTGGCCGTCGGCGGCAAACAGCGGCTGTTTTGACAGCCGGCAAAACTGGAAGCCGCTGCCCAGGCCGTCGATGGTTTGGCCTTTGGCATTGGTGTAGCCGGTGGCCACCCGCTGCACCCGCTGGGCGGTGACGTTTTGGGCAATG